>DAOTTM010000192.1:0-5754 GCA_034437915.1 Dehalococcoidia bacterium | reverse complement strand
GCGGCGAACGAGCCCACTTCGATGCCCCTATCGTTCCCCGAGATGAGGTTACGCGTCGCGGGCGTAGCGCCACCGATGGTCGCGGCATCGACACCCACGTAGATGCCCAGCATGTTCGGTGAAAGCGCCGCCGTCCCCGAATTGTTGGTCCCGATCAGGTTCCCTTCGACGGTGTGGAAGGCCCCCGAATCCAGGCTGATGCCACGGCACCCGAACGCGGTGATGATGAGGCCTTTGATCACCACCTTCGCGGGCGAAGTGACTGTCAATCCTGTGAACCCGGCGCAGCTGAGGCCGGCCGTCAGGGAGCCGTTGATCGCAATCCGGAAGGCGGCGTTGTTGCCCACGGCGAGGGTGTTTGGCACCGCGTCGTTCTGCGTGTAGCCGTCGATCGTGGTCCTCCTGGTGATCGCGGGAAGCGACGTTTGCGGATTTATTACGTGTGTCCCAGCCCCCGGGATGTTGAAGATGATGGCGCTGCCATCCGGGTTCCCGACGTTCGCGTTCGAATCGAGAATCGCTTGCCGGAGCGAGCCCGCGCCAGCATTGCTGGTAGTCGTCACCTGGTAGGCGGTGGGAAACGCGCGCGCGACCGTCGGCGAATAGCCACGGCCTATCATCCCGAGCGCGAGGCAGAGGAGCGAGAGGAGCGCCACGCGTCCTCGCCGTCCCTGGATTTTCGATAGAAACTGCACAGTATTCCCCCTATGGGCGGCACCTGCGTGGCCATTGGCCCAGCGCCGGGCATGGAATAGACCGCCAGTATACGAATTTCTTACAGACGCGGACGAAACTCGATGGAACAAAACGCGCGGCGGCGGCGTTTTCCCCTGCATGGGCCGATTCGCCCATGGGAGAACATCCGATGCGTTCGACACTCTTCGCAATCGCCGCCTTCGCCATGCTTGGCATCGCGGGCCTGAGCGCGAACACGAGCAACGCCGTTGCCTGCGCGGGCCTTATCGGCTCCAACGGCACAGTCAATCTTGGCCGCACCACCACCCTCGCGGCCTACCACAACGGCGAGGAGCACTACGTCACCTCGTTCGAATTCCAGGGCACGGGCGGGGGCGAGTTCGGCACCCTCATCCCCCTGCCGGGCATCCCTTCGAACGTGGAAAAGGGCGGCGCCTGGACCCTTCAGCGTCTCATCCGCGAGACCACGCCACAGGCGGTATCGGCGACGCGGGCGCTGTCCGCCGGCGCGCTGGCCAAAGACGGCGCCGAGGTGCTCATCGAAAAGCGCATCGACGCCCTCGACGTGACCGTGCTCAGGGGCGGCGGCAAGGACGTGGCGGTTTGGGCCGAGAAGCACGGATTCCGCCTTTCGCCCGATGCGCCGGAAGTCCTCGACTTCTACGCTCAACGCAGCCCGATCTTCCTCGCCGCCGTCTTCGATGGCAGCGCGGCCAAGGACCGCGGCCAGCAAACCGGCGATGGCACCCCCGTCCATCTCACCATCCCCACCGACAATCCCTGGGTGCCGCTGCGCATCCTCGGCCTTGGCAAGCAGCCGACAGACCGCGTCGAAGCCGATGTTTACCTGCTCACCGATAGCCAGCCAACCCTGCTCCCCGGGCCGCGCAAAGGACTGCGCCTGAACTACGACCAGGCGGCCAGCAAGAGCCTCCTCAACGACCTCCGCTCCGATGCGGGCATGGAATGGGTGCCGAAATCCGCCTGGCTTTCCAAGCTCAGCATCGATTCGAAGGTTGGCGACCTGAGCTATGACCTCGCCATCGACGCGGACGGGATCGGCGAACCCTCGGCCATCGCCGCCGGCCTCGCGAAACCGCTCCACCTGCCCCCGGGCGCACTTCCGACGGACTTCACGGCGAGCGTTGGTGATAGTGGCACGGAGTTCCCGTGGCTGCCCATCGCCTGGGTGACGACGATCGTCCTGGCCGTGGTCACCGTCGCGAAGTTCGGCCCGATGGCGCGCCGGTCGTGAGCTGGGCGATTCGTATCGGTGGGGTGGCAGCGGTGGCGGCCATCCTCGTGGCGGCGTTCATCGTCGTCGCCGCCAACGGGGACGACGACCAACCGGTGACCAGCGCGACGATCGGCATACACTTTTCGAAGTTCACGACCGGCCTGGTCACCGTCCCGGTCGGGACGCCGATCACCTTCACGCTCGCCAACGACGACCCGATCGCCCACGAATGGATCGTGGGCGATGCCGCCACGCACGCCCGCCACCGCACGGGCACGGAGCCCCACCACGACGGTGTTCCCACCGAGGTCACGGTCAATCCCTTCGAGACGAAGGTCACGACTGTCTCCTTCGATACGCCCGGCGATTACCTCTTCGTCTGCCACCTGCCCGGCCACGAAGAGTACGGCATGCACGGTATCGTGCGCGTCGTGAAGGCGAAGTAGGGCGGCCAGCGCGCCCCTTACCCGCGTGCGGTCGGCTTCAGCCCGACCGGGACCTTTTCGCCCTCCGGCGGCGCGATCTTTTCCACTTCGACCACGGTCGCCGAATGCGGGTAGTACTCGACGCGGAGGTAGTCGGCCTCTTTCACATCGCCATGAATATCTCGGTCGATGCGGAAAATCTGCTTGCCGTTGATGCGGATGTAATGGCTGCGAACGACGAGCGAATCGCTGCGGGACCAGCGCCGTGTCACCCAGCCCCGCACCTCCGACGGCGGCGTGAACAAGTCCCAGAGCGGCTGTAGCCCCTGGAAGCCGAAAAGCACCGCCAACCCCAGGAGAATGGTCACGAGGAACCAGCTGCCCTTGTCGCCGCCGGTGACCTCATCGAAGGCGAAAAAGAGGAAGCCCAGGACCGCGAGGAAGAAGAATGGCAACCAGATGATGGCGCCGCGAATGAGCGAGGTGCGGGCCTGGCCGCGTTCCACCTGCCTGCGTATTTCCGGGTCGTCTTGCCAGCTCATTGTGCCTTCGGGATTTTCAGCGTCGCGCCCACCTGGAGGGGCGTGGCGGAGACGCCGGGGTTCGCGGCTTCGAGGTCGCTCAGCTTGATGCCAAACTGGGCCGCGATCGCGCCCAGTGTATCACCCGCGCGCACCGTGTACGTCGTCTCCCCGGCTGCGGTGGGCGACGGCCCGGCCGCGGCGTCTTTGGTCGGCACGGGGGTCTGGATGACGGTCGTCGGGCCAGAGGGTGTGCGCGGAGGTGTCGCCGTCGCGGTTGGGGCGACAGCAGCCGTGCTCGTGGCGACGAGGCGGGGGGCATCGGCCTTCGTCTTCGATTCGGGCGGGCTGACAACGAGGTAGATCGTCACGAGCGTGGCGATGACCAACGTCACCAGCGCCCCGCGATAGGCCATGGCCGCGGGCACCGCCGATTCTGGCGCAAGGCACCGCAGACAAACGTCTTCGCCGTGGTCCACACAGTAGAGGCGCCCACAGGTGGGGCACTGGTTCTCCGCGGGGTGGCCGCAATAGTGGCATCCGGGTTCCGGCATCCGCTTACCGTACCGGAATGGGGTTGAAAGGTGAAGGCAAGATTGCCCCCGAATGCCACGCGCGCGCACTCGAGGTGATAAGGAACGCGCCGCGCTACTCTTCGTGCGGGACAATGAGGGCGGCGCGCACGGATTCCAGCAATTCCAGCCCGTCGGTCGCCATCACAAGATAGGCTGAGGCGCCCGCGCCCAGGTATGCCTGCGCCTGGCGCGCGCGCGCGACGGGAGCGAGCACGAGCACGCGCAGCCCCGCCTGCGCAAGTTCGCGGACTTGCGCAGGACTCCTGTCCGAAACGGTCGTCACCACGATGTCCGCGCAATCGCCAGATTCCGCGCAGGCGCATTCCACGACGGTAGCGCCTGCCACGGCGGCTAACAAAGACCGCAACGCCGTCTCCAAACGCTCGTCGCCGGTGACCACACAAAGACGCCTACCCATACCGCCCAAGTGTGGCGGCGCTCAGGTTGCCTTCGAAGGGACAGCCGGGCCAGAGGTACACGTCCGATCGTCCCTCAATGCGGCATTGGCGGGGGATCAGGCGATGACCGCCTCCGCGATTTCGTCGATGCGGCGAATCATGTCTTCTTCCGTGCGCGCCCCGGCAACAATAATGACCTGGTTCACGCCGAGCTGGGCATATTCGTCGACAAGCTCACGGGTGACACGGGGTTCGGCGGGCCGGATGCTGATGTGCAGGTCTTGGCGGCTGCGCCCCACCTTCGCGGCGAGCGAATCGATCGTCGCGAGGTGTGCCTTCGTCTCCTCCGGCGTGACCGCGAAGCCAAACCAACCGTTTCCTACCTCCGCCACACGCTTGAGTGCCGCGGGCGATTCGCCGCCGAAGATGATCGGCGGATGGGGCTTCTGCACGGGCTTGGGGTACTGCCGGCTCGCTTCGAGATGATAGAACTCGCCATCGAAGGAAGACACGGACTCCGTCCAGAGGGAACGCATCACGTCCAGGTACTCGCGCGTGCGCGCCGCACGTCGCGGCCAGGGCACGTTCAAGGCGGCGAACTCCTCCGCAAGCCAGCCAATACCGACGCCGAAATCGACGCGCCCACCGGAGAGCACGTCCAAGGTCGCCACCTCCTTGGCCGTGTACACCGGGTTGCGCTGGGGCACCAGGCAGATACCGGTGCCGAGGCGGATCGTGCTCGTCACGCCCGCGAGGTATGCCAGCGTCGCGAAGGGGTCGAGCACCGCGGGGTCGCGCCCGGCGCGGAGGATGCCGTCGTCCGTATACGGGTAGCGCGAGGTGTACTCGTCGAAGAGCAGGACGTGCTCCGGCACCCAGAGCGAATGGAACCCGCGCGCTTCGGCGGTGCGCGCGATGTTGACGATGACCTGGGGCGTGCAAAATGGCGCTGTGAGCGGCGGCATGATACCGATCTGCATAGGAGACCTCCTTGTGGATCGGGGCGTATGGTAACACTCGGGCGCGGAGACGATGGCTGTCGTTGCCCCGATTTCGGGTTCGGAGAGCAAAGGTGAAGCAATTTCACAACCGCATGATCGCGGGCAGCAGGCTCTCCTGGGACGTGGATCGCCTGGTTTTGCTCGCCGCGGATCTGCCGGTGAAAGCCGTCCCCCTCGCGAGTATCTTTGAGTTCGACACGGTCTACTGGTTTGACGCACAGTTCCCGGCTACCTGCCGGGCGGTTGTCGACCACCTCAGGCGGATCGAGGCGGTCGATCTGGCTTACCCAATCATCCTGTCGGACGACGGACATGTGATGGATGGGATGCATCGTGTCGCCAAAGCATTGTTGCAAGACAAGAGCGACATTCTCGCGGTGCAGTTCGAGAAGGATCCGGAGCCAGATCACCGTTCGTGAGCCCGTTCGCGGGCTAACAGTGTGTTCGAGTACCCTGCTGATCATGTCCCCCACACCTCCCGCGATCCGCCATGCGGCACGCATCCTGTTGCTCGACGAAGCGGGGCGGCTGCTGCTCTTCGGAAACAACGAATGGCGGCCGGACCGCACCCTTTGGATGACACCCGGCGGCGGCGTGGACGCGGGCGAGAGTCACGAGGAGGCGGCGAGGCGTGAACTCTGGGAGGAGACCGGCCAGCGCGATATCGCGATCGGCCCCTGCGTCTGGACGCGCTCCTTCGCCTATCGCTGGCAAGACCAGCACTGGGACCAGCGCGAGCGGTTCTTCGTCGCGCGTTGCAAGCAGTTCGAACCTTCCGCCGAGAACCGCCTGGCACACGAAGAGTCGATCCTCTCGCTCCACCGCTGGTGGGGCGCCGACGAGATCCTGGCGTCGAAGGACTACTTCGTCCCCCGCGCCCTCGCTGCCCTCCTCCCACAAC
>DAOTTM010000191.1:0-4620 GCA_034437915.1 Dehalococcoidia bacterium | reverse complement strand
TGGCGCTTGGCGAAACGACGTACGGGGTCACCTTCCCCAGCGTCGTCTCGAGGGAAAACGTCGTTGCCACCCAGTTCCACCCCGAGAAGAGCAGCGACGACGGCCTCCGTCTCTACGCCAATTTCGTGCGTTGGGCGCGTCTCAACCAGCGACACCCCGCGACACTGCAGCCAGCCCTCGCCTGATGTTTGAAATCATCCCCGCCATCGATATCCGCGGCGGGGCCTGCGTCCGCCTTTTCCAGGGTGACTACGGCAAGGAAACCGTCTACGGCGACCCGGTTGAAATGGCACGGAAGTGGGAGGCTCTCGGCGCCCCGCGTCTCCACGTCGTCGACCTCGATGGCGCGAAGGCCAAGCGACCGGTCAACGACGAAACCGTCCTCGCCATCTGCGACGCAGTGAGCATCCCCGTTGAAGTGTCTGGCGGCGTTCGGACGATGGAGACGTTGCGCATGTGGATCGCCTCGGGCGTGGCCCGCGTCCAGATAGGCAGCGCCGCCATAGAAAACCAGGCGTTCGTCCATGAAGCCATCGCCGAATTCGGTGACCTCATCGTCGTCTCCATCGATTGTCGCAACGGCGAAGTGATGACCAACGGCTGGCTCGAAGGGAGCGGCGTGCAAGTCCTCAACCTCGCGCGCCTCATGGCGGGTGCTGGCGTCTCCCGCGTCATGGTGACGGACATCGGGCAGGATGGCTCGCAGCTCGGCCCGAACCTCGGTCTTTACCAAGAACTCGTGCACGAGTTGCCTATCCCGGTCGTAGCGTCCGGTGGTGTCGGGACCTACGAGCACCTCGTCTCGCTGGCCGCGCTTGGTTGCGAAGGGGTGATCGTCGGCAAGGCCCTCTACGAGGGAACGATTGATTTGCCCGCCGCGTTGGAAGCAATGCGGGACCTCGGACAGGACGCCTGACCGTGCCGCTGATCGACATTCCGCAATCCACACTCGACAATCGAAACATGCTCACCCGCCGCATCATCCCCTGCTTCGATGTCGCCAACGGTCGCGTGGTCAAGGGAGTGTCCTTCGTGGAGCTGCGCGATGCGGGCGACCCGGTCGAACTCGCGCGTCTCTATGACCAGGAGGGCGCGGACGAACTCGTCTTCCTCGACATAACCGCGTCGTCGGACGAGCGCACCACGGTCTACGACATGGTTGCTGCCACCGCAGAGCAGGTGTTCATCCCCTTCACGGTCGGCGGCGGCATCCGCAGCGCGAGCGACATGAAAATCATGCTCGAACTGGGAGCGGACAAGGTTAGCATTAACACTTCCGCGATCCAGGAGCCGGACCTGATTAACGAAGGCGCATACCGCTTCGGCAGCCAGTGCATCGTGGTCGCCATCGATGCGCGTCGCGTGCCCGGCCAGCACGGCAAGTGGGAGGTCTTCACCCACGGCGGCCGCAACCCCACCGGCCTCGATTGCGTCGAATGGGCGAAAGAGGCCGTGACTCGTGGCGCCGGCGAGATCCTCTTGACCAGCATGGACACCGACGGCCACAAGAAGGGCTACGACATCGCCATGCTGCGCGCCGTGAGCGATGCCGTCTCCGTGCCCGTGATCGCCTCGGGCGGGGCGGGCGGCCCGGAACACATGGCCGAGGCGCTCAGCGTCGGCCGCGCAGACGCCGTTCTCGCTGCGAGCATCTTTCATTTCGGGACATATTCGATTCGCGAAGTCAAGGAATATCTCGCCGGTCAGGGCCTTCCTATCCGGCCCATTCGCGCCACAACACAGAACTAACCGGGGGACGTTCCATGTCAGAACAGTCGGTCATCTCCTTCGACGAGCAAGGCTTGATCCCGGTCGTTGTTCAGGATGCGGACACGCTTTCCGTCCTCGTGCTTGCGTGGATGAATCGCGAATCGCTCGAACAGACGTACCGCACTGGTCGCGTCGCCTTCTGGAGCCGCAGCCGCGATAAACTCTGGGAGAAGGGCGCCACGAGCGGAAATGTCCTGGCGCTTGTTTCCATCGCCAAGAACTGCGAGGCGAACTCCCTGCTGGTGAAGGCGCGGCCTTCTGGACCGACATGCCACACGAATCATTACTCGTGTTACTACCGCGAACTGGATGCTGCCCATGATCTCCCGAACGACTAGCCCTGTCCGCGTTCGCGTGCCCCGATCGTGGGGTTCCGCTTGAGCGCAGCCCGCAAGCCCGCTGAAGTCTTCGAAATCGAATCCCCATATGCCGGGCGCCTCGCCGTTTGCATGCGCCCGCGCGGCGGGATGTGGCTCGCCGACGACATTCGACGCCTCCGTACCGCGGGCTGGGATGTCCTCGTTTCCGCCCTCATGCCAGGCGAGGTCGCTGAACTGCACCTCGGCGCGGCGCCTCGCCTCTGCAACGACCACGGCGTCGAATTCTTCTCGTTCCCAATTGGGAACCTCCAGGTACCACTTGTCGACCACGCCGCCACGCACTTCGACCTCCTGCGCGGGCATCTCTCGGCGGGCCGGAACGTCGCCGCGCATTGCCACGGGAGCATCGGCCGCTCGCCGCTCATCATCGCGTCGCTGCTCGTGCTCGCGGGCGTCACAACCGACGAGGCCTGGTCGCGCATCCGCATCGCGCGCGGCGAACCGGTGCCAGACACCTACGAACAGCGGGACTGGATTGCACGCTTCGTCTCGAACGGGAACGCCGGATTCAGGCCCCACGCATGACCGTACCGCTCTACCATTCGCTCGACCTTCCGCCGCCTCCCACCGAACGGCCATACGTACTGCTCAACATGGTCATGTCGGCCGATGGCAAGGCGACCAACGGGGAGGACGAGCGTGGGATTGGTTCGCCGACGGACCAACGGCTCATGCGCGAGATCCGCACGAACGCCGACATGATCCTTAATGGCGCCTCGACGCTGCGCATCTCCGGTTCGTCGCCGCGCCTCGGGGACCCCGCGTTGGAACAGCTCCGCATTGCCCGCGGCAAGCCCCGACTGCCGACCGCGTCCATCCTTTCGCGTTCAGGAAAGCTGCCGCTGGACCGGATCTTCTTCACCGCGGATGACTTCCATGCCATCGTCTACCTCGCACACGAAGCGCCGCAGGGCGCGATGGACGCCATCGTATCGACCGGTCGCGCAGGTGTTCGACTCCCCGCGGACCGGCCGCTGCCCTGGATGCTCGCCCACATGCGCTTCGAGCTGGGCGCGGAGGTGCTCTTGCTCGAAGGTGGGCCAAGCCTCAACGCGCAGATGTTCGCCCTCGATGTCATCGATGAGTATTTCGTCACGATTGGTCCGGTGATAGTGGGCGGGAAGGAGGTGCTCACTCCCGTCGAGGGCGAACAGCCGTTCCCTCGGGGTGCCTTGCCGAGATTCGAACTTCTGAGCGCCAACCCCAACCCCGCCACGAGCGAAGTGTATTTGCGCTATCGGCGGACCCGCGGATAGGACCATCGCGGTCGGGAGTCGCTCTCGCCTTTGCATCGCCCGGCGAATTGCGCTTCACTGTTCGTATGCACGTCACGAAGATGCACGGCCTCGGCAACGACTACATCTACGTCCGCCCGACGGCGGAGCTGGACTGGCCCGCGATCTCGCGGCGCGTGAGCGACCGCCACTTCGGCCTTGGCAGCGATGGGCTCATTCTCGCCCTCCCTTCGGATATCGCGGACCTCAAGATGCGCATGTTCAACGCGGATGGCACCGAGGCGGAGATGTGCGGCAATGGTATTCGCTGCCTCGCCAAATACGCGGTCGAGGAGGGTATGGTCGCTGCGGACGCCTCCGGGGTCACGATCGAAACGGGCAATGGCGTGCTCCAGTTACAGCTCTTTCGCGATGGCGGCGTCGTCACCTCTGCGCGTGTGAACATGGGCGCGCCACGCTTCGCACCGGCGGACCTGCCCGCGAACGTTGAGGGACCGGGGCCGGTCTTCGACCTCCCGCTGGAAGTTGGCGGAGTGCCCTTGAAGCTCACGCTTGTGAGCGTCGGCAACCCCCACGCGATCCACTATATCGACTCGGGCATCGACGATTTCCCGCTCGAACGCATTGGTCCGCTTGTCGAAAATCACCCGCTCTTCCCCCGTCGCACGAACTTCCAGGTCGTGCAGGTGATCGACCGTGGCCACGTCAGGCACCGCGTCTGGGAGCGAGGTTCCGGGATTACATTGGCCTCCGGCACGAGCGCCTCGGCGGTGTGTGCCGCATCGCGCCTTCGCGGCTTTACTGGCGACCGTATCATCGATTCGCTTCCCGGCGGTGACCTCACCCTCGAATGGGACGGCATCGGCCCCGTCTTCATGACGGGTCCCGCGACGCGCGTCTACGACGGCGAGTGGCACGACCCTTCCTGATACGCTGCCAATGGCTTGCAACCCCGTTCGTCCTGAGTCGTGGATGCCCTTCGGTCGCAACCAGCGATGAACCGTCATTCTCACAGCCTGGTGAACGTGGAATTGTGCCCAATCGCCCGTTCGTGCTGACCGTGAGCCTGTCGAACGGTCGAAGCATGGACGGGCAGCGCGAAGATGGTCGAACTGCGTGCTCACCCTTCGACAAGCGCAGGCTGAGCGGAGCCGGTCTTTTCAGAGCAGCGAGTCGAAGGATGAACACGCCGCTACGGATCGTTCGAGTGTGACGGCCCCTTCGACTGGCTCAGG
>DAOTTM010000190.1:0-2503 GCA_034437915.1 Dehalococcoidia bacterium | reverse complement strand
TTTCGGGGGCGGCGCCGCGGGCCACCAACTCTGGCATCAGTGGCTCAACTTCCTGGGCGATCAATCCGATGTGCGGCTGGTCCGGGCTGGCGTTGTACTCATAGCGCACCGGTCGCAGGTTCAAAACTTCGCGCAGGCCATACGTGGAGTCTTGGATGTCGCGCTTCAGGCGCAGATCGGATCCTGGCACAATGGTCCCGGTGGCGTATACGTTGCCTTCAAAGAAGCCAGCGTATGAATCTGGCCCGACGGACTTGCCGTGAACGCCGTGGCCAAATTGGCCGTAGGCCACGCCGAAGACCCCCGTCCTCTGCCGTGTTTCATAGCCTCCGGACGCTCCCACGACGCCCGCGCCACTGCCTTCCCCATCGTGGCCATCGTCGCTGATCCCCGTCACCCCGTTCCTACCCGCAAAGTGCCGACCGTAGACTCCCGATCCGGAAGTCGCGTAGGTATTGCCGTAAACGCCATTCGCGCTCTCTGACTGTCCAACGACGCCATCTTGCCCGCCAAATGACGAGTACCCGCGGACGCCCGAACCAGTGCTCGAGAATCCGAACACCCCGAATCCGCTAGTGGACCTGCCATACGTGCCGGTCCCAGTTGGCGAAAAACCCTGTACGCCGACGCCACCAGCATCACCGTAACTCGTGCCGTATAGCCCCGTGTTTAAGGGAAGAAACGGCGCCACACCCCCGGCGGTGCCGTAGACTCCCACACCGCTGTTGTTGCTCGCGACTTCGTCGTCGCTCAAACCAGTGATGGCGGCGCCGTTGCCGAAGTTCCGCCCGTAAACCGCCGATTTGGTAAAGGCCCGAGTCTCGCCGTAGACGCCGTTCGCCGTTGTCCCGCCGAAGCCCCCAATTCCCGCGAACCCGTTCACCGTCGTCCCGTTGACGCCGTACGCCGTGCTGCTCAAACCTTCCAGGCCAACGCCCTGCGAGTGATCGACGCGAAGCCCGGGTCCTGCGAACGTACCTGTCCACGCCTGGCCGAAGTGGTCGTGTGGGCCGGTCTTCAGCGAATAGAGGGCGTACGGCGTCGCAGTCAGGGGCTGGCGCGGCGCCAACGTTGCGAACACGCCCCCGCTTGCCTTCGCGCGCACCTCAAGCCAGCGTGCGTTGCCATCGAACACCGTTGGGGCGCTGCCGAAGTCGAGGTCGATGGCGAAAAGGCCGTTCGTGACGACCCGGGTGGCGGAGACGACCGCGGGGTTGGTGACGACCTGCGTGCCGCCGCTGGCCGCATCCCAAAGGCGGAACTCGAAGTCATACGAACCGTTCGCGGGCGCGCCCCCCGAATCGAGCCGACCCTGGTATGTGAACGCGGTCCCGAGCGGCGCGCTTATGCGTTGTTCGCTCACGCGGTCGCCCGGGGGTCCGTCGTCCGCCAGCGAGATCGCGAACGGCGTGGCGATGCCCGCGGCCACGAGCAACAACACGACGCCGACGAGCACGGCCCGCAAATTGCTGATGCTATGGATCCTGGCGCATCCTCCGCCTGCCTGGATGCTTCGAGTGTACGCGGGCGTGGGCGCGCGTGTGTTTTGCCGCCGTAGCGGGGGACGCATGGCGGTTCAGGGACGCGTGCTCTACGCTCGTATAAAGGTCGAACTCTGACCTTGGGGAGATGACGATGAACAGGCTCGTAACCATTGGTGTTGCCGCGCTCGCGCTGGGGGCGCTCGCCCTCTCTGCCTGTGGGGGCGATGACGACGATTCGAAGACCGCCACCAAGGACGACGCGACACAGGCAGCCACCGCCAAGACGGGCGAGAACAAGACCAGTTCGGGGACTACGGTCGCCGCCGAACCGACAAAGAAGGATGGCGACGCGCAGGTCACTGGATCCGGGGCCGACGCGCTCAGGAAGCTGGCGAAGGATCTGAGCACCAAGACCTACCAGGTGAGCTATGACTTCACCCAGGTTGAAGCCGACAAGAAAACCACGAAGAGCACCATCACGATTGCACAGAAGCCGCCGAAGTCCGCTACCAGCGGCCAGGACCTTACGACGGGTACCACGTTCGTGTTCTTCAGCGACGGCAGCGCCAGCTACACATGCTTCAAGGAGACGGCTGGCGCCGGCCAGTGTTTCAAGAGGAAGCTTGATGCAGCGCCCCTCGGCAACTTCCTCTCCCTCGACACCCTGCTCAAGTCGCTTTCCGACGACATCAATGTAACCTCCGCCGGCAGTAGGACGATCGCGGGAGTCGATAGCCAATGCTTCAACGGGAAGGGAAAGGAGTTCGGCGGCGAAGGCGTCGCCTGCTTCAGCAAGAAGGACGGTATCGTCACACTGGTGGACACCAAATCCGAGGATGGCTCAACCGAACGCATCGAGGCGAAAAAAGCGTCGAATAGCGTGGATGAGAGCCTCTTCGCGGTGCCGACCGGTTACACGGTCACGAGCCAGTAGCAGCGCGTGCTCACCCTTCGATCGTGCGACTGGCTCACGGTTAGGGCGAGCGGAGCCGGTCGTCGCCAGGCAGCCGGTCGAACGA
>DAOTTM010000189.1:0-7732 GCA_034437915.1 Dehalococcoidia bacterium | reverse complement strand
GTCCAAGCACGAACGCGCGCTCGACCTTCGTTTTGTGGCACCGGCCCTTCGACAGGCTGCTCTGAAACTCACGGAAACACCGCTCGCCCTGATCTGAGCTTGTCGAAGGGTGAGCACGCTGTTCGACCATTTTCGCGCTTGCCGTCCATGCGTCGACCGTTCGACAGGCTCACGGTCAGCACGAACGGGCCATTGGGCACCGTCCACCTTCGCCATGCTCCTAAGATGACGTTTCGTCCCTGGTTGCGGCCAAAGTCCATCAACGACTCAGGCGAAACGGTGCCATTAGCGTCATCACGGTGGAATGGGACACTGACGTCCCGCGCAAACATTGACGCTCACTCGCGGAACGCCAAAGCCCGGGCATGTCGCCCGGGCTTTGGGTAGTGAATGCTTGCTGGCCCCGGTTCAGGAAAGGTTTTCGGGAACCGCACCAGCCGCGGGACGACGACCGCGATGGCGCGAGCCGTTAAGACTGAAGCTGTCGCTATCCCACATCATGTCTTCGTTGGAATTGCGAAAGGCCTTGGCCTGGCCACAGAGCTTACAGCGGCCACCGCTGAGCGCGCCGTTGGGGGTATCGATCACCCAATGATGCTGGCAGGCCGTGGCCGATGAGATGTTTTCAAGGACGTTCGTTTGTGCCATAGAGTACCTCTGTTCGTTGTTCGCTTACCGTTCGGTAGAGCATACCACATGGGTTGTCTCTTTCACCAACCCTGGCAGACCGGGCAACAAGTTCGGGTAAACCGTGTTTGCCGGGGCGGCCGTTCCGGGCTACGCTCTTACTGGAATCTTTCTCCTTCCGCAGATCCGCGGCTGGCATGGGGCCGCCGCAACGCACGCCAGGCTGCCTCTTCCCGCGCGCCCGGCCATCCCGGGGATGCATCAGACGGAGACCCGGTTCGGAACCCCGCTTGAAAGGTCTACCGCACCATATGAGTGCAGCAACCGCGTTGAGCTATGACGAGGTCATGGCGGCTCTCGCCACGGTTAATGATCCCGAACTCCATGCAAGCATCGTCCGCCTCGGGATGGTCAAAGACCTGAAGGTGGATGGAGCAAACATCAGCCTCCAAATCGAGCTGACTACCCCGGCCTGCCCGCTCAAGGACCGCATCGAGACGGACATCCGCGCTGCCCTGGTGCCGCTCGGAATGACGGAACTCACGCTTTCCTGGGGGGCGAACGTGCGCGCGTCCACTCCCAAGGAGGGGCAAAAGCAGATCCCGGGCGTGCGCAACGTCATCGCTGTTGCCAGCAACAAGGGCGGCGTGGGTAAATCCACGGTCGCTTCGAACCTGGCGGTCGCCCTGGCGATGGCGGGCGCGAAGGTCGGACTGGTGGATGCCGACATCACCGGGCCGAACCTGCCCACGATGTTTGGCCTGCCCCAGGGGCTCCAACAGCAGAGCACGGAGGGCCTTCGTCCGGTGGAACGTTTCGGCGTGAACGTCGTTTCCATCGGCTTCCTGCTTCCCAAGGGCACACCGGTCGTCTGGCGCGGGCCGATGATCGGGAGCGCGGTCCGCCAGCTCTTGCACGACGTCCCGTGGGGCGAACTGGACTACCTCATCATCGACCTCCCCCCGGGGACGAGCGACGCCTCGATGAGCATGGCCCAGGAGGCGCCCATCGCCGGCGCCGTCATCGTTTCAACCCCCCAGGACGTCTCCGTCGAAGACGCCATGAAAGCGGTGGCGATGTTCGAAAAGCTCGATGTCCCGGTGTTCGGGATGATCGAGAACATGAGCTATTTCGTGGCGCCGGATACGGGCACGCGCTACGACATCTTTGGCCACGGTGGCGCGCGCAAAGCCGCCGAAACGCTGGGAATTGATTTCCTTGGCGAAATCCCTATCGAACCGGACGTGCGCGAAGGCGCGGACCGGGGAGTGCCGATCGTTTACGGTCGGCCCGAATCCGAATCAGCGAAAGCGCTCCAGCGCATCGCGGGCAATGTCGCTGCCCGCATCAGCGTGCTTCAGCGCATGGGCATCTGAAAACTAAAACCAATAACTGAGAATCGATGGTCCTGAACATTTTTCCAAGACGTAAAGAACCGGCGGCCGTTGCCGTCGTCGAACCCGAAGCGATAGCGCTTCCCGAACCGAGCCCAGAGGCGCTCGAAGACAACGTAAAACGCCCGACTCGCCGCGGCACCCGCGGTGGACGCGGCCGCAAGCGCCCCGGCGCCGATGGCACGCCCGAATCCGACGAGAGCGCCGAGTCCGAAGAGGCCGTGGCCGAGGCCCCGAAACCCGTCCGCGCACGTCGCACGCGTGCAGCAGCAGCGGTCGCAGCCCCAGTCGATGACACAGACGCGCCAGAATCCGAAGCCGTCGAACCCGTGGCGCGCGCCCCACGTACGCGAACCCCGCGAACCCGTCCGGTGGACGCGCCGACGACCGTGGCCGTCGCGGCGAGCCCGCTGGATACCGCCTCCATCCTGCGCGCCATCGAACAGCAGGGGCGCCAGATCGAACAGCTCGTGCGCGCCCAGGACGAATCCGGTCGTCGCGGCCCCGTGGGCGCCAGCGGAGGGACCGTGGCGGCAAACCCCGCGCGTGTCGGAATCTTCGTTGACGCCGCGAACATTGAGCTGGCGTGCGACCGCCTTCGTGCTCGCTTCGATTGGTCGAAGATCATGGCGATGCTGACGAGAGATCGCCAGCTCATCCGCGCGATTTCCTATGCGCCAGTCCACGAAGACACCAACGTCAGCCTCGAGACCCAGCGTTTCGCGGAACCGTTCCTCGGTCGCGGCTACAAGGTGGTCACGAAGCCGCTCAAGCGCTTCCAGGACGGCTCCGTCAAGGCGAATGTCGATATCGAAATCGCGATCGATGTCCTCGAAATGCTCGACCGCCTGGATGTCGTCTGCCTCGTTTCGGGTGACGGCGATTTCCAGTACCTCGTCGAGGCGGTGCAGCGCAAGGGCGTGCGCGTCGAAGTTGTAGCCGTCGGGTCGAGTACCGCGACAAACCTCCGCAACGCCGCTGACCGTTACATCGACCTGCAACAAATACTGGCGCAAGTGCGCGTGTAGTTTTTTTCCAGGAACGAACACGAGGGGCTCCGCATGCGCGGGGCCTTTCGTTTATGCTCCTGACATTCGATTAATCGGGGTGATTTTGATGCGAGCGACGCTGGAATGGTTCGGGACAGCGACTTGGCGTCTGACCGTCGGGGAGACGGTCATCTGGCTGGACGCCTACATCAATCGTGCGCCCACCGCACCACCCGTCCCGAGGCGGGCCGAAGAGATCACGCGCGCCGATTGGATTCTTGTCGGGCACTCGCACTTCGACCACATCGCCGAAGCGGGGCTCGTAGCGAAGGCCACCGGTGCGACGGTGATTGGTTCCGCTTTGAGCTGTGAGATCGTGCGCGACGAGGGTGTTCCCGAAGCGAGCACTGTTTCCTGTTCCGGCGGCGAAACGTTGCAGCTCGGGCCAGTCGAAGTGAAAACGTACCCGTCTCTGCACGGCTTCAACGGCCTCCGTGAATGGCCGGACAAGCTCGGGCGCGACCGCGCGAAGCGGACGGCGGACCTCCACGCGGTCGATCCCGAAGGCTGCGCCGCCGCACTCGCGCACCTCGCGAACGCGCCTGAGAAGCAGCGTAACGACGGCGGCCCCCTCGCTTACGTACTCACCTGGGACGACTTCCGACTTTTCTGGCACGATACGCCCGGGATGGTCACGGCATCGTGGGAGGCAGCCGCGGATGAAGCGCCGGACCTCGCGCTGCTCTCCGCGGCGGCGGCGTTTTCGACCCCGAACATCGATGGAGAGCCATGCCACGACGGCCCCCAGGCCTTCGTCGCGCAGATGGCGAACCTCCTCCAGCCCGGCGAAGTGATCCTCAACCACCACGACGACTGGTGCCCGCCGATCACGTATCACCTCGACGAAGAGACCTTCCGTCCCGGGCTGGAGGTGGCGGGCGTGCCGCTACGGATCATTCGGGTGGGCGACGTCGTGGCGCTGGAGTGATGCAGACGCCGCCGGTACCGTGGTGACGCTGCAGACCTCCAAGCCGAGCAAGAGCGAGATTCGACGGCGGTTGCGGGCCACGAGGGCGTATGCGGCCATCTCTACAAGCGGCAGAAGCGGCACCGTCCAGATCACAATAACGAGAAGTTTCCCCGGGAATCGCTGCCACAAGAAATAGTTGATAGCGCCCGCCCCGGAAACGACGCCGCCACGGCGCGTGATAACCTGAAGCTCCTTCGTGCAGTCGCCGAACGAGATGCCAAACGCGAGCAGTTCCGCTTCAGCAAAGTCCTGGTAGGGCTCGATGACGAACCGGTGATTGCGGTCGATGCGCCGGGCGACGTTCGCTGAATGCGAACAGATGCCGCAATCGCCATCGAAGAGAAGGTAGTCGCGGCCAGCTTCGATCCTCATGGTCTCCAAAGTACTCATCTCAGAGAAACAGTATCTGGTACGCTTGTGCCATAACAAAATTCGGAGAACGACGATGAAACTTGCCACCGGCATCGGCTATTCGGGCGCCAGGATGAGCATCCCGATCGACCACATCCTCGAAGTCGAACGGATGGGGTATGACTCGATCTGGACGGCGGAAGCCTATGGCTCGGACGCCATCACCCCGCTTGCCTACATCGCCGCCCTGACGACCAAGATCAAGCTCGGAACCGGCATCATGCAGATCCCGGGCCGCACGCCCGCGATGTGCGCGATGACGACATCGACCTTGGACGCAATTTCCGGCGGGCGCATGCTCGTCGGCCTCGGGCTCTCCGGGCCGCAGGTCATCGAGGGCTGGCACGGCGTTCCCTATGGCAAACCATCGGCGCGCACGCGCGAGTACGTGCAGATCCTGCGCAAGATCTGGGCGCGCGAAGAGCCCGTCTCGTTCCAGGGCGAGGAGTATCAGCTGCCGTACATGGGTCCCGGCGCAACCGGTCTTGGGAAGCCGCTCAAGAGCATCCTCCACGGGCGCCAGCTCCCCGTGTACCTCGCGACAATGGGGCCAATCAACATCCGCAACACCGCCGAACTCGCGGATGGTTGGCTGCCGATCTGGTTCTCGCCCCAGCGCATGCACATGTGGCGCCCGCCGCTAGAAGAGGGCTTCAAGCGCGCGGGCAACGGCAAGGGGTACAAGGTCTTCGACATCCTCGCCGGTTGCAATGTGGCCATTGGCGACGACGTGAAGGCCCTGCTCGCGATGCAGAAGCCCCACGTCGCGCTCTATGTTGGCGGCATGGGCGCGAAGGAGAAGAACTTCCACAACGAGATGGCCATCAAGTACGGCTATGGCGACGCCGCCGCGAAGATCCAGGAGCTCTACCTCTCCGGTCGCAAGCAAGAGGCCACCGACGCCGTCCCGGATGAACTGGTCGATGAGATGTCGCTCGTCGGCCCCGTCGCCCGCATCAAGGAGCGCTACAAGGCCTGGGAGGACTGCGGAGTGACCACCCTCTCGGTGAATTCCCGCCAGCCGGAAGCCCTGCAACTAATGGCCGACATCACGGGGGCGAGCAAGGGCGGATAGGGCGCTGTCGATGTAAGCCAACCTTGCTGCGCGGTCGGGCGTTAGGACGACGTGGGGCTGCGATTCGGCGATGAAAAGCGTACGTTCGCTCGCGCCCCGTTCAACCAGTGGGGCGATTCGGGGAGTTCCGCCTACCCGCTAGTTGAACCTGCCGATCGTCCTGAGCTCCGGCAGAATGTTGGCGGTTATCGTAAATGCTTGTTGGGCTAACTTCTCCCAGCTACTGACGCCGTAGAGTCCAAAAACCCTTTGCACGTCCCGATGCTTATCGTCGTGTCGATAGTCGGCCACGGTCCTCAGTTCCTTGAGGGAAGCGAGCTGGTCCTTTCGGCGTTTCGCCCCGCGCGAAACTCGTGGTTGCACGCCGAGTGCTTCGATGACCTGCTCATGCGAACCTAACCTTCCGCCGCTTTGACCCCTTGGCAAGAGGCGTGCTTGACCGGTCGTCGGGCGTCCGTCTACTCCCCAGAGTTGGTCGCGCGCGGTTAGCCAACACGCGTAATAGCATCGGCTGATCGCGGCGCGGAACCGAGTCTCGTCATGACAGCCAGAACCCGCTGATCGGAAAAGAAAGTCTGCCAACTTCAGCATATCTTGAGGGTCGTATGGCACACGCCACTCCAATTAACCATTCCAGGCGAATCTGAGTCCTAACCGATTGGTGATTGTTTGCCGTTCGTTCGGTGGAAGCTCGACGAGCCAGCGATCCAGTTCATAGTCGAGGCTTGCCCAGAATGCTAGGGCCTGACTGGCATTGGCGTTCACGCGAACTATAACAACTAGCTGCCGCGTGTTCTCGTCTTCGTCCCGATCCACATCGAAGTACGCCTGCATGATTTCGAGACCCGTCCGCGATGCTTTCGACGCTATGATCGCATGCATGACCGGAGCGAGGCGCCGTATCGAAGTGGTCAAGAGCGACCGCGACTCAAGGTCAGACTCGTCGATTCGCGACGCTAGAGGAACACTCCCGGCAGGTACTGCGTCGGTCGCGGCACGGCCCGACATGAACGCCTCCGCTTCAATTTTCGACAAACGCGACCAAAAGTCCGCCCCGGTCTGTTCCTCAGACTGAGTTTCGGAAATCCGGACGGCTTTCGTAACGGTCGCGTGCCCGAGATCTTCCTGCGAGACAGTTATTTGTCGGGTCGGCGCGAAGGCGGACGCTGCCGCCCACGAGAATCCCAACTCGGTGCCTGCCATCGTGATCGGTTGTTCAGCGGTCGACAAGGACTCCTCGGTCATCGCTCCAACTCCTCGATGGCGGCGATGACAATCGCCGTGGCATCTGCCGCGACACGCTCCACGAGGATCTTGTCTTCGTTTCGGTAAATCAGGTCGAAATTGTAAAAGCGAGTTCCAGCGGTAACATCGGGGGCCAGCGTGAGTTCCGTCCAATTCGGTCGGTTCGCAGCTTTTCCCTTCGTAGCCATCCTAATTCCGTAGACACCGATGGGATCGCCAGGTAGCAACTTTTCCATCACCTGCGCAAAGACCGCGCTCCGATCATGGCCGTCCCACCAATCTTCAAGCAGCTCCGTCGGATTCCTTTTCGGAGAAGACCCCAAGTCCACGGATCCAGTGAATCGCCATTCCAAATAGTGGGTGGTAACCTCAGGACCCAAACCGAAATCAGCCATAAGAAACTGCGAAAGTTCCTGGAACTCCGCGAGCGTCTCGGTGGGCTCGATGCCCCGAACTCCCAATGTCTTGTTACCGAGGTCGAATGCTAGCTTGACGTTGCCCTTTGAAACGAGGCCTGCCAACTTCAAGCCACCTTCGTCTCGGTCCGCAAATGGAACCAACCAGCCACGGGCCGGTAGACGGTCGAGGACCGACTCGATCGGAAACGGATATAGTACCGAACTATATCGTTCGATGAGAGCGGCCATGCGAGGGCGCACGCTTGCCGGAACTATCATTACCGAGCGAACCTCTTTCTTGAACTCGGCGACTCTGCATGAGGATCGTTCCCTAGAAAAGCTGCCGTCGCAAGACAGGATATCCCATCGTTCGCTCGTTGTTGCACCGACCACTCTGGGAACTTCGTGGCGCCCCCGGCAGGACTCGAACCTGCAACAAACGGATTAGAAGGCCGTTGCTCTATCCCTTGAGCTACGAGGGCGGGCGAATTCCAGTGTAAGACGAGAGCCGAGTTCCGAGAACCGAGAAGCGCGTTCCGAGAGGACACGGGGTCGGACCGGAT
>DAOTTM010000188.1:0-2800 GCA_034437915.1 Dehalococcoidia bacterium | reverse complement strand
AACCCCCATCAGGACCGCGATGACCGCATCTACCGTCGCCCCGAACGCACGCGTTGGGACACCCGCCGGCAGCTTCCCCATCGTTTGATGGCCGCACAGGCCGCAATCAAGCGTGTGCTTTGCGCCAGGAGAAGCCTGGGTGAGGAGGATGCCATGAGCTGAGCAGAAACCTCACAGAGGGTCCCAGCGGGAGGCGGGCATCATCGCCCCCCGCCCGGTCAAGGCTGGCCACCAGCCGGAAGCGAGTCTTGCGTGGTCGTAAAAGAAGCGACGGGTAACCGTGACTGCGAAGCGTAGACAGCGAGCGTGTAGGCCGTGTGATAGAGCCCCGAAATCATTCAAATGTGGGAGCCGACGCCGTAGCATTAGCGGAAGGCAACACCGTTCGTGCTGGTTTAGGCCCGGCACGATGGTCCTGCCGGGGTCCGAGAGCAGGGCATGTACGCATTGGGGACCCGCAGGAACCTGGGAGACCCCGCCGTGTCCTCGCCTTGATGTCGAGGGGCAAGGTACCGCCGAACGAAGGCAACGAAGTGACGCGGAACGTGCGACGGGGAGTCGGAGTGCCTCAATAGTACCGATGAAACGGGGGAACCGACCCGAGGGACCCCGCGGAGGAAAGAGAGGCACCGGTACACGGAACTGCCGGAGGGAACGATGATGAAGACATCGGGCTTCAGTACCATCTCACCGAAACTCCAGCAGATAGCAGGGTTGGCGAGGCAAGCGCCCACCATGGCATTCACGACACTCGCCCACCACATCGACATCGACTGGCTCAAGGAGGCGTACCGGCTCACGCGCAAGGACGGCGCCACGGGCGTGGACGGGCAGACCGCGCAGAAGTATGCCGCGAACTTGGAGGACAACCTCCGTTCGCTGCTGGAGCGCGCGAAGTCCGGCACGTACCAAGCTCCGCCCGTGCGACGTGTGCACATCGCGAAGGGCGATGGCTCGCAGACGCGGCCCATCGGCATTCCAACCTTCGAGGACAAGGTGCTTCAACGCGCCGTGGCGATGGTGCTCGGTGCCGTGTACGAGCAGGACTTTCTGGACTGCTCGTACGGGTTCCGGCCCGGACGCTCGGCGCACGACGCACTGCGGCGTTTCTGGGAGCAGACGATGGAGATGAAGGGCGGGTGGGTTCTCGAGGTCGATATCCAGAAATTCTTCGACAACTTGGACCACGAGTGTCTACGGGACTTGCTTGGCCATCGGGTACGTGATGGAGTGCTGCTTCGACTGATAGGGAAGTGGCTGAACGCGGGCGTGCTGGAAGCGGGGGAGCTGTCGTACCCCGAGGCCGGCAGTCCGCAGGGCGGAGTGATTTCGCCCTTGCTTGCGAACGTCTACTTGCACGAGGTGCTCGACGTATGGTTCACGCAGGAGGTCCAGCCGCGGCTGAAGGGTCGCGCGTTTCTGGTCCGCTACGCGGACGATGCGGCGTTCGTATTCTCGAACGAGGACGACGCACGGCGCGTTCTGGAAGTGCTGCCGAAGCGATTCGGTCGGTACGGCCTGACGCTGCACCCGGAGAAGACCCGGCTCGTGAGATTCCTGCGGCCAGCGCGATACGGGTCCTCGAAAGGGAACTCGCGCGCGCCCGGCCCTGGGACGCTGAAGCTGCTGGGGTTCACGCACGGTTGGGGTCGCTCGCTGAAGGGCAACTGGGTGGTGAAGCGCAAGACAGCCAAAGACCGTTTCGCCCGAGCGCTCACTCGGGTGGCGGACTGGTGCCGGAAGCATCGGCACGAGTCGGTCAAGGAGCAGTGGAAGGCGCTGACGCAGAAGCTACGGGGTCACTTCGGGTACTACGGCATCATCGGGAACTCGTGGGCACTCCAACGCTTCCGCGGCGAGGTAGAGGGCATCTGGAAGCGGTGGCTTGGTCGCCGCTCGCAGCGTGGTTTCCTCAACTGGGAGGAGATGCGTCGGCTCTTGGGGCGATACCCGCTCCCGGTGCCGGCGCTCTCCGCCCGCGCCCCTCCGGCGTAGCGAATCCGTGGACCGACGAGCCGGATGCGTTAATTGCGCACGTCCGGATCAGTGGGAGCCCCGGGCGGGAGACCGCCCGGGGCGACCCGGCGCCGGTGGTTGCACTTCCTCGCTTCGCTCGGGCGGGCACCACGGCAAGATGAGCATAGCCGTTCGACCGCTACCAGGAACCATGGTCTCAAGACCAGGAGCGCCCCCCGTAATGCTTGCTGGATGCAGGCGGGCAATGTCGAGCGACGATAGGAATCGGGGCCGCAAGGCCCTCACTGGACCCGGTCGCGCCGCAGTCGTGACAGCTCATCTCGTTCAGGCAGCGTGCCGACCCGTCGGTTCACGAATCAGCGTCAGCCCTAGTCTCAGGCCGAACGGTTCCAGCAACCGATTCAAGGTCTCCTGCTTGGGCTTATGGCGTCCATCGATGGCTCGCGACACGTTCGGACTCGCCATGCCTATCCTCGCGGCGAACTCCTTTACCCCGATGGCACGCACTACCTTGGCCAGCGCTTGCTGTAGGGGCACGCCCTCGTCGATAGCTGCCAGGAGGAACTCCCGCGCAAACCCGTCGTCTTGGAGATCTGTCGCGAGGCCCTCGTTCCAGTCACTACTTCGCCTTACCATGACGCATCGCCTCCTGATAGGCCCTCCAGAACTGGCGGGCCTGTCGGATGTCCTTCTCCTGTGTCGCCTTGTCGCCTCCGAGTAGAAGCAGCACGAGATGGTTTCCCTCGCGCCCGAACTAGATTCGGTACCCGGGTCCGAACGTCAAGCGCGCCTCGAGTACTCCCTCCCCAACCGACTTGTGGTC
>DAOTTM010000187.1:0-3178 GCA_034437915.1 Dehalococcoidia bacterium | reverse complement strand
CTCCAGACCAAGGAGAGCGCGGAGTGGGAGGCGGACTTTCGTAAGCACCTGGCCTCAATCGCCAACGACAGCCCGCGCATCACCGAGACTCGCGGTACGGAACTCAAGGCTGCCGTCAGCCTGGCGCTGAAGGACATCAAGCCGCTGCAGGGCAAAGGCAAGGTCCCGCGCAAGGCCGAGTTCTTCTTCGGGGCCGATGCCCCACCCAAGAACACCGGCGCGATCCCGGTGTGGGTGCGCGACGGCTGGAACGCCACCGACGCATCCGTGCAAGCGGACGCGCGGGCCGCCGGGACCGATAGCCCGGTGATATTCGTCTTCATTCCGCGGCCGAGCGGCTCAGCCATCAACGACGCCATCGCCGCGCATCTGGCAGCCGACACGACGATCAAGTCCCGGCCCGCGCCGATGACCCCCGAGGGCACGGAGGCTAAGGCTTCCATGACATCCCGGGTAAGCGCCGAGCGGAACAAGCTGAACCAGCGCGTCGCGGAGACACTCCAACCCGCCCGCGTCTTTCAGGGCGGCGGCAACGAGGTCGCAGGCGGTTCGCTGGCCGACTCCGTCAGGAGCGCCGCCGAGGACAGCACATTGCGCCTCTTCCCGAAGTTCGCGATGGCGGACCACGATGGCTGGGGCAAGGTTCGCGAGAAAGCGCACGAGGGTGCGCCAGACGCGATGAGCTTCGTTGCTCACCAGACAGATGCCGACCAGCATCCCGTCTGCCAGGAGGTGCGAAGCTTCGTCGGCGGGTCCGGGAAGAAGGGGAGCGAAGTGCGCAAGCAATTTCTCTCCGCGCCATACGGGTGGGGGCAGGACGCCGTGGATGGAGCACTCTGTGCCCTGGTCGCGGGCGGCTTCCTGCGGGCGAAACTCAATAGCCAGCTTGTGACCGTCAAGCAGCTCGTCCAGAACCAAATTGGCACGGCGGAGTTTTCCGCCGTTGGGACACCCATCGGCGCGCCTCAACGAATCGCCATGCGCGGACTGGCGAGCGACGTCGGTCTGATGATCAAGAACGGCGAAGAGGAGAGCGCTGTCCGGCCCATACTGGACCGGCTGATGGAGGCCGCGAAGCGTGCCGGGGGCGATGCTCCCGTAGCGCCGCAGCCGTCAACGCTCGACATCCAGGAGCTCATCGCCCTCACGGACGAAGTGCAGTTCACGACCGTCGCAGGCAAGCGCAAGGAACTGGCGACCAATTATGCAGCCTGGATCGCGAGTGAAAAGGCCATCGGCGAGCGGCGCCCGCGCTGGGAACAGATGAAACGGCTGCTCGTTCATGCGCGCGATCTGCCGCTTGCGGAGCAGGTCCAGGAGCACGCGAACGCCATCCTCTCTGGCCGGACGTTGCTCGATAACCCGGACCCCGTAGCGCCGCTCATCCAGCAGCTGGCGGAGGCACTGCGGGCGGGGGTGACCAGCGCGCGCAAGCGGGTTGTGGACGAACGAGCGAACGAACTGGCGACACTCGAAGGTTCCGCGGAATGGCAGAAGCTGGCGGAGGACGATCGCGACGGCATCCTCTTTAACTGCAAACTCCTGCCTGTGCCGGAACTCCAGGTCGGCGACCCGGTCTCGCTGCTCTCAGCCCTGGACCAGAGCCCGCTGGATGAATGGGCGGAGAAGCTCGTGGCGCTGCCCGGACACGTCACACGCGCGCGGGAGCAGGCGGCGAAAAAGCTCCAGCCTACCGCCGTCAAGGTTTCGCCGAAGGGCGCGACGCTGAACAACCCGACCGAGGTGGACAGCTATCTCGCGGCCCTGCGCACCGACATCATGGCCCATATCGACGCCGGCAACCCCGTCATCATTTAGGAGCGCAGGCATGCCACCACTAGCCACCGGACTGCGGAAGCAGCTCGAAAAGACCGTCATCGAAGCCCGCGAAGTTGCCGAGAAAGCCGCCAAAGCCGCTCTCGAAGTGCTGGCGGTCGACCGCGAATACTCCAACGGCCTTGCCGACGACGCGCGAATCCATCGCAACGAGCTTCGCGCCCGCCAGCGCGCGCTGGGCGAGGGGAACCCGCGCGACGGCGAGAAGCGGCTCATCGAGGAGGTGGCCTACGAACAGTGGCACCGCATGCTCTTCGCCCGCTTCCTCGCCGAAAACGAACTGCTCATCCATCCGACGGAACGCGTGCCTGTCACCCTCCAGGAGTGCGCGGAGCTGGCTGAGTCCGAAGGGGAACCGGATGAGTGGATGGTGGCGGCGAAGTACGCCAGCGCCATGCTCCCCGGCATCTTCACGCGCGCCGACCCCTCGTCCCGCGTGCGCTTCGCATCGAACCACCGGCAGGAGCTGGAGGCGCTGCTGAACGCCCTGCCCAGCGAACTCTTCCAGGCGGACGACGCCCTGGGCTGGGTCTACCAGTTCTGGCAGACGAAGGCCAAGCAGGAGGTCAACGCCAGCGGGCGCAAGGTGGGCGGCAAGGACCTCGCGCCCGTCACCCAGCTCTTCACCGAGCACTACATGGTGCGCTTCCTGCTCGAGAACTCGCTTGGCGCCTGGTGGGCGGCGCGCCACCCGCAGAGTCCGCTGCTAAAGGAGTGGGAGTATCTGCGGTTCCGCCCTCACCCCCCGACCCCCTCTCCCGACTTCGCGGGCGAGGGGGAGTCTGGCCCCGCGCCGGCTGCCGCCGGAGCGGGAGCGGAACCACCGGAGGACGTTCGAATCCCTGCGGCGGGGAGGTTCGAGGGGTGGCCGGAGCGGGCGAAAGACGTGACCGTGATGGACCCGTGTTGTGGGTCGGGGCATTTTCTTGTGGCGGCGGCGGATTTGCTGCGCAAGATGCGGATGGAGGAGGAGGGACTGAGCGAGGGCGAGGCATCGGCGGCCGTGCTGCGCGACAACCTCTTCGGGCTTGAACTGGACCCGCGTTGCACCCAGATCGCCGCCTTCGCGCTGAGCTTTGACGGCTGGAAGCACAAGCTGCCGATTTACGATTCCCCGGCCGTGCTGCCAAACATTGCTTGCAGCGGCCTTTCCGTGGGCGGGCAACTGAGCGAGTGGACGAAGCTGGCCGGCGACGACGTCAACCTGCGGGCGCAACTCGAACGGCTGTATGAGCTGTTCAAGAACGCGCCCGACCTCGGCAGCCTCATCAACCCGAACGACGTCCCGGTGCGCGAGCGGATGTTCCTGCCGGACTACGCGAAGGTCGCCCCGCTGTTGGAA
>DAOTTM010000186.1:0-2006 GCA_034437915.1 Dehalococcoidia bacterium | reverse complement strand
ATGCGCCCCGGGACCATGCCCGAGGGCGCCAGGCCGCGGGCGGACCTTACGGCAACCTCAGGATTGTGACCGTCCCTGCGTCTCCATTCACTTCCACGAGGGCGCCACTGGGGATGCGCTTCGTCGCGTTGGTGACCGAGGGAACGCAGGGGATGCCAAGTTCGCGGCTGACGATCATGGCGTGGCTCTGGGCCGCGCCGACATTGACGATCACGCCTCCCGCGGAGACGAAAAGCGGCGTCCATGACGGATCCGTGAGAGGGGCGACGAGGATGTCGCCGGCCTCGAGCGCGGTGGGGTCGAGCGGGTCGAGGACCACGCGGGCGATGCCCGTGACCGTGCCCGGGCAGCCCGGGAATCCCGCGAGGACGTCGCCGACCGCGACGGGCTCAACAACTGCGTCCGCGCGGCGGGGCCATGTACCCGGGTCGGCGATTGTGCCGAAGAACACAAACGGCTCTTGGAGCGAGGCATAGTCCGCGTAGAGCGCCCGCCGCTCGCTGATGGTACCGGCGTAGCGGGCGGGGTCGCCTATCCAGCCGTCCATCTCATCCGCCAGGAGGAGCGCGTAGTCCCCTTCGTCTTCGCAGTGACCGGCCGCGACGACTCGTCGGCAGGCCGTATGCAGTGCCATCCGCGCCTCCTGGATGAGCTTGACGTTGTTCGTTTTCGTGCGTTCGCGTCCCGCCTGGAAGAGGATGGCAGCATGCACGGCGGCGAGGAACATCCCCTGTGTCTCGGGGTCACCGGCAAGCATTTCAGCTATCTCCGCCGTGATGCGCTCGCGTTCCGCCGCCAGTTGCGGATGGCGCCCGGCGGGGGACGCTTCGGGCGACGCGAAGCGCATGCGGTCGATGGCAGCCAGTGCAAGCTCTGGCCGCGTCTCCCAGGTGTGGAAGCGCGACTCCCATTCGTTGGGGCCGCGCGCGCCGAAACGATAAATGAAGTCATCGAAGTCAGCGAGGAAACCTCGGGCGGGCGTTCCCAGCGCATGGAGTCTACCCATCAGCCCCGGCACCCCGGCGTCGAAGGCGACCGTCAGGGACGCGTCCGCCGCCACCTTCCGGCCGAGATCCCACATCACCAACGATGGAGCGGCCGATTCGACGTCGCCGACGCCGGAGATGACACGAAGGGCATCGGTGGGGCGCCCAACCGCCGCGCAGATCTGTGAGAGCGCTCCGACGGGGATAGAGCTGAGGAAGGTCACGAAGATGTGTTCACTGAACAGCTGCCGGAAGTCCGCGGTGAGCAGCGACGTGGCGTGCGCCCAGAGTTCCTCGTTCGACATGGATTCCAGGTCAGGCCGTTGCGCCCGGAGTTCGTCCATGCGGACGGCACTTGCCTCGGGGAATTCAAGGGATTCGGTGGTCATCACCCACTGTAGCGTCGCCCCGATTGCGGCCGTTCGTTCCTCGTTCACGTCGCCGGGCGCGACGGTATACGGCGGAATGCCGGGCTGGGCGCCGAAGAAGAGGTCATCCATCATCTGGGCGGACATGCCAGGGGCGCGTTCGCCGAGGATCCGGGTGACGGAGGCGTTGAGGTAGCAGTAGCCCCCGAAGACGCCCAGCGCCTCCATGCGGCCGGGGGCGAACTCGTCGTGGGTGAAGGCGCCCATCCGCACAAGCGCGTCCCGCCAGGCGCCTTCGACTGTTTCCTCCATGAAGAGGCTAAAGCTCAACGGGGTCACCGGGTCCGGGAACACTTCCCCGACATTCGCGCGCGTCCATACAGGAAAGCGCTCACTTGGTTCACTGCCAACGATCCATGGTTCCATCTTGTTTAGCCCTGCCTTCCGCGCCCGGTGCTGGGCGTGACGGCGCAGCATACAACGTTTGGCCGACAACGTGGTTCCGTTCCCTACCTTGGGGTGGGCGTCAAAGTTTTGCGTGCGCCTTGTCCTGGTTCGATTTTCACGTCGTTCCGCCTGTCACCCCCGTTCGTCCTGAGCCTGTCGAAAGATGAACACGCCGCTGTCCATGGTTCGAGTGTGACCGGCCCTT
>DAOTTM010000185.1:0-2696 GCA_034437915.1 Dehalococcoidia bacterium | reverse complement strand
CCGCGAACGTCGCTGGCGACGCGTTGTGCCCCGCGCACCTTGGAGCAATGGTCCCGGCTGGGTAACGGTTCCCGGCATGATTACGCTCTCCGCCACCCTGCTCGCCCACCAACGCGGCGCCCGTCGTGTGCCCCGCATCCGTGTCACTGCCGAATCGAAGCGATCACAGCTCCCGCTCTTTCGTTGGACGCGTTACTACACCGGGAGCGAAACGGACTCCCCCGCCGCCGTCGTCATGGGCGGCGACAACTCCCTGCTCCGCGCCCGCAACGACGCGGGCACGGTGCACCACTCCCGCGTCGCATCGCCGGGGGCGCTCTCGACCTACTCCTCATGGACGAGCCTCGGTGCGATCGCCACACCGGGGACGGGGATCTCGCTGGCGACGGGGACGAGCGAGTCCACGATGATTTACGTGCTCGGCAATATCATCAAGATCCGCCAGAGCCTGGACAACGGCGCTTCGTGGGGGGCAAGCGCGGACATCGTCAATCATGGTTCCGCGGTCACCTGGGTGGGCCACCGGTATCGCGCGAACGGGACTGACCTCTGCGTCTTCTACTCTTCGGGCGGCACGCTCTACCGCATCCGCCGCACGGCAGGAACGTGGGCGGGCGCGGGAACCGCCTGGACGAACTCCCTCGCTTCGATCGCGGGCATCGGCGCTGGCTTCGATGGAAGCGACTTCCACCTCGTCGTCACGGGCGCCGACGCCAGTGGGAGCAAACGCGCCTACGGCTGCTTAATGGGCGACGGCGGACTGCCCTCCAACGCCTGGTCGAGCCTCAACACCATCGCCGACGCAGACAGCGCATCGACGACGAGCTACGCGGGCGGGGCGATCATCATGCCCTCCCTCGAGGCCCATGTGTTCTTCGCCCAGAAGGAGACGGGCGCCGTCGCCTTCAACCGCGCGTTCTATTCGCATTCGCCGACAACGCTGGGCGCGAACCAACCGGTTTGGCTCGAACCGGAACCGCACGAGGCGTCGTCCGCGTTCGGGCTGGCCGTCACCTACCAGGCGGCGCAAGGATACGCCTGGGCCGTCACCCCGTCCGCTGTCTGGTTCGCCATCCTCAACGGTACGACCGACTATTCGAACCGGCTGCTCTCGACATCGGTGCGGCTCTCGGCGACTTCGCTGCGGGCGACGGTCGTGCTCGATGACGCCGACTTTGCGCTGCTCACGGGCGCCACCCCGAACCTGTTCGTGGGCTGTTCGATCCGCCTGGACCTCGGCTATGCCACGACGGTCGGGGATGAATATGGCGCCAGCATCCGCTTTGCCGTCCAGCGCATTCGCCATTCAGTGGAAAAGGGCCGAAGGATCGTGACCATCGTCGGCGATGGCCCGTGGGAGGCGGCCGGCCGTTGGGCGGCGCCGGTGGCGTTTCAATCGGCTGCCGGGGCGTTGACGCGCGGGGCGATCTTCAGCCGCATCGCCGCCAAGACCGGGTTTGTCGCCTTCGCCGCGACGACTTCAAGCGAATGGAGCAGTGGCACGCCCGCCTTCGCCTATGGCGCGGGCGAACGTGGCGACAGCATCCTCCAACGCTTGCTCGCGAACGTGCAGGATCATGCCCGGGCGGATGAGGGCGCATTTCGTGTGCGCGATCTCGCCCCATCCGATGCTTCGGTGTACACCTTCGGCGGCGCGGGCGAACACCCCCTGCCCACCTGTGAACGCATCGATGCCGCCCCCGCCGCGAACTGGACGCGGGCCGCTTCCGCCGCAACCGTGCGCTATGCCCAGGCCTTCAGCCAGCCCGAGATCTATTCCCAGGGCGGACGCCTGGCCGTCCACAGAAACCTCGACCTCACGTCCGATGCGACGGCAAACGCCGCCGCCGCCGCAATCCTCCGGCGCGCGCAGCTGGCGGCGGTCACGGCCACCGCCGTCGTCCCCACGAACGTGGGCCTGGAGCTGTTCGATGTCGTCACGGTCAACTACGCGCTCCTGAACCTGGCGACCGCGCTCTACCGCGTGACCGGCCTCGCCATCGAATACCATCGCGGCGAACTCGCCCCCGCGAGATACGATACGGTGCTCGAATTGGGGCCACGGTAACGATTATCCGGAACCCAGCGAATCAGAGCCGCGCGCGAAGCAAGCGGGGCGGGCGTTCCCGTGTAGGAAAGGGCCGAAAATCAGACAGACATGGGGTCGGGGCGGCGCGCCGTCATCACTACCCCGGGCGGATGCCGAAGGTGTGGATCAGGCGGCCGAAGCCCATATAGCTCACCACGGCCCAGCCCAGTTCGACGATCTGTTCTTCCGTATAGAACTCCAGGAGTTCGTCGAAGAGCGCCTGGTCGATGTTGTTGTGGTCGATGAACAGCCGCTCTGTGTAGTGCAGCGCGGACTTCTCGGCGGGGGAGAGGTCGGAATCGCCCCAGTTGCGCACCTTTGCGACGGTCTCTTCTTCGAGGGTTTCACCTTCCCCTGACAGGGGAAGCCGGGCGGCCTGTCAGAAGTCGCAGGCGTTGAGCTGGGCCACGCGCATGCGCGCGATCTCCTTGAGCCGCGCGGGTAGGGAGAGGTCGCGGATGAGCGGGCGATACCACTTGTACCAGTTTTCAAGCAGTGTCGAATTGTGCCCGAAGACGCGCGTGACGGCGTCGGTGCGCTTGCGCAGGTTTTCGGGCAGTTCATCGTCTGTGGCGAAACGGAGGCGGGTGCCGGGCGGTGTATCCAT
>DAOTTM010000184.1:0-14907 GCA_034437915.1 Dehalococcoidia bacterium | reverse complement strand
GATGAGTACCCACATGAAGTTGATAGCGAGGCGGTTCTGGTTGACGTAACCCGCGAGGTTGTAGGCGAAGGGTTCCTTCGTCTTCGCGTCCTCGAACACCTTTGCCGTCGCAACTGCATCGAAGGCGCCGTCCGCGTCCAGGACGGCGAAGCCCTGACCCCCACCGATACTGATGCCCGCGAGGTCTTCGGCGGCTCCCAGGACCGTTCCGGCGGGATCGACCTCTGGCCCATCCGCCAATACCGCGGTCGCGCCGAGCGCAAGGACGATGGCGACGATCGGGGCAACTGCGAACACCTGGCGCAGGCGCAGCAGCCCGCCCGCCGGCGCGAAGGTCTTCGATGCAGGCAGCCAGCGCCGCCGGCTGACCTCGACCATCATTCCGGCACCCCTCCTCGCCACCATGTGGCTCACAAAACTGCCCGCGTCGCGCGGGTCGGTCTCCGTGTGCGGTGGGGGACAGAGGGGCGGCAATGCCGTAGCCCTTCTGCGCGGTCAGAACCCCGGGTCGGTAGTCACCGTTCCGGAGTCGCCTGTCCTGGCCCCACTGCGCAGGGAATATGAGAACGGTATGCGGGCGTCGTTTCGAGCACGTTGCCCGTCCGTTTCCGCCACATTTCCTAACGATGACGTTCGTGTTGCGCCGCGAGCCTGTGCCCGCGCGCGAATCCGTCCGTCCGCGCATGAGCCTGAGCCTCGGGCAGCGTATGCTTCGGCGATAACCCAACCCGGGATGAGGGAAACAAATGGACATTTCCACACTGGATGTCGCGGACCGGCTTTTCAGTGCCATCGGCCGCGGCGATATCGACGCAGTCCGCGATTGCTACGCCGACGGTGTCGTCATCTGGCACAACAATGACGGCATCGAACAGTCGCGCGACCAGAACCTGCGCACGCTCGCCTGGGTGATCAAAAACGTCGCGGGGAGACGTTACGATGAGATCCGCCGCCAACCGACGCCAACAGGATTCGTCCAGCAGCACGTGATGCGTGGAACAACTCAGAGTGGGAGGGCGCTTGAACTCCCCGCCTGCATCGTTTGCACCGTCGTCGATGGCAAGATCACCCGCCTCGATGAGTACCTGGACTCGGCACACACAGCGGTCTTCGCCGGATGAGCCAGGGTTCGAAGCTCCGCGATCTCATGTCGGCCGGTACCGTCACCGCGCCGTTCGTCTTTGATGGCGTCCAGGCCAAGCTCGCCGAGGCGGCCGGGTTCGATGCCGTCTATATGACCGGCTTCGGCACGGCCGCCTCCCATGGCCTTCCCGACCTCGGCATGATCGCCCTCGGCGAAATGTCCGCCAACGCCGCACGGATATCCGCCGTCGTCAACGTGCCCGTCATTGCCGATGCGGACACGGGCTACGGCAACGAAGCGAACGTCGCGCGCACGGTCGCCGCCTATGAGCGCGTTGGCGTCTCCGCCCTCCACATCGAGGACCAGGAATGGCCGAAACGCTGCGGCTTCCTCGATGGCAAGCGCGTCATCCCCAGGGATGACATGGTCGCGAAAGTGAAGGCTGCCGTCGCCGCCCGCAAAGATCCCGGCCTCGTCATCATCGCCAGAACCGATGCTCTCGCCCCGAACGGTTGGGAAGATGCGCTCGCTCGCGCGCGAGCGTACCGCGCCGCGGGCGCGGACATGGTCTTCGTCGATGGCCTGAAGACGCGCGAAGCCATCGAACGCGCATCGGTCGAGCTTCGGGGCATTCCCCAGCTCCTCAACAGTTGGCTGGTGACGTCGCGAGAAGCCTCCGACCTGGGTTTCGCCATCTATATCCAGGTGGGCATCATGATGCGCCACTTCGTCGATTTCGCCCGCTCCCTCGCCGAGTTGCGCCAATCCGGCACCGTACAATTGGCCCCCGGCGAAGAGTTCGTCGAGTCCATCACCAGGCTTCTCCAGGGATGAGCGAACAGCCAGGCGCCAACGCGCGCGGCCCCCTCCACGGTATCCGTGTCCTCGAAGTCGCCCAGGCGATGGCGATGCCCATGTGTGGCCTCCTTCTCGCCGATATGGGCGCCGAGGTCATCAAGATCGAACCGCGCGAAGGCGACGCCTTTCGCCACAACCAGCACCCCGTCTTTCCCGGAGAAAGTAAGGGCTACGTTGTCCTCAACCGCGGCAAGCGGAGCTTCTGCCTCGATATCACTCAACCCGAGAGTCGCGCTGTCATGGAACGCCTCGTAGCTCGCTCCGACATCGTCCTGATGTCCCTCAAGCCCACGGACCTGCCCCGTTACCGGCTCACATACGAAGACCTCCGCGCCATGCGCGAAGACATCATCGTTGTCGAGCACTGGCCTGTCGGCGCGAAGGGACCCATGGGCGGCGACGGCGGCTACGATGTCATCGTCCAGGGGCTCTCCGGGACGGGCGCCATCACCGCGCGCTCCAACGAGGCGGGCACCGCGCCCGAATCCGTGCGCCCCGCTTATAACGACAACGGCACGGGCTTCCTCTCCGCCCTGGGCGCGGTCACAGCCCTTCGCCACCGCGACCTCACCGGCGAAGGCCAGCGCGTCGAAACCTCTCTCCTCTCCACCGCCCTCGCCTTCGGAAACAACCTTGTCAACTGGTTCGGCGCCACGGATCCGCCGATCTGGGAACCATATGCCGAGCGCATGCGCGATGCCCGCGCCAGCGGCGCAACGTTCGACCAGCAAGTACGCCTCTTCCAGAACACGATCCTCGCGGGCGGCCATGGCAACATCTACTTCCGCCATTACCGCACAAAGGACGGCTTCGTTTCGCTCGGCGCGCTCAGCCCAACGCTCAACCGCCGCGTCCGCGAGGTCACCGGTCTCCACGACCCGCGAATGGACCCTGGTTTCGAACTCGGGACACCCGAAGCCTGGGATGCGCTGAGCACGCTCCTGCGTGAGGCCGAGGACCTCTTCCGCACGCGCACCACGACCGAATGGGTTGCCGCTTTCCGCGCCGGAGGCGTGCCTTGCGGCCCTTTTAACTTCCCCCACGAAGTGTTCGAAGAACCCCAGGTCCTCGCCAATGATTACATCATCGAACTCGAACACGAAGCGCTCGGCCCCTACAAGACGTTCGCGCCGCCGATCCGCATGGACAAAACACCGATAGTCGCCAACCGCCCCTCCCCGCTCCTCGATGCCGATACGGACGCCGTGCTCGCGGAGTGCGGGTTCGACGAACACACCATCGCCCATCTACGCAAGGCCGAGATCGTCGGGAAATCAACGTAGCGAATCAAGGGCGCTTCGCGGCGCTGGCAAGGGTCAGTGTGATGAACGGGGCCTGGCTTGGGGTCTTTGCGCCGCCTTCGTCTTCAATCGTGAAGCCGGCCGCCGCATAACTGGAAACGGCCCCGTCCGCGTGCAGCCAGACACCACCGTCTTGCGTCGAGAAGACCTCCGCGGGTTCGAATACTTTCCCGTCACGCGTGAACCACGCCTGGTATGCCTTCCCCTTTGGCGGCGCGGCCAGTCCCTGGACGTAGACGAACGCGTCAGAAGCGCCCGGTGCATAGGCCAACACCATCTTTTGGTTGCCCTCTTCGCCGCGCGTTATGGATAGCGTCCCACGCGCGGCCGCTTCAACGACCCCTGCCTGCCGCGCAACCTGCCCCCGAAGGGCGGCGTCGGGGCCGTCGCTGGAGGCCACGTACCCTGCGGCCGCGCCGCCGCCAACCAGCAGGATGGCGGCAGCGGCACTGGCCAGGACCCAGCGCCGAATCGGAGTTGATCCCTCTGTACGCGCACTCGAAATCACTCGCGGTTCGCTTGCCACGCGCTCCATCAATCCGTCGCGCACGTGTTGCCCGGGCGAACGTTCCTCGGCGGCGAGCGGGAGCAGGCGCGCCACCCCCGCCATCTCGTCGTACTCGTCACGCGCTTCCGCGTCCGTCGCCAGGAGCGCTCGCACGGAGGCGGCCTCGGCCTCGCTCAGCACGCCAAGCGCATACTCCGCCAGCAGCTCCCGCAGATTCAGGGGTTCCTCTTGCTCAGTCAACTGCAATCAACCCCCTGGCCTGGAGTACTCCCCCAAGTTTCAGCAACCCGAGGCGCAGACGGCTCCGCACTGTCGGCGCAGGCACGCCCAGCACTCGCCCAACCTCCCGGCTCGAAAGCCCGTGAAAGTACACGAGCTCGATCGCGCTTCGTTGTTCGCTCGAAAGCGATTGCAGCGCTCCGCGGACCTGTTCGCCCAGAATCGTCCGTTCCGCTGCTTCGTCCGTACGGTCGTTCGATGGGTGCTCCATCGCGTCTTCAAGCTCCTGTACTTCGGGCGCCCGCCGCCGCCGTCGCCGCAACTCATCAAGACAAAGGTTTCGTGTGATCGAAAGGAGCCAACTGAGCACCGCCGCGCGGGACTGGTCGTATTGCCCGGCGCTCCGCCACACGCGTACGAACGTCTCTTGCACCGCCTCTTCCGCGTCCGACTCGGCGCCGAGAATGCGCAGCGCGAACGCGAATGCCTGCCGATGATAGCGGTCGTACAGGACCCCAAGGGCCGCGTCCCGCCCCTGGGCGACCGCCGCCATGAGGTCCGCATCCTCCGCAAGCCGGTACTCGATCATCGATCCCTCATGCGTAACAGTACGCGGTTGCGACCGAAGATGATCACTGTGCTCTTGCGAGCCGTCCCGCGGTCGGCGACGTTCGCCCGCTCATCGTTCATAATGGCCAACGATGACTCCCCCGCTTCAGGCCGTTGAGCACTGGCTTCAGCAAGTCCCCGAGCTGCGCGGCTCCCGCGTGGAGCGCATCGAACCGTTCCCGGGTGGCGCTTCGAATATCACCTGCAAAGTCTTGCTCCGTGCCGTGCCAACCGCCGCGGTCGTCCTCCGCTTACAGCGCGACCGTGGCATTTTCGAACCCTACGATGTCCTCCGCGAAGCGGAAGTCCTCAAACGCCTCGCCCAATCGACGGTCCCGGTCCCGCGCGTCCTCGCCACCGAAGCCGACCCGTCAATCCTCGGCGCCCCGTTCGCCCTTATGGAGTTCGTGGACGCCCCGCACATGGGAGAGGCAGGCGCCGAAGCAGACTACGCGGCCTTCACCACAGCCGTCTCCGAGATTCATCGTGTCGAATGGCACGCGCTCGGCCTCGATTTCCTTGGCGTCCCAAATTCCGCCCGCGATGCAACGCTTATCGAGGTCGAGTCCGTCGCCGCCCGCATGGATGCGTTCGGATGCTCCGACGACGGGCTGCTCGTCGAGGCGCTCGCCGTGCTCCGCGCCACAGTCCCTGCGGACGGTCGCTTCGCCTTCTGCCAGGGCGATATCAACGTCTACAACTACCTCTTCCGCGCGAAGAAGGTGGTCGCCGTTGTGGATTGGGAACAGGCGCGAATCAGCGACCCGCGCTCCGATGTCGGACAGCTCGTCGCCCTCTCCCATCTCAAGGGAGCACCGTTCGGGCCTGCCGAAGAAGCGGGATTCGTACGCGCGTATGAGTCGGTTTCCGCGGCGAAGCTCACGGGGATGGCGTACTTTCGCGCGTTTTGGCTATTCCAACTCGGCGTCATCCACGATGGCTGGGTCGCCTTTAACGGCTCCTCGCCCTGGTATAACCGGGCGGACCTCGATGCGCTCCTCGCCCAGGCGCTCGCTGAGCTCGGCTGAGTGGACTGGCGCGCGAACCTCGCAACCTACCTTGATCGCCAGTTGCCCTCCGCGGACGGGGTCGCGCTTGGGGAACTCAGCGGCATGCCCGCCGGCGCGAGCAACGACACGATAGGCGTCGATATCGTGGTTCGCACTGGCGACCGCGACCACACCATTCCCATGGTCCTCCGCCCGGAGCGACGGGAGGGCATCCTCGCTCCGTACGACATCTCACGCCAGTTCCGCGTGATGCGCGCCCTTGCCCGCACTGATGTACCCGTCCCCAGCGTTGCCTGGCTCGAACGCGATCCTTCAATCATCGGAGCGCCGTTCTTCTTCATGACGCGCGAACGTGGGGAAACGCTGCCGCTCTTTTGGTACGGGGGCCGTTCCCCGCGCCTCGAAGCCGTGGCAAAGGCGCTCGCCACCGTACACGCCGTCGATTGGCGGCGTGCCGGACTCGACTTTCTCCTGCCTTCAGCCGAAGCCCCCTCGCCGCTCGAATCCGACCTCGCCGCCTGGCGCGCTCGTGCCAGCCACGCGCGCATCGATCGCGCGCCACTGCTCGTCACCCTCGGCGACTTCCTCCGCCGCAACGAACCGGCGGATGCGCGCTACGCGTTCCTTCACGGCGACCCAAACCCCGGCAACTATCTCGTTGAGGGGGACCTCGTGACGGCGGTCCTCGATTGGGAGGTGGCCAGCATTGGCGACCCTCGCGCTGACCTCGGATTTTACTCCGCCTTGCTCACGGTCTTCGGCGGTGTTCCCGGTCCCGATGGGCACACCGTCCTCAGCGAGGCGTACCAGGCAGTCACAGGAACGCCGCTGCACAACCTCGCCTACTACGAGGGCGTCGGACTCTACAAGATGGCGATAGTGCTCGTCGGTTGGACCGGTCGAGTTGGCTTTGGACTGGGCCTCAACCCTATCGCGCGGAGACTTTCCGTGCTGTTCGGCCCGCGATGGGCAGAGTGAACGAAAACGTCGTCCCGCGGCCCGCGTCGCTCGTGGCCCAGATCTCACCACCGTGGGAGCGCACGATTTCCCGGCATATCGCGAGGCCGAGGCCGTATCCCTTCACGCGCGTCGTGCCGCCTGGCGGAGCACGGTAAAACCGTTCGAACAGATGTGGGATGTGGTCAGGCGGGATTCCCGCTCCGGTATCGGTGATGCTCACCTGGACGAACCCGCTGCGTGGCTCGGATGTTGCGATGCGGATGCTGCCGGTCCGCGGCGTGTGCCGGAAGGCGTTGTCCAGGAGGTTGTTCATCACCTGCTCCAAGCGGTCGAAGTCTCCTCGGATGTGGGTGCTCACAGCGCCCGGCAACTCGAGGCGGACAGCGGACTCTTCGCTTCGCAACGCAAACACCTCCCCGACATGCTGGAAGAGTTCGTTGATAGGGATGTCCTCCTGGCGCATGGAGATCTGGCCGCTCTCAATGCGGGATAGGTCCAGGAGTTCCTCCACGAGGCGAAGCACTCTGCTCGATTCGTCGCTAATGATCCGTGCGGACCGTTCAATTCCCGGCGTGTCAACAATCGTGCCGTCGAGGATCGCACTGCTGAAGCCGCGAATACTTGTGAGCGGCGTCTTCAATTCGTGGGAGATGTTGGCGAGGAAGTCCCGGAGCGTTTGTTGGGAGCGTTGCACCTCCTCCGTCATCCGATTGAAGTTCGCCGCGAGGTCGCGCACCTCCCGCGGGCCGGTCGCGGGCACGCGCTGCCGATAGTTGCCGCGTGCCACGCTTCTCGCCGCCCGCGCGATGTTGCGCAGCGGCGCCGTCACGCTTTGCGAAAATGCGAAGCCGAGGATGAGTGCCGCCGCCACGCCGATCAATCCGGAGAACAGCAGCCGCGGCATGAGGTCTCCGAACACCTCACCAAGATCGGCGGCCGGCTTCGCCACGATAAGCGCGGCCGCGTCTGTCCCGGGAAACGTTTGCAGCACCTTCTCGCTGAGCGGCATCGCCACACAAAGCAAGGATGGTCCGCTCGATGGTTCAAGCTGGCACTGCCTTGGCGTGCGCGCTGCGTCTGGCACGGGTGATACGATGACGCGTTCGCTGCTGTTCCTCCAGGAGATGGCGCCGCCCTCCAGCGTTAGCGTTCGTGGAGCCCGCCAGAGTCCAGCAATGACCTGTCCGCCCCGATCCACAATCGCCACCGACGTCTCTCCCCGGATCTCGTCCGCGTCCCTCCGCTCGAGGAACTGGCGCAAGGTGAACAGCAAGTCCTCCGCCTTCAATGCTTCGGGGGAGGGCTGACTGGCTGCGGTCCGTATCGCGTCATTGGCCGTCGAATCCGTCAGCCGGCCAATGTCCTCCAGGTTTCCGTACGTGATGTCATCGCGATATCCGCCGAGCAAGAGGAAGAGGCTCGAGGCCGTAAGCCCGAGTGTTACCCCGATGATCATGAGGTACGTCATGAACAGGCGAAGTTGGATGCTTCCCATGCCGCTAGCCGCGCCTCCGGGCTATCAGGCCGAAATCTCGCTCAGCTTGTAGCCGACCCCACGCAACGTTTCGATTCGCACGTTGGAGGGCGAGAGCTTTTCCCGCAGGTGCTGCACATGAACGTCAACGGTCCGCGTCTCACCCCCGAATTCGTACCCCCAGACCCCTTCCAACAGCTGGTCGCGCGTGAGGGCAATCCCCGGGTTTTCCATGAACGCCATGAGGAGGTCAAACTCTTTCGTCCGGAGGTCCAGGATTTCCTCCGCAATCCGGGTTTCCCGCCGCGCCCGGTCAACCGTCAGGTTGCCAAGCGCAAAAGTCGAGGACGCCGGCTTTCGGCCACCCTCTGAGCGCCGCAATATCGCCTTGACCCGCGCAACCATTTCGCGCGGGTTGAACGGCTTCGTCATGTAGTCATCCGCGCCGAGTTCCAGCCCGACGATCTTGTCGATATCCTCGCTTCGCGCCGTCAGCATGAGGATCGGCACATCCGTATCTCGCCGCAATTCGCGGCACACTTCGAACCCGTCCATGCCCGGCATCATCACGTCCAGCACGACCATCGCTGGCGGGGCCTGGTGGAAGCGCAAGAGGGCGTCGTTCCCGTCCGTGGCGGATTCCACCATGAAGCCTTCCTTCTCCAGGTAAAGCCGGGCGAGGTCCCGGATGTTGGCTTCATCATCGACAATCAGGATCTTTTGTGTCATGTCCGTGGCGGTCTCCGGCGCGCGCGCCTTTGCCAAGTATGCGCCGGGGGCTCCGGACTTGCCACCGGGGTTTCCCCCGGGACGGAGGGCAGGTCCAGAGCCCCGGCAACCAGAGGGCAGGACCAGCCGCGGTCGCACGGCTGTCCTTCGTGTACTCTGCCCCTCCTTTGTAATCTCCGCGTATGCGCATTGCAATCGGACGGTAAATCCTCGCTTCGGGCATCGGCCATCTCACGGGCGCGATTGTTAACAAGCCCTTAAACGCTGCTCGATACGGTCAGGTCGTGAAGCAATCCAGTTCAACTTCAGGGAGACTCATGTTTCGAAAAAACAGCCTCGTCCGCCGCGTCGCGATCTTCGCGATTGCCCCGCTCATCATCGGAAGTCTCGCCATGGCCTGCGGCGGAGACGATGATGACGCCTCCACGGCAACGGTGCCCACGGCAGCAACGACCGCCATCGATTACGCCAGCCTCAAGGGCGAAGTGAAGGTCGATGGTTCTTCGACCGTCTTCCCAATCTCCCAGGCTGTCGCCGAAGAATTCAGCAAGGTCGCCAAGGGTGTCAAGGCCAACGTCGCGTTGTCCGGCACCGGCGGCGGGTTCGAGAAGTTCTGCCGCAAGGAGATCCAGGTCTCCGACGCCTCTCGTCCAATCAACCAAAAAGAGAAGGACGCCTGCGCCGCGGCTGGAATCTCCAACACGGACATCGTCGAGGTGCAGGTGGCAATCGACGCTCTGAGCCTCGTCGTCAACCCCCAGAACACGTGGGCGAAGTGCCTCACCAGCGCACAGATCCAGACGCTTTTCAAGAGCGGCGGCGCCAAGCAATGGAAGGATATCAACCCTGCCTGGCCCGCCGAGAACATTAAGTTCTACTTCCCCGGAGCGGATTCCGGCACGTTCGACTACTTCAAGGAAGCGATCAAGCTTCGCGGCGAGAAGAGCAACGAACCTCCGCACCGCTCGGATGGGACCGCCTCCGAAGACGACAATGTCCTCGTCAAGGGCATCGAAGGCGACAAGAACGCAATTGGATACTTCGGCTTTGCGTACTTCGAAGAGGCCGGCAAGAAGCTGACCGCGGTTCAGGTCGATGGTGGCGCTGGTTGTGTCGCGCCAACGTTCGACACCGCTCTATCCGGCGCCTACAAGCCGTTGAGCCGCCCGTTGTTCATCTATACGAGCCAGACCTATTTGAAGGAACGCCCGGAAGTGCTCGGCTTCGTGAAGTTCTATATCGACAACATGAACAAGCTTTCCAAGGAAGTTGGCTACATCAGTCTTCCCGCAGCTCTCCTAAAGACCCAGGCGGACAAGCTCACCACGTTCCTGCCCAGGTAGGGCCTGGCCCTACGGACTCCCAATTGGCGGACGGTTGACCCTTGGTCAGCCGTCCGCCTTCTGGTACAACACTACCGTCGCCCGCCTCGAATGGCGCCGATCGACAGGAAGCAATGACCGAGCAGACCTTCCCCCTGCATGGAAGCCCCGAGGCGGAGGCCCTCACACGTCGACTTCAGAAGTCTCGCTGGCGGCATCCCTTCGAGGTGCTCATCGTCTGGGCGCTCTGGTCCTGCGGGATCGTCTCTCTCCTGACAACGGTATTGATCGTCTTCACGCTCTTTGAGGAGACCGTCAACTTCTTCCGCACCGTCCCCGTGACCGAATTTCTTTTCACGACCAACTGGCAGCCGCTCTTCGAACCAGAGCAGTTCGGGATATGGGAGCTTGTCGCGGGTACTATGAACGTGCTCTTCTGGTCATTGCTCTTCGCCCTCCCTCTCGGGCTGGCGGCGGCAGTCTACCTGAGCGAATACGCCCATCCCAACGTTCGACGCGTCCTGAAGCCGGTGCTCGAATCGCTCGCAGGCGTGCCGACGGTGGTCTACGCCTTCTTCGCGCTCACGTTCATCACTGAGGACTTCCTCCGACCTTTGCTGGGCGCTGATCGCGTACCTATTTTCAATGCCTTCAGCGCGAGCCTCGTCATGGCCGTCATGATCCTGCCCACGATTGCTTCCGTTTCCGAAGACGCGATGGCAAGTGTCCCACGCGACCTGCGCGAAGCCGCCTACGGCCTCGGCTCCACGCGCCTGGAAGTCGCATTCAAAGTCGTCTTCCCGGCAGCCCTTTCCGGCATCATCGCCGCGGTCCTGCTCGCCGTCGCCCGCGTCATCGGCGAGACCATGATCGTGGCCATTGCCGCAGGTTCCACGCCGAATCTCACGCTGCTGCCACTGGAGAGCGTCCAAACGATGACAGGCTACATGCTCCAGGTCGGCCTCGGTGATGTCGCCCGCGGTACCATCCAATACACCTCGCTCTTCGCCGTCGCCACGGCCCTCTTCATCTTCACTTTCATCACGAACGTGGCGGCGACGATCATCGTCAATCGCTTCCGAGAGGCTTACGACTGATGGCGCTCCAACCGGCTCCTCCGGAAATTTCACTGCACGCCACTGGTTCTGTCGCTCGTCGCCAGGCGATGTCCCGCGGCTCTCGCTACGGCTTGCTTGGCGCCACGCTCGTCGGTGTGTTCGTGCTTCTCTTCCTCGCTATCGACGTCACTCGCCTTGGCAGCAGCCGTCTCAATATGGACTTCTTCACAAGCTACCCGTCCCGCCGCGCTGTGGACGCTGGCCTCCGTTCCTCGATCCTCGGCTCCGCTTGGGTCATGGCGATGACCGTCATGCTCGCCATCCCGCTGGCAATCGGCACCGCCGTGTTGCTGGAAGAGTTCGCCCCGAAAGGCCGCGTCACAGCGATTATCCGCCTGAACATCGCAAACCTCGCGGGAGTCCCATCAATCATCTACGGAATTCTCGGCCTCACGATCTTCGTTCGTGGCCTTGAAATTGGCGGGATCCAGGTCATTCCAAAGCTTGGCGGATCAATCCTCACCGGTTCCCTCACACTCGCCCTCATGATCCTGCCGATGACCGTGATCGCCTCCGTGGAAGCGATCCGCCAGGTTCCCCCGAGCCTGCGAGACGGCTCCCTCGCCCTCGGCGCAACTCGCTGGCAGACCGTGTGGTATCACGTCCTCCCCGGGGCCATTCCAGGCATCATGACCGGCACAATCCTCGCCATCGCCCGCGCCGCCGGCGAAACCGCCGCCCTCATCATGATCGGCGCGTTCGCCTTCATCGCGTTCGACAATAGGAGCGTCAACGACAGCTTCACCACACTCCCCATTCAGATCTATAACTGGACGACGCTTCCCCAGGAGGCGTTTCGCAAAAACGCCGCCGCCGGGATCATCGTCCTCATGGTTGGCGTGATCGGTATGAACCTCTCCGCGGTGCTTATCCGTGAGCGGTTCCGCCGAAAATGAGCGTCGAAGAAATCGCGCAAGGAAGAGGTACCCAAATGCCGACCGTAGATATCCGCCCCATGACGCCAGGCCAGGGTGCAGACCCCCTCCGAGCGCAGTCTTCGCCTGCAGACGAAGACCGCAACCTCATCGCCCGACCCTTGGAACCGACGGCCTTGGCCGTCTCCGACCTGTCTCTTTGGTACGGACAAAAGCAAGCGCTGACAGGTGTCTCTCTCGATATCCCCGTGAACAAGGTGACGGCCCTCATCGGCCCCTCCGGCTGCGGGAAAAGCACTCTGCTCCGTTCCATGAACCGCATGAATGACCTTATCCCGAAGGTCACGACCAAGGGCAAGATTCTCTATCACGGCGTGGACATTTACGGCCCGAAGATCGATCCCGTGGAAGTGCGCCGGCGCATCGGAATGGTCTTCCAGAAGCCGAACCCCTTCCCGAAATCGATCCGCGACAACGTTGCGTTCGGCGCCAAAGTCAACGGCTTCAAGGGGAACATCGACGAACTCGTGGAGCGCTGCCTCAAACGCGCCGCCCTTTGGGACGAGGTCAAGAACGACCTCAAGAAGTCCGGCCTTGCTCTTTCCGGCGGCCAACAGCAGCGGCTCTGCATCGCCCGTGCGCTCGGTAACGAACCGGACGTTATCCTCATGGACGAACCCTGCTCTGCGCTGGATCCCATCGCGACTCTGAAAATAGAGGACCTCATGCGCGAAATCGTTAAGGATTACACGATCGTCATCGTCACCCATAATATGCAACAGGCCGCCCGCGTGTCAGACTACACCGCATTCATGCTGACCGATGAGCATACCAGCGGCCAGCTGATCGAATACCGAGCCACCGACGAACTGTTCACGAATCCGCGCGATAAGCGCACAGAGGATTACATCAGCGGCCGGTTCGGATAGAAAGGTGGCCGCCCGTTGACGCGTGACCTGTTCAACCGCGAACTGACCGAGTTGCAGGATGCTATCCTCACCATGGGTTCCATGGCCGAAAAAGCAATCCTCGATTCCATGGAGGCGCTCCGCGATGGCGACATCCAGTGGTCGCAAAAAATCATCGCTGATGACCTCCGCATCAACGAAAAGCGCTTCGAGATCGAAGACCGCGCGCTCTTCGTGATCGCCTCCCAGCAACCCATGGCCACCGATCTGCGCGCGCTTGCCAGCGTTCTCTACATCGTGACCGACCTCGAACGCATCGCCGACCACGCTGAAGGCATCGCCCGCATCAACCTCCTGCTGGTCGATGAGCCGATGCCGAGGAAGCTTGGCTATATCCCTGCAATGGCCGATCGCGCCGTCGCCATGCTCTCTGGCGCGCTCAAAGCCTACGTTGAGCACGATGTCGAAACGGCACGCCAGATCTGCAACGCCGACGATGAGGTGGATCGCCTCCAGGACAGCGTCTATGAGGAATCCTTCAAGGCCATGATCGCCGAACCTGCCACGATTCAGCGCAACACCTACCTGCTCTGGACCGCCCACAACCTCGAACGCATCGCTGACCGCTGCACCAACATCTGCGAACGCATCATCTACGTCGCTACGGGCAAGATGCAGGAGATCAACAGCTCCAAGTACTAATGTTGCGGAATCAGAGCCGCGCTCGTAAGCAAGCGGGTGGCTTCGAACGATGCCAGGCGCCTCCGCCCCGGGTGGTGCCACTCATGTTACAGGGGCGTTGTGGCGCCGCCTCGTCTACGTCCCCTCGTGCCAGCTCGTCAGATACCGCTTCTGGTCTTCCGTCAGGTAATCGATGCGCACACCCATCGCGTGCAGCTTGAGCCGCGCGATCTCCTGGTCGATCTCGTCCGGCAATTCGTACACCTCGTTCTTCAGCCCCGCGTGATTCGTCGCGATCCACTCCGCACCGAGAGCCTGGTTCGCGAACGACATATCCATCACGGCCGCCGGGTGCCCTTCCGCCGCCGCCAGGTTCACGAGGCGCCCCTCGCCCAGGACGTACAGTTTCCGCCCATCCTGGATCAGATACTCTTCGACGTGTTCGCGGATGCGCTTCTTGCCCTCGCTCATCGCATCCAGCGCTTTCAGGTTGATCTCGTTGTCGAAGTGTCCACTGTTCGCCATGATCGCGCCGTCTTTCATGGCTTCAAGGTGCTGGCGGTCGATGATGTTGTTGTCTCCCGTGAGCGTCACGATGAAGTCCGCCTGCGGCGCCGCCTCCATCATCGGCATCACGCGGTAGCCGTCCATCACCGCCTCAAGCGCCTTCACGGGATTCACTTCCGTCACAACAACGTGTGCCCCATGCCCGCTCGCCCGGCTCGCCACGCCGCGCCCACACCATCCGTAGCCCGCCACCACGAAGAACTTGCCCGCGAGCAACACGTTCGTGGCCCGGATGATGCCATCGACCGTCGATTGTCCCGTGCCGTATCGGTTGTCGAAGAGGTGCTTCGTGTCGGATTCGTTGATCGCGACGATCGGGTAGCCAAGCGCGCCGTCCTTCGCCATCGCTTTCAGGCGGATCACACCGGTTGTCGTCTCCTCCGTCCCCCCGACCACATCCTCCAGCAGGTCGCGCCGGTCCTTGTGGATGGTCGCAACAACATCGGCGCCGTCATCCATTGTCAGCTGTGGTTTGTGCTCCAGCGCCTGGTGGATGTGCTTGTAGTACGTCTCGTTGTCTTCGCCGCAGATGGCGAACACCGAGATCCCGTAGTCGTTCACAAGGGCCGCGGCCACGTCGTCCTGCGTCGAGAGCGGGTTGCTCGCGCAGAGTCGCACTTCAGCGCCGCCGTCTCGCAGCGCGATGGCGAGGTTCGCCGTCTCCGTCGTCACATGGAGACAGGC
>DAOTTM010000183.1:0-13959 GCA_034437915.1 Dehalococcoidia bacterium | reverse complement strand
GCGCAGCCCGCTTGCTTGCGCGCGTCGCTTTGATTTGCGACTCGGCGACGTCATTCGCAGAGCGGGTGGGAGATTGCGGTCACGCCGTGGACGTGGCGCTTGCCGCCGACTTTGAGGTTTACCTCACGCCCCGCGTCGAACGCGAAGCCGGCGTCTTCGACGAGGTCCTTGACGACCGTGGAGACGAGGATATCGCCCGGCGCTTGCTCACGCGCGCGCTACTGACGGGCGGGGGCAGCGCCCTGAGTGCGTTCTCTCGGTTGGAGACGGGTGCGCATCAACGTGAACGCGCGTGCTAGAATGGGTTATGGAAGTCGCGCTCGCCCTCTTGGCCGACGCCGCCAATGCGACGGCGAACAACAAGCTGAACATCCTCGGCGCATTTGCGCACATTCAGCTTCCGAGGCTGCCTTTTCGCCAGCCGTCCCTGACGTTGATAATTAGATTTGAAGCTGATCCCTTGGAGGCGAACACCGACAAGGAGATTCAGGTGCTTTTGGTCGATCCGGAGGGACGCGAAGTGCATCGTCTCGATATTCAGGGACACGTGCCATCGACCGGTTCCCCCGGCGCACCGATTGAAATGCTTTTTCAGGTTTCCATGAACGGCGTGAGCTTCAATCGAGTCGGCGACTACTCCTTCTTGATTCGCGAAGGTGGAGAGGTGAAGAAGCGCATTCCGTTGAAAGTCGGGCGCGCGACCGACCGCAAGCCGCACCAGCCTTCGATGCCGGTCGTTATCGTTCAGGATTGCTCACCAATCAAGGCTTTGACCGCTGAAGAATACCCGATTCTCGCCGCGATTTGGGACAACGAGGATGATGCCGTCTACGACAGCATGTAGTCCGGGAGACGTGGTGCTGATTCCGTTCGTCTTCACGAACCAGCAGGGCGTCAAGAACCGACCGGCAGTGATACTGAGCATTCCCGCCTATCACGCGGAGCGCGCGGACGCCATCATGATGCCTCTGACCTCGCAGGCGACGGGCTTGTTCGCGGACGTAGCCCTCTCTGATTGGCGCGCCGCTGGTCTCGTGAAGCCGACTTACCTGAAGGCCTGCATACAGACCATCGACCGTTCGGTCATTCGGACTCACCTCGGCATGCTGGCCGCGGACGATTTCGCTCTGGTACAGGCGACCGTGAGGACGATTCTCGGACTCTAGCCTGAACTCAATGTGAATCGGCGGGGGGATGTCAGCGCGGGCCGGTTCGTGTTCAAGGTCGGCGCCTATTCGGCGGGGAAGAAGCTCGCGGCTGGGACGGAGAAGCCGGGGAGGCGTTCGTCCGTGAGGGCTTGTTCGCCCTCCAGGGCGTACCGCCCGCTCTTCGTGTGGACGACGATTTCGCGGAGAGTGGGGTAGGCGACCCAGACGGTAGATACGCCCGCACCCAGCCAGTCCCGCGTCTTTGCCTCGACCTCGTCTGCCATGTCGTTGGGTGAAACGACCTCGACCACGATATCCGGAGCGACGGTGCCCCAGCCCTCAAGGGGAAGGTCTGCCAACACGTGTCCCTTGCCGAAGTAGGCAACATCCGGGTATCGCACCCAATTCTCGCGATTTGGTCCAAAAATCCGGAGTCCGCCATCCGAGCCAATGACGAACCCGCCCTTCGCGTGAGCATAATTCTCCAGGGCCGTGGCGATCTTGATGCCAATAAGACTTGAACGAATGCTCATGTTGCGCTCCACTAGCCCGCCATCGATGAGTTCGAACAGGTGCGCATCCTGAAGCCAAAGGAACTCATCCGGCGTGTAGGTGCTGTTGCTCATGGCCAGTGCGGTCATGCCAGTCTCCTTGGCGGCGGTTGTTCGTCGCCATGCCATGTTAGCAGAAATACACAACCTTCATTGCCCCTCCCGCCGCGCTCCGGCATACTGAACGTTCGTGCCCTTTGGGGGCGCGTGGTCTCGGCTGAGCCGGGACGGGGTTGCTGAAGGGGATCGTCCGGGACACCTGACCATTCGAAACACAGCACCTCCCATTCGTGGAGGCGTACCAACGAGTGCGCCGCTAGCACACACAGGAGAGACCAGTGGCAAAGAAAGTCCGCGCAGTGGTAACGCTGCAACTACCCGCCGGGAAAGCGAACCCGGCCCCGCCAGTCGGCCCGGCATTGGGCCAGCACGGCGTGAACATCATGGAGTTCTGCAAGGACTACAACGCGCGCACGGCCAACATGGCCGGGCAGATCATCCCCGCGCAGATCACGATCTTCGAGGATCGCTCCTTCAACTTTGTACTAAAGACGCCCCCGGCGGCGGACATGCTCCGGCAGGCCGCAGGCATCGCCAAGGGCAGCGGCAACCCGCGCACGGAAAAGGTGGGCAAGGTGACCGTCGCCGACCTTCGCCGCATCGCGGAGACGAAGATGCCCGACCTGAACGCCAACGGCATCGACGAAGCGATGCTGATCATCGAAGGAACCGCCCGCAGCATGGGCATCGAGGTCGCATAGCCATGCCCAAAAAGGGAAAGAAGTTCCTCGAAGCACAATCCAAAGTCGACGCGATGAAGTTCTACGAAGTGAACGAAGCGATCGCGTTGGCGCGGGAGATCCATCCCGCGAAGTTCGATGAGACCGTCGAACTCCACATCAAGACCGGCCTGGACCCGCGCCACGCCGAGCAGCAGATACGCGGCAGCACGGTGCTCCCGCACGGTCTTGGCAAGGTCCTGCGCGTGCTCGTCTTCACGGAAGGCGAAGCGGTCGGTTGGGCGCGCGATGCGGGCGCCGACTATATCGGCAGCGACGACCTGATAGCGAAGATCACTGGCGGCTGGACGGATTTCGACGTCGCCATCGCCACACGCGAGATGATGGGCAAGGTCGGCCGCCTGGGCCGAATCCTCGGTCCGCGCGGCCTCATGCCGAACCCGCGTTCGGGGACGGTCGTCAACGCCGAGGACATCGCGCGCACCGTCACGGATGCGAAGCAGGGGCGCGTCGAGTTCCGGCTGGACCGGCTCGCGAACATCCACGCGCCGCTGGGCAAGGTGAGCTTCGACGAAACGAAGCTGCGCGACAACCTGGCGGCGCTGATCGAAGCGATCAATGCCGCCCGGCCGCGCGACGCCAAGGGCCAGTACATCCGGTCGGCGACGCTGACGACGACGATGGGCCCCGGCATCCACCTGGACCTCGCGCAGACGCTGGCGCTGAAGCTGGCGTAGGGACGAGAAGTCAGGAAATAGGAGATAGGAAATAGAGGGGGCCACTCGGAAACGGGTGGCCCCCTTTCGTTGCCCTGGGGAACCAAAGGACGCGTGCTGGTGTAGAAAGAGCACGTGGACCCGGTTGAGGATGAGAGCCAGGTTGTTGCGGCCGCCCGCGGGGGCGACGGGGAGGCGTTTGCGCGTCTCGTGCGGTGGCACCAGGAGGTGGCGTTTCGCGCCGCCTATCTGATCGTGAGGGATGCGGCAGCGGCCCAGGACGTAACCCAGGGGGCGTTCGTGCGCGCCTTTCGCGGCCTCGGATCGTTCCGTGAAGGCGAGCCGTTCCGGCCGTGGCTCTTGCGCATCGTTACGAACCTCGCGCTGAACGAGGTGCGCGGGCGGAACCGCAGGCTTGGCCTGTTCGCGCGCGTCACATCGTTACGGCAGGAGCAGCAGCCATCTCCCGAAGCGGCGGCCCTTGGGGGCGAACAGCGAGACGCGGTTTGGCGGGCGATCCACGAACTGAAGGGTGATGACCAGGTGGTGCTCTACTTGCGCTATTACCTCGACCTCTCCGAGGCGGAAATCGCCGGTGTGATCGGACGTCCAGCGGGCACCGTGAAGTCGCGTCTGCACCGTGCGAGCGGGCGGCTACGAGAGGTCGTTGAGAGCCGCTACCCCGAACTGCGACCGACAGGACGGGAGGTGCGGGATGCCTGACATGCGCGACGAAAATTGGGTGGAACAACTCCTCGCGGATGCGGGCGCTGCGATGGTTTATCCTCCCACGCGCGACTTCGCCGGTTCCCTCGCTCAGGCGACGAGCCTGATGCCAGCCTCGCCCGCCGCCCGCATGCGCCCGATGCTTCGGGTGGGCATGGTCGCGGCGGTTGCGGTGGTCGTGGTGGCGGGGGTTGCCCTGGCGACGCTATCGAGTGTGCGCGATTCGGTCGCGGATTTCCTCGGCCTGGCCGTCGAAGGTGAGCGTATCGAACTGTTGCCCACGCCGGCGCCGGGGGTGACGCCGACGCCGTTCCCGACGCCGCAAGACATCGCGGCGATCGCCACGCCCGCAACGACCGACGACCTTCGGCGCCGCCTGGGCCGCGAACCAGCCCTGATCCCCGGGCGAGGGGCGCCCCAGGCGATGTACACCATCGACTACAACGGCATCCCTTCGGTGGTGTTGGACTATAGCGACCTCACGCTCTGGGAAACGGTCGGGGGAGTGTTCGAGAAGTTCGTGTTTGTGAAAGGCGCAACACAGGGTTCGGTCCAGGAAACACGCGTGAACGGTCAACCGGCGTACTGGATTGCGGGCGGGGGACACATCGTGCGGTTCGTTGGCGCCGACGGGAAGGAGGTCGTGGGTTCGCAGCGGACGGTGTTGGGGGCGACGCTCGTGTGGCACGGGGCAACGCTGGGGTATCGGATGGAGACGAACCTTTCGATGGCGGAGGCGATAGCGATCGCGGAGAGGTTGCCCTGAAAGAACCGAGTTCCGAGTTCCGAGTTTGAGCGGTTGGAACCATTCTCACCTGGCAGGTGTAGATCGGGGCAGCAGGAGGTGTGCGGTGAATTGGATTCGATGGACAGGGATGGGCATGGCGCTGGCGGCGGTGACAGTGGGAGCGCTGTTCATTGAAGCGCCGGTCTCCGCGGGGGCCGGAGGCGGATGCAGGGGACGGGCGTCCACGGAGGGCACAGGCACGGGCGTGACGATCGCGGGGCTCTGCTTTCAGCCGACGGTCTTGCGCGTGGAGGTGGGGCAAACGGTGACGTGGACGAACCTGGACGACGCGCCCCACAACGTGGCGGGAGCGACGGTGGAGTGGGGCAACTACGAGGAACGGCGGCGCGGCGAGAGCGTGGCGTTCACGTTCGACAAGCCGGGCACGTACCCGTACTACTGCTTCTTGCACCCGGGAATGACGGGGGCCGTGGTTGTCGGAAACGGTATCCGTGGGGACGGGGACAGCGGTGTTCAAGCGGCAAGGGTGACGCTGGCGAGCGTCCCGGCGCAGGCGTTTCCCGCGGTCGCGCCGCTTCCCGCACCGGCGGTGCGGACAATCTCGAATTCCGAGAGCAGGACTCGCCCGTTCGCGCTTGGGGCGGCGAGTGGCGCTGTTGCTGCGGCCCTGATTGGCGCCTTCGGGCTGGGCGTTTGGCGGAGACGACGGGCGTGAGGGCGATGTTCGCCCGATCGTGCGGCCGCAGACGGTCGCGATAACCCTTCCTGACGGTCGGGCTACGGAGGGACACAGGCTCGGCAAGTGCGGGGGTGATTCGATCCTCGATGGTCGGCAGTTTCGCAGAGTCCCGCCGAGGGGTATCGTCCCACGTGCCGGGTTTGGCCCCGCGGGCGAGTGGCACGAACCGACCGGACCTGGGGAACCCTCAATGGCTGGCCTGCTGGACGGCATCGTCGTCGTCGAACTCGCGGATGCGCTCACTGAGTACGGCGGGCTGTTGCTGGCTGGCCTGGGCGCGGAGGTGTACCTCGTGGAGGCTCCCGGTGGCGCGGCAACGCGGTCGCGCCGCCCCTATGCAGCGGACGCGCGGCAGACGCGGCAGAGCATTCCGTTCCTTGCGCGCAATGCCGGCAAGAAAAGCCTGGTCCTCGATCCGGGAAATGCGGCGGATTTGGAGACACTACGACAACTCCTGGAGCGGGCGAGCGGGGTTCTTGTTGGCGAATATTCCCCGTTCAAAGCGCTGGCCGCGGGCTTGGCGCCGGGGACGCCGCGCGCCACCATCACCGATGCCGAGCGCCTTGGCACGTCGTCCATCGTCGCCTTCGCGGCGAGCGGTGGTCTCTCCTCCAGTGGATGGCCCCACCAGCCGCCGACGAACGCGCCCTCATGGCTGGCGCTCGACGGCGCCAGCATCTACGCCGCTATCATGTTGCTCGTTTCGATCCGTTCGGGAGGAGACAAGGCGGCGTGGTGGGAGGTGCCGCTGCGGGAAGCAGCGATCGCTACGTGTACTCCGTGGACGCGGCCGCTTCATTCTTATGGGATGCAGGTGGCAGGACAGGGGATCGGCTCGGCGCGCCTCGGCGGGGGGCCGTATCCGGTCCTGGCCTGTCGCGATGGGTTCGTGCGCGTCCTCGCATCCATGCCCCGGCACTGGGCGGCCTGGGTGGAACTGCTGGGCCGGCCGGAAACGCTGACCCTGCCGGAGTGGGATTCTCCGAGGTTCCGCGCCGAGAATTACGAAGTGATGATCGCCATCGCGGGAGACATCGTCGCGGACCGGTCGATGCTCGCACTCTTCCACGAAGGACAGCGGTTGGGGCTGACGATTACGCCCGTGCTGGATGTCGATACCTTCATGAATGACCCGCACGTCAACGCCCGCAAGCTGTTCGGTTCGGTCCAGGACCCGGACCTTGGCGCCGTAGCGATGATGCGCCCGGCGCTGCGAATCGGGAATGAGCCGGTCGCGACACCTTCGCCCGCCCCGGCCTTGGGCCAGCACAGCGGAGACGTTCGGTCGGCTGGCGCCCCACGGACTGCCCACCGCGGGCACACGGTTACCAACGCCATCGCGCCCCTCGCTGGAATACGCGTCCTGGACTTGGGTGTCGGCGCCGTCGTCCCAGAGGCGGCTTCGATGCTGGCGCTGCTGGGCGCGGAGGTGATCAAGGTCGAATCGCGCAAGCAGCTCGATTTCCTGCGGATGGCGGGCGTGGCGGGCGCCGGTGACAGCAACAACGCGGCCACCTTCAACCAGATGAACCTGGGGGTCACCAGCGTCGCTCTCGATCTCACGACGGAGGCGGGCAGGGGCGTGCTGATTCGACTGGCGGCGAAGTGCGACATCGTGATGGAGAACCTTCGCGGCCCCGTCGTGGGGAAGTGGGGCGTCGACTACGAGTCCGTGCGGGCGGTGCGGCCGGACGTCATTTACATGAGCAGCCAGGGCCTGGGAGACGGACCCTATGGCGGGTACCAAACGTTCGGGCCAAACCTCCAGGCGTTCTCCTGCGTCGCGAACCTCTGGGCGCACCCGGATGATCCGTATCCCGTCGGTTCCACTCTCAACCACCCGGACCATGTCGCGGGGAAGCAGTTCTTGACGGCTCTGCTCGCGGCGGTGCTTCGTCGGGACCGGACAGGCGAAGGCTGCGTCCTCGATTGCGCGCAATTTGAAGCAGCGGCGTCACTCATTGGCGACAAGTTCCTCCAGCACCAACTCTTGCCGGGCAGCGTGCACGCAGTTGGCAATGTGAGTCTCGATATGGCGCCCCACGGCTGCTACCCCTGCGAGGGTGACGATCGCTGGTGCGCGCTGGCGGTGGAAAATGACGAACAATGGGGACGCTTCCGCGAGGCCGTGGCCGCGCCCTGGGCGAACGACCCGAGCCTGGCTACGGCGGCGGGACGGCTCGCGCGCCGCGCGGAACTCGACGAGCTTGTAGCGGCGTGGACGCGCGAGCGGACAGTGGACGAGGTCGAGCGCCTCCTTCGCGGCGCACGTGTGCCCGTCTCCCGAGTGGTGCGGGGCGAGGACATGGCGGCTAACGCCCCTTTGCACACTGACGGGCTATTCTCCTGCGTGTCGCACCCGACGTCTGGTTCGCGGTGGTATACCGGCCTGCCCGTGGTGCATGGGGAGGCGGGCCGCGTGCCTGTGCGCCGCTCACCCTTGCTGGGCGAACATGACGAACATGTCCTGTTCGAGGTCCTCGGGATGTCGATCGAGGAGGTATCGGTGTTGATGGCAACGGGGGCCGCGGGGTACTGACGGTGCCAGACCTGAACGTGATTCGCATCTGTTTTCCGGTCGTGACACAATATCGTTGGCAGCGACCCGGATACCCCATCCTGCTGCACACACCTGGCGAATGGCGGTTTCTGACATGGCAGTCGATGGCACGTGGAACATCTCGATGAACACCCCAATGGGCACGCGCGAAGCGAAACTCAACCTTGTCGCGGCCGGTGGCGACCTTAGCGGCGAATTCAGCGGCGCCCAGGGAACGGCGCCCGTGGCAGGCACGATCGACGGGAACAATGTCGCATGGAAGGCCACAGTGAACGGGCCGATGGGCCAGATGGAGCTCGCATTCAGTGGCGCGCTCGATGGCGACAAGGTCGCGGGCAACGTGGCGTTCGGGTCCTTCGGGTCGGGCACGTTCACAGGGGCGAAGGAATAGGAGAGCTTTTAGCTATTAGTGGTGTGTTTCTACGTTGACGGTCTTGTACAACGTGATGGTGGTACTTGCGCAAAACAGAACCGCTCCCCATGCTCATTGGCTAACAGCTAACAGCTAACAGCTATTTCCTAACGCCTATTGATCATCGCCCGCGCGAGGTGCAGTTGTTCGTAGGTCACGTCGTCGCCGAGCGCTTCCTTGACCGGGCCCATCGCGCCCATCGGCCCTTCGCCCACCGCCTTGCGGATGCGCAGCAGCGTGGCGTCGTCCACCCACTGCGTGATGTCTTCGATCTCGCGTATTTCGACGAGCGTCTCCATATGGTTGGCGATCGTGCTCGGGCTGAGGCCGCGCTCGGCGCCGATCTCGGCGATCGTCATCCCCGAGCGAAGCAACTCCCACGTGCGTCGAACGCTGTCCGGGATGGTGCGGCCATCGCGGGAGCGCATCGCCACCTCGGGAAGCGGGCCGCGAATGCGCGTCGTGGGTGCGTTGGCGCTCCCCGCAGGCACCTTTGGCGCCGTCACCGCCCTGGTGACGGAGAGGAAGGCCTCGCCGTATTTCTCGTACTTCACCTGGCCCACGCCCCCCACCGCGAGCATCTCGATCTTCGTGCGCGGCAGCCTGTGCGCCATCTCCCGCAGGGTCGCGTCCGCGAAGATGACATACGGCGGCACGTTCGTCTCCTCGGCGAAGCGCATGCGCACCTGGCGGAGGGCGTGGAAGACCGTGTCTTCGTCGTAACGAGCCTCGCCCGGCTCCGGGGCGGCCGCTCGCTTCGCTACGGGCGCCATACATGGCCCGCAGTTCCCGCAGGCGGGCGAAAAACCGGTGTCGCCGAAGTAATCGAGGATGCGCGCGCGCAGGCAGGTGCGCGATTCCGCGTAACGCTGCATCGCATCGAGCTTGGCGAAGGAATGGTCCCGGTGCGCTTCGAGGCCCGCCAGGTCGATGTCCGCCTCCGTCCCCTTGCCCGTGATGAAGACCATCTGTCCGCGCCGCTCCGACAGTCCACTCTCCTGCAGTGCCTGGATGGCCGCGTTGATACCCGGCTCGTCGTCGCTCGTCATCAGTTCGCGCACGTGTGCCCGCCCATTCGGAGCCCCCGTCAGCGCCCGGTAGACATCGAGCACGGTGTGCGGCGCCGGGTGCGAAAGCTCGATGAAGAACTCCCGCAGCGACCGGTCGCGTGGCGCGAAGTAGAGCGTGCATTCGGCCGGTTCGCCATCGCGCCCGGCGCGCCCCGCTTCCTGGTAGTACGACTCGATCTCGCCGGGCATATCGTGGTGCAGCACCATGCGCACGTCCGGCTTGTCGATGCCCATGCCGAAGGCGTTGGTGGCGATGATGATGCGCACACTATCGCGCGCGAAGGCGTCCTGGATGCGCTTGCGCTCGTCCGCCTCCATGCCCCCGTGGTAGCGAACGCACTTGATCCGCTGGCGCTGAAGATAGTCCGTCACCTCCTCCACCTTTTTCCGCGTGCCGCAATAAACGATCGCCGATTCCTGTCCGATCAACTTGAGCTTTTCCGCGATGCGCTCGTGCTTCTCTTTCTGGCTCTTCACGCGCACAGCATCGAAATGGAGGTTAGGCCGGTCGAAGCCCGAGACCTGGATCGTCGGCGCGTTGAGCCCGAGCCTCACCACGATATCGTCGCGCACGAGTGGGTCTGCGGTGGCGGTGAGAGCGATGATGGGTGGGTTGTTGAGGCGCGCGCGCACGCCCCCGAGGTCGCGGTATGCGGGGCGGAAATCGTGCCCCCACTGGGAGATGCAGTGCGCTTCGTCGATGGCGAGGAGGTTGACTTCGCACGAACGCAGCGCGGTCATGAAGCCGCCATCGCCGAATCGTTCGGGGGCGACATAGAGCATTGCCAGCCGCCCGGCGGCAGCGTCCTGCATCACCTCCATCTGCTCTTCGCGGGGGATGGTCGAGTTGATCTGGGCGACGGCGACACCGTTGGCGCGAAGGGCGTCCACCTGGTCCTTCATGAGCGATAGGAGGGGCGACACGACAACGGTCACGCCGCGCTCGGCGAGCAGCGCCGGGATCTGGTAGCAAACGCTCTTGCCGCCGCCCGTGGGCATGACCGCCAAGACGTCGCGTCCTTCGAGCACGGCGGCGATCACCTCGGGTTGTCCGGGGCGAAATTCCTTGTGGCCGAACACCTCACGCAGCGTCTGCCGCGCCTGGGTCAGCTCTCGGGGGTCATGTGCGGAGGGGGATATCGTGGCGGCCATCGGAGACGCATCCTAGAACATTTGAGCGCATGGGAAAAGCCAGACGGGCGGTTCAACGTTTTGAGCAAAATGTCATTGGCGTGTGGCGCTGAGGCTGCAACAAAGGGCCGGTCACACGCGAACGATGGGTGGCGGCGTGTTCATGCTTCGACAGGCTCAGCACGAACGGTTCGGCTCTGTTCCATGCCGTGTCGAAATTACTCGAATTGAGGCCAGTTTCCGTGCAGTGGCATTAAGAACCGAGAACATCAGCAACTCAGAACTCGCGGCAAGGGGGGGTATCTGAATTCCAACGGGCGTTCATCGTCCGGCATCCCGCCCTCACCCCCAACCCCTCGCCCGACTCGTTCCTCGCGGGCGAGGGGAGAAGAATCAGCAATTTAGATACCAACCCTGTGCAGCGGAACTCAGAACTCAGATGGTTGCCTTGAGCACGACCTCGGCGTCCGACCCATAGGCATCCGCCTCAGCCGTCTTGTCCTTCTGCCGCACGAGGATGGTGTGAATCTTGAGGACTGTGCCGATGGGGAAGGTGAGTTCCTTCTCCGACTGGTTGTTCGCGCCCAGGCCCTTGCCCGCGTTGACTTCGGAGAGGGCAATATCCCAGACCACCGTCTTGCCCTTCACGTAGTTGTGTTCCTTCGGGTCGCCATAGGTTGTCGAGAGCATGCCGGGCATGCTGACATCGACGCTGGCGGCGTTGTTCCCTTCCTTGTAACCGTTCTCCGGGATCGATGGGTTGATCTTGGGGAACGAGTCATAGAGGAACTTGCTATCGCCCCGGAAGACGCGTGTGTACTGCTTGCCGCCTGCGCCCTTCGGCGTCTCGAACTTGTCCCAGACGTCCAGGATCGTGCGCAACATTCGGTAGACGTCATCGACCTCGGCCTCTGTCCATGCCTCCGCACCGCCCTCATCCGTATACTTTCGGGCAAGCGCGATCGCCTTCATGTCCGCGAGGATCGTGGCTTTCTTGGCGCTGTAATCGAACGCCTTGTCGCGCACCTGTTCAGATGTGTAGCCCGACTTTTCGAGGGCAGCGAGGAGCGGGTTGATGCGGCGGTAGTCCGCGCTCAGGTAATTCTCGCCAACGATCAGCTCCTTGCGAAGCTTCTCAGCCTCCGCGCCAGCCTCCCTGGCAGCGCGCACCTTCTCCCATTCGGCGCGCGAAGTAGTTTTGTCGGCGGCCACTCCCCAATCGGCGTTTCCGCCGCTGATGCCCTTGTACTCCTTGTCGTCCGGCCCCTTGATTACGTAGTTCCCGATGATCGCTTTCACGATTTGGTAACCCTCGACGTCGCCACCCTCTTCGTGATGGACGACCGGGGTGCCGGGCGCGAGGCCCTTGGGCAGTTTGCGCTGGATTTGCGATGCGAGGATGCGTCGCGTCGCCGCGTTGCCGACGGTCCTTTGCAGGGCCAACGCGTGTGTTGCCGCCGACTGGCCGACGGGCGGGAGTCCCATAGGCGTCGGAACGACCTCGCGCGAAACGGCTCCGGCGGAGGTGCCCGGCTCGGGCCGCGACTGCCTCACACGCCCGTGCTGATCGTGGTCCGTGCCAGCCGTCTCTGCCATGGACGGGATGATACCATCTCGGACACGTCCGGACTTGGATGTCCGAACCACGCCGGAGCAGACGTCGAGATGGTCCCGCCGATCGCCCGAGGCGCAACATCGCTCCGCCCGCTACGATGCTCCAATGCCCGAAGTCAATCCCACGGACGAGGTTGTCATCACCACCGCCCGCCGCGCCATCGTGGACCGCGCACGCGCCGAGTGGGTGCGACGTCTCATCGACCTTTCGCGGCGCAACAACCTCCTCTTCTTCCGCGACCTCAAGTCCGGCACCTACGACTTCACCGAACACAATCCCGGAGCGATGTCTCGCGTCCTCGGATTCTCTGGCGTGGACCGTCCCTCGTTCGATGTCTTCGATGTTCTCCCCCGTCCCGAGGACCCCGAACAGCGCCGCCGGACACTGGCGATCCTCGAAGGCATCCGTAAACGCGCCCTGGAAAACATCGAAGAGCGCGGCCTGGAGACGCTCTACATCGCCGCCGGAATGGCGAGTTGGCCCGCCGAAGACGGTGGCCGACCGACGCAAACCCCGGTCCTGCTCTTTCCTGCCGCGCTGGAGAAACGTGGCCGCGAGGGCCAGGCGCTCTCCCTGCGCATGACCGGCGAGGCGATCATCAACCCCGTATTGCTGCACGCCCTGCGCCAGTACTTCGGACTCGAACTCGATGCCGAGGCGCTGCGTGCTTCGCCACTCGCGGAAGAGCCGACGCCGGGCGATGCCCCGGCGGTCGCGCCGGACTCGACGCTTGCGAGGCACTTCGTGGATGGCGCCATCGCCCGCCTCCTGGCCGCCGTCGGGACGCGCGCGGGCGAATTCACGGTCGCGCCGCGGTGGGTGCTCGGCAATTTCGCCTTCCAGAAGATCGTCATGGTCAACGACCTCAATGCCCTCGGCGATGAGCTGGCGGCGCACGATGTCGTCGCCGCGATGGCGGGCGTCCCCGAAGCTCGCATCTCCGTCGCCAACGGCCAGGTGGGGATCGACCCGCGCGAGTTGGACCTGGTCCGGCCCGCTTCGGAGTTCCTGGTCGTCGATGCTGACTCCAGCCAGCACCGCGTGGTCGCCGGCGTCCTGGCGGGGGCGGACGGCGTCATCCAGGGGCCGCCGGGCACGGGCAAGAGCCAGACCATCGTCAACCTCATCGCCAGCCTCGCGGCGGAGGGCAAGAGTGTCCTGTTCGTGGCAGAAAAGCGGGCGGCCCTCGAAGTCGTCCTTCGACGGCTCGAAACCAACGGTCTTCAGCACCTCGCATTGGACCTTCACGGCGCCGATGTTTCGCGTCGAGCCGTGATGGCGCGGCTTGGGCAGACGCTGGCCGCCGTCCGTGATGCGCTTCCGGTGCCAGATGAAGCACTGCACGCGACCTTCGAAGCGCGCCGCCATCGCCTCAACGCCCATGACGCCAGGATGCATGCGACGCGCGCACCCTCGGGCCTCTCCGTTTTCGAGATGCAGGGCCGGCTGTTGCGCACGCCCGAGCGTGCGCGGGCAAGGGCACGATGGCGCGGTGCGGCCCTCGCGGCGATCAACGCTCCCGCCGTCACGGAAATTCGCGAGCAGCTGCGAGAGGCCGCGGGTTTCGAGGATCTCTTCCTGCGCACCAACCCATCGCCCTGGACGCCTTCGAATCTCGCGGATGGCCTCCAGGTTCGCACCGCCCTTGACCTCGCCGCGAAGCTCTCGACGGACCTGCTCCCGGCGGCGCTAAGCACCCTCGAAGGCCTGGACGATGCCGCCCGCCTCGTCGCCACGTCGGACGTTGCCACCGCCGAACGCGTTCTCTCCGCTGCCGTCGGCGTCCATGAGACCCTGCGCGCC
>DAOTTM010000182.1:0-2341 GCA_034437915.1 Dehalococcoidia bacterium | reverse complement strand
CCCCAATTTTTCCCGCGGAGGGGCCCAGCGTCGCAACGGTTGGGCGGCCATCGAGAAAGAGGCCGACGTTTCGCGGCGTACGGGCACAGACGAGGGTACCTTCGCCGAAATTGCAAACTGCCGGGTCGGCGGTCGCATCGCCGAGTTCAGCCTGGTTGGCAACGCCCCAGCACTTGACGGCGTACGAACCGTCGATAGCGCAGGTGTGGCTGCCTCCAACCGCGATCTCCTTCACCCCCGATGTCAGGCCGGAGACCTGGACCGGCGCTGTGGATCCCACGGTCGACCCGTCGCCCAACTGCCCAAAAACGTTGGCTCCCCAGCACTTCAGTGCGCCCGATGCGATGATCGCGCAGGTATGGTCGCCGCCAGCGGCGAGGCGGGTCACTCCGGAGAGGCCGGGGACAAGCTGGGGGAGGAGACTACAGGGCAGGCCATCACAGCTATCGCTAGACACCGATCCGAGCTGTCCGTTCGTATTCGAGCCCCAACAGTAGACTTCGCCGGTGTAGGTGCGTGCGCAGGTGTGGGCACGGCCCGCTGCGAGGTTTCCGATATTTGCAAGGTAGGAGGCGCAACCCGCGGGCGCGGCATTGCAGACGGGCGTCTTCGTGAAAACGCCGACCGGGTTGCTGACGCCGTTGCCGATCTGACCCTGGTAATTGTCGCCCCAACAGAACACGGTTCCGCCGTCATCCACATAACACGTATGATTCCCGCCCGCCGTCACATAGAGCGCGCCGCCAGAACCCACGACATCGACGGCGAACTCTTTGCCGTCGTTCGTGCCATCGCCCAGCTGGCCGGTGGTGTTCCGTCCCCAACATTTGACGACGTTCGTGGTCGTGACACCGCAGCTGTGGTAGTCGCCCGCGGCAGTGAAGGCAACGCCGGTGAGCCGAGTCGAGCAGGTGTAGTCGGCGCAGACAGCGAACGCGTCAGGCGATGGACGATCGGGCGATTTGTTGCAAGGGAACGACCCATTGCAGGTTTCCGGGCCGGCGGCAGGGAGGCCGAGTTCGCCGAAAACATTAACGCCCCAGCAGTTCACTTCGTTGCTATTGAGGTAGTCGACGCCGCAGAAGTGGCGGCCGCCGCCGCTCATGCCCTGGAAACCGAGGCCGCCGAAGTAGAGCCCGGTGTAGGGGTTATCGTTGCCAACGCCCATTTGACCGAGGTGGTTCGCGCCCCAGCATACGCGATTGCCAAAGGAGGTACGGACGCAGGTGGTGTCCTGGGAGGCGACGATTTCGATGGGCTGTTCGAAATCCTGGAGCGCTTTCGTCACCGCTTGGGGGCGGTTCGCCAGGGTCGCCACGACGGCGATCAGCGCGAAGGCGGCGAGCAGCGTGCGCAGTCGGGGCGAAGTGTGGGGCTTTGGCCTCGTCATCTCACGGGATCCAGCTCAACGACTTACTGTCCGATGTACACGTCCCCGCGCAAACATTGACGGAGACGGTGAGTGATACCGATGTTCCCGCTTGTATGGCGCCCGCAGCCAGCGCCGCGCTTCGAAACGAGGCCAGCGCCTGATCGAGCGTCATCGCCGTCTGGCCTGGCGCGAGGATCCCCGCCGGGCCGAAGTTGGCGGAAAACCCGGGCACGGATAGTGCCCACTGCGTCGCCGAGCCGCTGACGCCAAGCACGGCGGCGTTGCACGTGAACTGACCGCCGCCCGCCGGCGTCCCGCAACTCGTGATGGAAACGTTCGATGTGATCACCCATTGGTACGTGCCAGATTTGGAAATGCAGGAATCGGGCTGGTCCGGCTTCTTGCAGACCTTCAGGCTGACCGTCATCTGGTAAACGCCGGCGCCCGTTATCGCCCCGCGCGAAAGCGCCTGCGTACGGAAATCGATGAGCGTCCGCGTCAGCCGCATGCCCACGGGCGAAACATTGACGGCGACCGCGTCGAACGTTTGCGAATATCCACCGACGGCGATCGTCCACTGGCTGGAACCGCCGATCGACGTCGAGACGGCCGCAAGGCAGTCAATCGACGACGAGGTCAGGCCGCAACTTTCGAGGCTGATCGTCGTGGCCGGGTCCACGATCACCTTCAGGTCGATCGTCACCGGGTCGGCGCATTCGTCTTTGTTACAGACGGTCATCGTCACGTGGAGGGTCTGGTCAAACAGCACTTGGGTCACGAAGTTCGGGTCGTTCCCCTCCGCCGTTGGCGGGATAGCGCCCGGTGCGAGCCAGGCCACGGAGGTGGAACTGCCCGTAAACCGGGTCGCGCACGTGACCGTCGCACTCGGCGGGCTGCGGTGGAGGGCCAGGGCACAATCCAGTTCTACCGCCGTTGGGGCGTTCGAGCCGGGCTTCGGTGTGGGCGTCG
>DAOTTM010000181.1:0-2583 GCA_034437915.1 Dehalococcoidia bacterium | reverse complement strand
CCACCCGAAATGGTCTCGGTGGGCGGGACCGGCACATACGAGGTCGCCTCGGGGTTTGACACGGTCACGGAGATCCAGGCGGGTTCGTACGTCTTCATGGATGGGCGCTACCAGGAGGTCATGCCCGGTCGCTTCGATTGCGCCCTCACCCTGTTGACGACCGTGCTCTCCGTCAAGGAGCGCTACGCCGTCTGCGATGCGGGGGCGAAGTCGTTGACGAACGAGTTTGGCGCGCCGATGTCGAAGGATGGGAGCGTGAAAGTCGCGCGCCTTTCGGAGGAACACGCCCATCTCACCGGCGATGGGATAGCAAAGCTCAAGGCAGGCGACCTGCTCGAAGTGATCCCCAGCCACGGCGACACGACGCTGAACCTGCACAGCGAATACTTCGTGACACGCGGCGGCGAAATCATCGACACCTGGCCGATCCTCGGCGCGCGCAAATTCCGGTAGCGAGTAAGCTGACAACCCAGTCGCTCTAATTTGCGTTCGAGGAGAAGAACATGCGTGAATGTCCCTGGTGCCACCACATGAACCTCAACGTCTACGCGTACTGCCAGAGTTGCGGGCGCGGTTGGGATGGGCCGGAGAAGGCCGCCGTCCCCGGCAAGAAGCGCCGCATCTGGCCCTTCGGTGGCAAGAGCGCGTAGCGGACCCCGCGTTCTACAATCGGCCTCACTCTCCGCGGAGGCTTGCATTGCTCTACACGCGCATCCAGCGGCTTCGGCAGCGCGTTCCCCTGTGGGCGCTCCTCTTCGTTGCCCTGTCGGCAGTCGCTTTCGCCGTGGTCTCCTGTGGGGGCGGGGCCGACGACGATAGCTCGACCTCCACGCGGGCCAAGGACACCGACCGCGACAAGATCCCGGATCGCAAGGATAAGTGTCCCAAGGAGAAGGAAGACGGGGGCAAGTGGAGCGGCGAGGACAAGGACGGCTGCCCGGACACGATTCGCGACCTTATCGAGCTGGGCCGCAGCGAGATCGACAAATTCTGGCGAGACACGTTCGAAGCTGACAACCTCGACTACAGCGGCCCCCAGATGTTCGTCGGCTACAGGAAGAAAGGGCTGGAAACCGCTTGTGGCGCAGCGGACCTCGACAACGCCTTCTATTGCGGCGCCGACCGCAGCATCTACTACGACATCAACTTCTTCCAGGAAGAACTCGATACGAACGGTGACTACTCGCCGATCTTCATCCTCGCCCACGAATGGGGGCACCTCGTCCAGGATCTCCTTGACATCCTTTACGACGAAAATCGATACTCCATCCAGAACGAGCTCCAGGCGGACTGCCTCGCCGGCGTCTTCACGAAACACGCGGAGGACATTGGCCTGCTTGAAGAGCGGGATTTCGACGAGGCCGTGATTGCGCTTTTCCGGGTGGGGGATTCGGACGACACCCCGTTCTTTGATCCCCAGGCCCACGGCACCCCCGGCCAGCGCATCGACGCCTTCAACAAGGGCTTCAACAAGGGCACGGGCGCCTGCCTCCGGGACTTCTGAGGCCCGCCCGAACCGCTCTCGCCAGGTGCGCCTTCCTGCACTGGGCGCAATGAAAAAGGCCTCCGCCTGGAGGCCCTCTTCGATGCGGTTGTTTGGTACGCCCGGGGGGACTCGAACCTCCGACCTTTTGGTCCGCAACCAAACGCGCTATCCACTGCGCTACGGGCGCCCTTGCCTGGTGCCGAAGGCGAGATTTGAACTCGCACGCCCTAATGGACACTACGCCCTGAACGTAGCGCGTCTGCCATTCCGCCACTTCGGCTCAGCCAACCTCTAGTATCGCCCGCCGAAAGGCTTCAGACAAACGAAAAACCGGAGCCGCCATGCTCCGTCCGCCGTCAGACGACAACCGCAATCGAACCCGCCACCGGGTCCTTGGAGACCTCGATCCGCTGGTTGAAGCGTTCCTTCAACTCTTCGATGTGAGTCACGAGGAGGATGAGACGGAAGTCGTCCTTGATCACGGAAAGCGCTTCCACCAGACGGTCGATGCCTTCCTGATCCTGAGTGCCAAAGCCTTCATCGATGATCAGCGTCGGCAGGGGGGCCCCGGCGCGGTCGGCGAGCAGGCGGGCAAGGGCGATGCGGATGGCGAAATCGACTCTGAAGCGTTCGCCGCCGCTATACATTTCGTAGTCCTTCGTGCCCATCTCATCGCTGATGCGGATGTCCAGCGTCTCTACGCTTCGCCCGTCTTTCAGCTGCTTCGAGGTCGCGAACTGCAGGTGGATGCGGCCGCCCGTCATGCGGTCCAGCATCTCGTTCGCGTATGTTTCGAGAAGAGGCGATGACTGATCGATGAGCATGGCCTGGACGCCGGCGGGGCCGAAACCCTCAGCCAACGCTCCGTGAATATCGGCCTCCTCGGCAAGGCCCTTTTCCACATCGCGTTGTGCCGCGAGCCGAGCGCTCATGGTGATCAGCCGTGACCGTTCGTTTTCGAGGCCGCCAACCAGCTGAACGAGCGCGGTCGATGTTGCCCGCGCGGCGGTGAGTGATTGCGACGATGCCTCCAAGCGTGGCCCCACGTCATCTGTCGCTTCCAGGGCGCCACGGGCGGCAACGAATGCCGCCATCGT
>DAOTTM010000180.1:0-10888 GCA_034437915.1 Dehalococcoidia bacterium | reverse complement strand
TGATGGTGAGGTTGACTGTCTCGTCGTCTCGGTTTGCAATCGCATCAGCGATAATTTGGGCCTCTTCTTCTTGACTCAGCGATTTTCTTGACACAGTCGGGTCTCCTTCCTTGTGCTGGGCCAGCCGGTTATTGCCCTCTACAATCCTGCCACAGGATCGACTTCCACCAGTATGATCGTCCAATGGCGACCGGTTGAATCGGGTCCGATGAGCATATGAGAGCCGGACCTCCCTTCGCGCGGAGGGTTATCAACCAGGATGCGCTCGCCTGCCAGGACATCCCTCACGAGATGAGGATCCAATCCGTGCCTTGCAAGGTGTGGGACATTCCCGGCATCAAAAAAGCGAGGCTCCGGATGGCGCTCGGCACGGGTTCGGCTGTCTCCTTGCGTAAATTATACCAATCGGGAGTTCGGTCTGGGGTGGATTTCTTCGCCCCGCGGTCCGAATCAATATGGGGACCAGCGGAATTTGGTACAGTGCGGAGATGACGACGAACCCCGCCCCCGGCGTCGAAACCCTGGTCCCCACCGCGTTCCTCGATGCGACCCCACTCGCGGACGCCCTTGAAGCCGCACGCACGAAGCCGGGCGCACGCTGCCTGCTGCTGGACCTGACCGCCGAGGGTGACGCTCCGCTGCTCGATGACGCCACCCTGCAGGCGTTCATGCGCTATAGCTTGCCGGTCGTTGCCGTCGCGGTGGGAGACATCGCAGGCGCCGCGTTGGACCTGGCGGTGGGGGCGGATATCCGCATCTGCGCCAAGGGCGCCCGCTGGCGAGAGACGCAGTGGACGAAGCGAAACTGGCGTTTTCCGCATGCGGTCCGACTGGGGAGAAGTGAGGCAATGCGCCGCGCTCTCACCGGTCAACGCTGGGCGACGGCGCAAGAAGCCCTCGATTGCGGGTTCGTAACCGCCGTCGTCCCGCGCGCCAGGGTCCTTGCCGACGGCCAACGGATCGCCGCCGTGATAGCTTCGCGCGGGCCGATTGCAACGCAATTGGGCAAGGAAGCGCTCTGGCGCGGGCTCGATCTTCCCTTCGCCGCCGCCCTCCGTTTCGAGACCGATTTGACGTTGCTGCTCCAAACCACCAAAGATCGCTCGGAAGGCGTTGCAGCCTTCATGGAAAAACGACTTCCGGAATTCACAGGTGAATGAATGATTGTCCTTCTCGAAGAACCAGAGGCCTGGTCACTGATGATGCTGACCAGCGCCATCGCAACAGATAACGCTGACCTTTCCGCGCAAGGCAAGGACGCTATCCGCCGCTGGCGGACTGATCGCCCGGAGGGCAGCCCAGAGTTGGGCAAGCTGACCGACGACTTGAACAAGTCGCTCAACGCCCACCTCGATGCGAAGTTCCTACGCCGCGTCAAGAACAAGGGCTGGTATGAGACGGTGAAAAAGTAATGGAAGTGAAATTCACCGACGACGAACTTGTCGAAGCGCTGACGATCATGGTCAACCGCATCGCCGATGAAGCGGGCCTTTCCGATAAGGACCGCGCCATGCTCAAACGTTGGCGCAGCTCCAAGATGAAGCTCGGCAGCGATGACATGCTCGATTTTGTGCGCAAAGCGAACGAGGACATCGCCGCCGGCATCCTCCGCCGCGAACGCAGCCCGATCCGCAAGCCCGACTGGGTCGATTAGGGCAGGGCGGGAACGCCAACCTCCGCGTTGGCTTCGGTGGGCTTCGAACCATGCGCGTCGCCGGTACCCGTAGTCACGAACCTCCGTGTCCGGGGGACCACGGTACGCATTTCGGGCGCATGCAAGACAACATACTGCCCACCGCCGGGCGGTCGAACACATTCGCCTGACCCTGAGCCAACACGGAGGTTGGCGTTCCCAGGGGTGTGTCCTACCATTGTCCCGTCGGCGTACACTCTGCGAAAACGTTTCGCGGAGTGTGCCATGATCCAGGTCACCATCAACCTTCGAGCCGTTCTCTTCGGCGTTGTCCTGCTGCTTGTCGCCGCGGGAGTCGCCACGCCCTTCGCCATCTCCCTGGCGGACGACGGCCCCACCGGGGAGCGCGTGTCCGAGCAACGCGCCAGTTTGCTCGGCGATACGTTCATCTACCAGGGGCGGCTCGACTCAGCGGGCGTCCCCGCCAACGGGCCGTACGACATGCAGTTCCAGTTGTACGATGCAGCCACCTTTGGCGCGCCCATCGGTGCCCAGCAGTCCGGCATCATCCAGGTCACGAACGGGCTGTTTACGCTACCGCTCAACCTCGGTTCCGGGTTGTTCGCGGGCGACGACCGCTGGCTCGAAGTGAAGCTGCGCCCACAGAACGTGGGCATACTCGAAACCCTCCCGCGCCAACTCCTGAGCGCCACGCCCAACGCCCTCTATGCGAAGAACGCGGGCACGGCGGGGAGCGTGAACTGGGCCAACATCGACAACAAGCCCGCGACCTTCGCGGACAATGTCGACAACGACACCACCTACACGGCCCAATCGCCGCTTAGCCTCACGGGGACAACCTTCGGCTTCGACACCACCGGCTGCCAGGCGAACGATATCTGGAAGTACACCGGCGCGACGTGGAGTTGCGATCCTGACGCCACGCCGGTGCTTGGCGCCCACAACCACTTTGGCGAAACGTGGACCGGCAGTGGCCCGGTTGGCCTGGTCATCGACAACGCCACGCCGGGCACCCCGGGTATCGTCGGCAACAGCAGCGGGCTTGGCGGCACCGGCATCTTCGGCACGGGCCACGTGAACGGGTACGGCGTCCTTGGCACGACAATATGGAACTCGCTCGTGCCTGGAAACGGCGGCCTTGGTGTGGTTGGGCGCGCCCGCAAAGCCGCCTCGGGGAGCTTTCCGAACCAGGACGTAGCCCAGGGCCTCCACGGGATCGGCCTTTATGGAGAGACAGATGTAAGCGACGGCGTCTTCGGTTTCAGCTCAGCCGTCGGCGGACGGGGAGTGGTGGGGCAGACCAACGCTCCCGGTGGAACCGGAGTGGTCGGCGGCGGCGGCGCCACAGGGACGGGAGTACTTGGTGCCTCCGTCGCTGGGACTGGCGTGGTGGGATCTTCCACGAACGGGGCCGGCGTCCGCGGGACCAGCTCGTCAGACTACGGCGTCCACGGGAGCAGCGTGTCAGAGGTCGGCGTCCACGGGAGCAGCTCTTCAGGGTACGGCGTAGTGGGCACGACTGACTCTTGGTTCACCGCCGGCGTCCGGGGCAACTCCGCCGGCTCAGGAGTATGCAATCCGGTGTTGAATAACTGCGCCGGGGTATTGGGCGTCGGTTACGCACAAGGAGCGCCAGGCGTGCTCGGTGGTGCTTTCGTCGGACATGGCGTATTGGGGCGGACGTCGGCCCAGGGCGTGGCCGGAGTAGCTGGCCTCGCCGCCACGGGCAATCCGTGCGTCCAGGGCAGTGCGGCGACGCTCTGCTACGGAGTCATCGGTAGCGCCGATACGACGCCGAACAGTGCCGGCATCGGCGTCATGGGAATCGGCACGGCGGCCGGCCTGTGGGGTCGCGCCTCGGGACTGACAGCCTACGCGGGCCTCTTCGATGGCGGTGTCGTGATCAACGGCGGCACCCTGAGTCAACAGATCTTGCCTTCGACGAACAACGCCTACCAACTCGGGACCAGTGATTTGCGCTGGACCGTGGTGTGGTCGAATGCATTCAGCGGTGCTTCCGATCTCCGCCTCAAGAAGAATATTGCAACCCTCGATCGTGGCCTCGATGCCGTGATGGACCTTCGGCCTGTCAGCTTCGCCTGGCAGGAGGGTGCTGGCACGCCACAGATCGGTCTCATCGCCCAGGAGGTCGAGGCGGTCGTCCCCGAGGTCGTGAAGACGGGGACCGACGAACTCCAACTCAAGGGAATCGACTACAGCAAGCTCGTGCCCGTTCTCATCAAGGCAATCCAGGAGCAGCAGGCTCAGATTGAGTCGCTCAAGCCTGGCGGCGGCGAGAGGCAGCCTGCGAGCGAACCCGCCATCGCGAATGCAGCCTCCGCGCCCGGCGCGCCCGCGGTCGCTATTATCGGCGAGGCGAACGGGACAGCGGCGGGCGATTGGGCGCGCACCGGCGCGATCGCGTTCTTCGGGCTGGGCCTGTTCGCCATCGCCGGCGCCTTGCTTCGGCGCCAATCGGAGCCGCGCACGTAAGCAATGTAAGCGGGTTGGGTTCCAAACCATGTTTGGCGCTTGCACCTGACCCCGTAGTCACGGACCTCCGTGTCCGGGGGACCACGGTACGCATTTCGGGCGCATGCAAGACCCCATGCTGCCCACCGCCGGGCATCGAACACACGCCCGGGCATCGCCCCTCACCCCCAACCCCTCTCCCGACTTCGCGGGCGAGGGGAGTGAGCTGCGCGCCGCCGCACCCCGGCTGGTGCGGGCACAGCCAACGATGGTCTGCGTGGCCCCCGGACACGGAGGTCCGTGACTACGCGGCCCGCGTCTGCCAGTAATCGCTGCAGAAAAGCCGCCATCCCACAACGGCCCAGACCATGCCGATGAGCGAACACGGAAGTTGGCGCTCCCAGGCTATTTCCTACCTTCTATTTCCTATTTCCTACTAATGGAACATCGCTTTGTAGGCGGCGCTGGCTACGAACTCCTCGACGATCGTGCGCGTGTGCGGGGGCATGGCGATGCCTGCGAGTTCGGCGGGGGCGAAATAGCCGAAGCCCTGGCCTTCGTTCACTTCGAGCGTATCGAGGTCCAGGTCGGCATCGATGTAGTAGACGTGCTGGACATCGACGAGCGCCGTCGGCGTCTCCTCCTTGCGGTAGACGCGGAAGAGCTTGATTGCTTCGAGGAGGTGGCCGGTCTCCTCTTCGAACTCGCGCAATGCGGCGGCATCCGGGCTCTCGGCGGGGAGGAGCATGCCGCCGGGGAGCGCCCAGGCGTCCGGGTAGCGTTCGAGAGGAAGGTCGGCGTCGCGCAACTGCAGGAGCACGCGTCCCCAGCGGTCGATCTCGATGACAGCCGCGCCCACCTTGTATGGCGCGCGGATGGCGAGTGCGCCGAGGTACTTGTCGCTTGCGAAAAAACGCCGCAATTGTTCACGGATCGGCGGGTTCATGGGCAGCGACAACGTTTCCTCCGGCGTCCAGAAGCGGAAGTCCAGCCCTTCGTTCACCTGAATCGTCGCTTCGTCCACCTCGTCGTCGGCGAAGAAAACGTGGACTCGACCGGGATAAAGGCCCGGGAGCGTTTCCGGCGTGTACTCGGCGAAGAAGCGGAGGCGTTGGAGGCGCAGGCCCGTCTCCTCTTCCATCTCGCGTAGGGCTGTCGTGCGCGGGTCCTCGTCGCCTTCGCGGCCGCCGCCGGGCACCGTCCAGCGCCCATAGCCCGCGGGGCCGATGTCGTCGTCGCGTTGCTGGAGGAGCACCCGCCCGGCGGCATCGAAGAGGATGACCGCGCTGCCTTCGCGACCGCTGCCGGGCACCCGTTCGTTCGCCATGGGGACAGGATACGCGAACCCAACCCTGGGAACGCCAACCTCCGTGTTGACGCGGCGGCCAATGTGGTTCCGATGGGAGCGTTGTGGGCGCGCGACTGCGCCGCCGCCATGAGCACGAACTCCAATCGTCCAGAAACCACGGTAACCTCTTCCCAGGGCATACATCCTCCGGTTCTCCGGACGAACGCTACCCCTGATGTGTTACCTATGTCCCCGTACACCTGTTACCTATGTCTCCGGTCTGTACAGGAGGGGCGTGCCTACAAATGTGTTCGGCTCCCCTCTCCGCGAAGTCGGGAGAGGGGTCGGGGTGAGGGCAAGCGCTGGGCGTGTGTTCGATGCCGGCGCGGGCACCCAACGGTGATGTGGAAGCGCCGGGCGTGGTTCGGGCGTCCAGCCCGCTTACGTTACTGACAGTACGCGGCTCTGATTGGCGCGCCTATCGCGTGGGCGAGGCCACGGGGGCGCCGCTGCGCATATCCACCGGGTAGTAGCCACCGGTGACGATTGCGGCGATGAGGTCGCGCTCGTCCTTAATGGGGCCTTCGAAGAAGGTGGCGCACTTGCCGATATCGCTGATCGCGTGGGAATCCGTGCCCGCCGTGCCTGGCAGCGAGAGGTTCTGGCAGAGGCGGCGGGAGAACTCGTTCTCCTTTTCGCTGCCGCGCCCGTTCAGTTCTTCCAACGCCTGGACGTATTGGTACGACGGGTTGCGGGCGGCCTTATCGAGCGCGTTCTGGTACTCTTCGTCGCTGCGGCTGAACCAGGGCATCTGGCGGCGATAGGGGTGAGCGGCGACCATCGCGCCCTCTGCTTTCTCCACGTAGCCCGCCAGTTCGCGGACACGGTGCATCCCAAAGACGTACTTATCGATGCCAAAGACCAGTATGTGGCCGTCATCCGTACTGATCTCCACGCCCGCGAGCACGAGGAAGTCGTGCTTGGCGCGAATTTCGTCGAGCGAACGCTGGTCCCAGACGGTGTCGTGTTCGGTGAAGACAACGCCATCGAGGCCGGCCTGTTTGGCGCGGACGATGAGGTCGTCGGGGTTGAGCACGCTGTCGTGCGAACGGGGCCATGTGTGCGAATGAAGGTCGATCAGCATGTGAAGAGGCTTCACTATACCCATGCGGGCGCTTGCGGAGCAACGAACGTGGTTCGGCATTCGCGAAAACGAGCGAAACCTCCCTCTTCCCCTCCTGAAAGGCGTACAATGGAAGGACAATGGGCACCATCATCACCATCCTCATCTTCTTCCTCCCCTTCGGCTTCTACCTCTTCAGCATGCTGCGCGCACGCATGGACCGCGGGCCTCGCGGGGTCTCCGGCGAACGCGTCTCCGCGGCGAAGACGGCGAAACCCCCGAGGCAGTTCGGACGGTCAACCAAACGCGCGCGCGCGCGGGAACTCGGCGACCAGGATTGCGGAAAGCTCCTCACACACCTCTTCCTCACGATCACGGGTTCGCGGGATTCGTGCCGGTCGTGCCGCGCGCTGCAGGATCCGGCGAGCGCGGCCGCACACACGCCCATCCCCATACGTGCTCCCGTTGAGGCGCAACGCGAACGCGACGACGAAGCCGCCGCGGATGACGACGCCTGACATGGGCGGCCCGTCGCCCCTGGCGGACATTGCGGGCCTCGTTGGCAATACGCCCATGGTGGAGCTGCGATCGCTCAGCCCGAAACCGGGCATCCGCATGTTCGCGAAACTCGAGGGGCAGAACCCGACGGGCTCGATCAAGGACCGCATCGTCCTGCGCATCCTCCAGGAAGCACGTGGGAGCGGGGCATTGGCGCCGGGTCGACGGATCATCGAGGCATCGACGGGGAACACCGGCGTTGCGCTGGCGATGTTCGGCGCGCGCATGGGCCACCCCGTGGATGTCTGCGTGCCCGAAAGCGTCTACCCGGAGATCGAACAGCTCCTGAGCGCATACGGCGCGCGCATCCGCCGCGTCCCCCGCCAGGCCGGGATCAAGACAGCGATCGAGGTGGCGAATGTCCTCGCGGCGGAGGAAGGGTCGTACATGCTCAATCAGTTCGGCAGCGCGGAGAACGTGCGCACGCACTACGAAACAACGGGCGCGGAGATCCTCGCGGATGTGCCGCGCGTCGATGTCTTTGTCGCGGGCATGGGCACGGGCGGGACGATCAGCGGTGTTGGGCGCCGGCTCAAAGAGGCGAACCCCGCCTGCAAAGTGTTCGGCGTGGAGCCGCGGCTGGGGGTGCATGTGCAGGGCCTGAAATCGCTCGAAGACGGCTTCATCCCGCCCGTGCTCGATGAATCCGTGCTCGATGGCAAGATCATCGTGGGCAACCGTCACGCCTTTTCGCACGCCCGGCGCGCCATGTTGGCGGAGGGCATCTTCGGCGGCATCAGCAGCGGCGCGGTGTTGCATGCGGGCCTGCGCGCGGCCAGCCGCCTGGACCACGGGAACATCGTCATGGTCTTCGCCGACGGCGGCTGGAAGTACCTGGGCACGGACCTCTGGCAGCTCGACGACCTGGACCCGGCGATCGAAGCGCACGAGGACCCGTTGGACGACATCCTCTGGTGGTGACCCCTTCGCCCGGCTGGTATCGGTCCCCCAGGGCGCCCCCTTGATTCGGGACTTTTGTAGCCGACGGGTGCTCCGATCGCGCTCGCAAAACGTATCCCGCCCACACACGCCGACGAGCGTGTAGATTGTCGCTCCACACACACGCAGGAGACCCCAATGCCCCGCCTCGCACCGCTCGACCTCAACGCCCTCACGCCCGAGCAGAAAACGGTCGCCGATGCGATCGTGAGCGGGCCGCGCGGAGGCCTGCGCGGACCCTTCGAACCGTGGTTGCGCAGCCCCGGCCTTGCCGACCCCGCCCAGAAGCTCGGCGAACATGTGCGCTTCGGCACGAGCCTCCCCCGTGACCTTTCCGAACTGGCCATCATCCTCACGGGGAAGCGTTGGAAGGCGCAATTCGAATTCTGGGCGCATGCCCGCATGGCGAAGGAAGCCGGCCTGGCCGAGGATGTCGTCGAAGCCGTCCGCCTCGGGACCCCTCCCCCGTTCACGCGCGACGTAGAACGCGTCATTTACGACTTCGTGACGGAATACTTCGCCACCAGCCGCGTCTCCCAGGCAACCTACGATCGCGCGCTGGCGGCGTTCGGCGAGCGCGGCGTCGTCGACCTCGTGGGCACGGTCGGCTACTACAGCCTCGTCTCGATGACGCTCAACGTGTTCGAAATCGCCCTCCCGGACGGCATCCCCGAGCCGCTACCGTAGCGATGGCCCGGCCCCGTGGTTGGCCCGATTCGAGATCGGTCCCGCCGGATCGCGCGACAGAAACAACCGTTCGTCCCAAGTCGTCGATGGCCTATGGTCACAACCTGGGATGCGACGTCATTTTCGCAGCCTTGCGAAGGTGGAGGGGTTGCCCAATCGCCCGTTCGTGCTGACCGTGAGCCAGTCGAACGGTCGAAGTATCGACGGGCAGCGCGACAACGGTCGGACGGCGTGCTCACCCTTCGACGTTGCGCACTCGCCCGTTCGTGCTGAGCCTGTCGAAGCATGGACGGGCAGCGCCGCTTTGGAGCTGCACCGGCCCTTCGACTGGTTCAGGCGAACGAACCCCACACCTTTCGGATATTCCATTGTGGAACTGTACCGAGAACTTTAGAACTCAGAACCCAGAACTTCCTCCCTACTCCATCACGAAGTTGAGGCCCCCGGTGTTCTGGAAGAAGTAGTAGCTGCCACGGCTGATGCTCGTGAGCGTCTGGAAGCCATCCGGGAAGCTACGGAACCAGAAGAGGAACTGCTGGGCCGAGTTGCGCCATTGGAAGATGGCCGTGATGGATGGAGACAGGTAGCCGTTGAATTCCGCCAGGCCGTGGTCGAGTCCGCTCCAATGGGCCGCATGGGCGCCGGGGTTCGGCGAAACGAGACTGACTTCGCCCGGCCCAAGAAGGCCCAGCACCTGAGCACCGTTCACGATCTGCGTCCCCCCGGTCGATTGGAAGAAGTTGAACGACATTGGCAGCACCTGGGCGAGCGTGTTGAACCCGGCCGGGAAGCCCCGGAACCAGAAGAGGAACAGCTGCGCCGGGTTCTCCCAGCGGAAGACCGCGGAGACGTTTGCGGGAAGCTGGGGCGGATTCAGCGGTAGCGGGAATGCGTTCCCACAAAACGTCGCGCCCGTCGCCCCGACCACGAGCGGAATGGGGTCGCCCGCTCCCGGGCAGCCCGTCCCGACGCCCTTGCAGTCGGAGAACTCGGATGTGCCGTCGTCCGTGCTCGCCGTGAGCGATACGTAAAGGCCGGCCGCTTGAGGGTAACTGCTGAATATCACGGACCCGACCGATAAGCTCCCGGCGCCGTTGGTCATCCCGTCGATTGAAGCGAGATACGTCCGCCCTTCGCCAACGATACAGGCGGGGCTGAGATAGAAGTCTATCGTGACCTGCGTGTTTGGCTTGGTTAGAAGCGTAAACCCGATGCCGAAGGCTGTCTGCGTGATCGTAGGTTTGTTTTGCAAGCCGTTCGGTCCAACGTCGGCATCGAGCGGGTCGTTCGCCGTTGGTCCGTCCCCGCCGAGGTCGATGCCGAGGATCGCGTTCGAGTGGATGCTGTTGCCGCGGATGCGATTGTTCGTCGCGCTTTGCGTAACGGAGACGCCACGCTGGTTGAAGGCGATGAGGTTCGGATTGGGCGTATTGCCGGTAAACGTGCCGATGTCGTTGTCGTTGGCCGATTGCGCGATGCTGACACCGTTCGTATTTGGGATGGGATTGAGGCCGTTGAGCGAGGTGCCGATGGAGTTGCTATACACCCTGTTCCCGGATGAGGTGCCGGTAAGTGAAATGCCAGAGGTGTTGCCGGAGATGAGGTTGGCGTAGACCGTGTTGTTGTCCGAGCCCGATATGCTCACTCCAATCGTGTTTCCGTTCCCCAGTTCGGCCGTCCCAGCGGCATTCGTGCCAATACGGTTTGCGAGGATGAGCGCGTTCGTCGTCGTCCCAGAAAGCGAGACACCGACGGTGTTGCCGGAGATAACGTTGTTGTTCACATTCGTTGTGCCGGCATCAACTACTCTGACCGCCGTGCCGTTGCCGAGGTCGATTTCTCCGAGCGGATCCGTGCCGAGAAAGCCCTGGTTAATCGTCGCCGTGCCGCCGGCGGTGACTTCGACTCCCGTGGAGTTCCCGGAGATGACGTTGCGGTTCACGACCGCGTCGAGGCTACCATCCAGCTTCACGCCGAACGATTGGGATGGGTCGATCTTGGCGGTCCCGTTTTTCGTGGTGCCGATGTAATTACCCGCTATCGTCACCGCGGCGAACGAGCCCACTTCGATGCCCCTATCGTTCCCCGAGATGAGGTTACGCGTCGCGGGCGTAGCGCCACCGATGGTCGCGGCATCGACACCCACGTAGATGCCCAGCATGTTCGG
>DAOTTM010000179.1:0-6121 GCA_034437915.1 Dehalococcoidia bacterium | reverse complement strand
GCCCTGGTTGAGCGAGCGTGATGCTGGTCACTGACGCCGTCGCGAACCGCTCTAACCGAGCTGCGCGCGCCGCGTACTGAACATTTCAAAGCTTGCTCGCAGGACTGGTCCGTCGCAGTGCCGAGCGCTCAGCGGCTGCATAGATGCGATTGATGGTGGCAGCCGCAAAATCTCCAACAATGGCTTGACCTTGCAGTTACTGCAAGGTGTAGGGTTGGAGCATGAACGTGTCGGAACTCGCTCGCAGGACAGGACTGTCGCCGTCTGGAGTGCGCTGGTACGAAACCGTGGGCGTGTTGCCAGCGGCGCCTCGAAGGGAGAATGGCTATCGCGAGTATTCAGAAGGCGATTTGCGCCTCCTTCAGCTTGTCACAACACTACGCCGGGTAGGGCTTTCTCCCGCCGAGGCGGGGAGGCTGGCGCGGCTCTGCATCGAAGGAGGCGTGGCTGATCCGGAAGTGCCGACCGCGCTCGCCCGCCATCATCACGCGCTCCGCCGCCAGCGTGTCGAGCTGGAACGTCTTGATTGGGAGCTGACAGATCTGGAATCGACCATCGAGAGCGCGCGATCGGGGTCGGCCGCGCGCGCGGAATCGGCGGTGGCGACGATTTCTGTCCTTTTCCTCTGCAACGGCAACTCTGGCCGCAGCCAAATCGCTGAGGCGTTGCTCACGCGCCATGGCGGAACAGCGTTCGAAGCACAATCCGCCGGCTTTACCCCGAAGAGCTTGAGCGACCTCACCGTCCGAGTACTTGCCGAAGACGGGATCGACTGGTCCCAGAGGCGGACAAAATCGGTCGACGAGCTTGTTCATCGCAGCTTCGAATATGTGATCACCCTGTCAGATTCGGCACGCGAACAGTGCCCGGCCTTTCCGGGTCCGCACAACGCCCTTCATTGGCGCCTGGACGACCCGGCAGAAGTGACTGGCTCCGTGGAGCACCGACTTGACGCCTACCGCTGGACACGCGATCAGGTGATGCTTCGCTTACGCCCATTCATCGAACTGGCTGCCCACGCGGCCAACATTTCGCCACCGCGTCACCAACTACAGAAGGAGATTTCCCTTGGATAACACCGTCTACGTCCGCTACATGGTCCAGGATGTGACCGCGTCCGTCGCGTTTTACACAACCCATCTCGGGTTCTCGGCCGAAATGAACTCGCCCGCGTTCGGTTCGGTGCGGCGAGGGAACCTCGTGCTACACCTCAGCGGCGAGAAGAGCTCGGCCGGGCGCCCGATGCCCGATGGCCGCCAGCCTGGGCCGGGCGGCTGGAACCGGATCCACCTCATCGTCGAGGACATAGAGGCGGAGGCGGCGAAGCTTCGCGCCGCCGGTGTGCCCTTCCGAAACGATATCGTTCGCGGGCCCGGAGGCGCGCAGACGCTCCTCGATGACCCCTCCGGCAACCCGATCGAGCTGTTCCAGCCGGCGGCGAATCCTCCGGGCTAGATTTCGGGCTCTTCCGCGAGCCTCGAGGGCGGACGCGGGCGCGGCGATCCAAAAACAACCACACCCGTCCAGCCATCAGGAGACCGTCCCGCGGGAAGGATGGTCTTTACATCCTAATGTGCACATCAGTGGAGTCTGTCGCGGGGCAGCAACCACTAATTGGTGACACTGGCCCGCGCGCGCCCGGAACTTGCACGGACCTAAACGCCGGTGTCAGAATCCCGCTCGATGACAGCGGTGAAGTCTATATGGTACATCCCCGGATCTTTGGCACGGCGCCCCACTGAGACTCGATGATGAAGAAGGCCACACTTTTTCTCGTGCCTAGGATCGCCCCCGCCAGCCGCGCGAAAGCGGGAACCGGTTTCCGCCGGTGAGGATGCCGGCGACTGGCGAGCCAGCCCCGAGCAGGTAGCCGAACTGGTACCAGCCCGAGTCGCGGCCGACGTTGTAGACCGGGTACTTGTCCCAGATCGCGAAAACGTGCAGGACGAGCAACGGCCAGGCCGTGATCCCGTTGAAGATTCCCCACAAGAAGTTTTCCAGTTCCATCTTCTCTTCCTCCTCAAGGTCGAGTACACACAGGTTGAAGTGACCGCGCTTTGAATCATATTCCTCGTGTCCAATCAATGGCGAGTGTTCCCGCATCCACAAGACGAGTACTTCCACTCGCGGTTGCGACGTCCCCGATGGCCTGTTCGGTTTTCGGCACAATCTATCGAGTAGTTCCCGCCCGCTAGCCGTAGACGAACTCCGGGCCGTCGAGGTCAATGGCGGGGATTTCGTCTTTTTCGCGCCAGTAGTCCTGGGAATGTTGCCATTCGGACTTGGCGCCGCGCTTGGGGAGGAGGTGCATGCTGCGCATGAGGTAGCCGGGGTTGAAGTTCTCCGGGTCCATCCAGGGCAGCAGCTCCATGTCCTTGTCCTCTGGGCGCAAGGCGACTTCGACGCGCTTCGATTCGGTCTCCTCCATGTGGGCGAGAAGGCGGCAGACGAAATCGGCGAGGAGGTCGGCGCGCAGTGTCCAGCTCGCGCGGAAATAGCCGAAGACCCAGAGCATGTTCGGCACGCCCGTGAACATCATGCCGCGATAGGTGATGGTCTTGGAAAAGTCGAGCGGCTTACCGTCGATCTCGAAGGCGATATCGCCGAGCACGCTGAGGTTAAAGCCCGTGGCGGTGATGATGATGTCCGCTTCGAGTTCGGCGCCAGACTTGAGCAGAATGCCTTTCTCCGTGAAGCGCTCGATCTCGTCCGTGACAACGGAAGCCTTGCCCGACTTGATGCCCTTGAAGATGTCGCCGTCGGGGACGAAGGCGATGCGCTGGCGCCAGGGGCGGTAGCTCGGCGTGAAGTGTTTGTCGATGTCATAGTCGGGGCCAAGGTAGGCGCGCACCCCGGCGAGCAGCTCTCGCTTGACCGCCTCCGGTTCTTCGAATGAGCGACGCGTGAAGGTGGCGCCGTCGTGCAGGATCTTGCGGCGCACGATCTCGTGGATCCATGTCTCATCGATGTCCAGCTCCCGCAGTTGGTCGGCGAGGTCGTTCTGGTTGCGACCGGGGATGAAGTACGTCGGCGAGCGCTGCAGCACCGTGACGTGGGCGCAATCCGCCGCGATGGCTGGCACGAGAGTCGCTGTGGTCGCCCCCGAGCCGATGCAGATGACGTTCTTCCCTTTGTAATCGAGGTCCTCTGGCCATGTCTGGGGGTGGACTATCTGGCCCTTGTAGTCGTCCATGCCCTCCCATTCGGGGGTGTAGCCCTGGGAGTGGCGGTAGTATCCCTGGCACATCCAGAGGAAGTTTGCCGTGAAGCGCCGCGTTTCGCCCGTGTCCGATTGGGTCGCTTCGATCGTCCAGCGATTGTCCGCGCTGGACCATTTCGCGGTCGAAATCTTGTGGTTGTAGCGGATGTGGCGGGTGAGGCCGTTCTCTTCGATCACCTCGCCCATGTACTTGCGGATCTCCTCGGCCGAGGCGATGGGCGCGCCGACCCACGGCTTGAAGCGGTAGCCGAAGGTGTAAAGGTCGCTATCGGAGCGAATGCCGGGGTAGCGGTGCATCCACCATGTTCCGCCGAAGCTGTCGAGCGCTTCGAGCACGACGAAGCTCGTGCCGGGCCGCTGCTTGGCCAGGTGATAGGCGCCACCCACGCCGGAAATGCCCGCGCCGACGATGAGCACGTCGAAGTGCTCCGTTGTGGATGAGTCAGTCGGTCTGGTGAGAGCGATCGAAGATGTCATGGTTTCCACCTGTCCTGTCGCAACGAAATGCTTCCGCTCCGCCGCAGGGTGTCCTGCGGCGTCCCAGCCGGGAACGGACCAGCGTCCCAATTGTCGGGGACCAACGGTCCTTCGTTGTTACACTGAAACGCGATCGACTTTGCGAAAACGTTATTGCGCGCAGGCCCGCACCGCCCACGCCTGCGCTGGGAATTCGATAGGCCCCGTTGCTCCCAGCCGCGTCTCGAGCGTGTGCCTGAGCGCCTGGCGCGCGGCTTCGCCGAGGCTCATGCAGTACCCAGGGGCGGGCCCGACGCCAAGGGTGAACGGATGCCAGAAGTCTTCGAAGCTCGTGAAGCGCGCCGTTTCCTCTATCGCGCGGACCTCCACCTCGCCCAGCCCTGCTGCCGCAAGTTCGCCGCACAGCCCATCCGGCGTGCAGAAGGGGAAGCGGTTTCTTTCGTTATGTGCGGCGTCCGTGGGATCCGTGACGATGGCGGCGGACCAAAACGCGTCCATGAAGCCCATCCCGCCGCCAGGGTAATCCCAAACGTATACCGCGATGAGGCCGCCGGGACGTACGACCCGCCGCATCTCCCGTAAGGCTGCGGGTCGGTCGGGGAAGAAGTTGTACGCGAGCGCTGATGTCACGATATCGACCGACGCGTCAGACGCGTTCAGAGCCGATGCCCCGCCGACGACGAAACGGGCATTCGGTGCGGGGTTGGCCCTGCGCGCGTGTTCGATGAACGGTTCCGACGGATCAATGCCAAGCAATGAGCGGGGTGCGCAGCGTTCGAGGATGGTGGACGAAAGCGCGCCCGTGCCGCAACCGACATCCAACCAATCCAGGCCGCCAGGCTGCTGGAGCCATGCGACGAAGTGCCTCGCGATCGCTCGGCTCCAGCGGCCCATGTAGTCCTCGTAGCTCTGCCCTGCGCCCCATACGTCGTGATTCGCTTCGTTGGCCATTGCGGTTGTCCTTTCTCGCTGAGGAGGCGAGCCTGCGGGTCGCTGTCGAAGGCATTCTAACGCCGAAGGCTTTGCCGGTTCTCGGTTCGTTGAAGCTACTCCTCCACGACTGACGCGCGAGGTAGAATCGACGGCGAGGACGGAGTCATGACGAACGCAGCCCCGGATGGTTGGCACACCATCACGCCCAGGATATTCACCAGCGACGTCGCGGATTTTGTGGAGTTCCGGCGCCGAGTTTTCAACGCGACCGGCGAGTACCACACCGTGCGACCGCGCGAGATGGGCATCGGCGACTCGCTGATCATGGTGAGCGGGAAGAAGCAGCGCGAGGCATGGCGCGTGTTTGTACGTCTATGTGGCGGAGGTCATGCGACGTACCAGGCGGCGCTGACCGCAGGTGCGAAATCGCTCCAGACCCGCGCGATGTCCTACGGCGACCGGCGTGGCATCGTCCGGGAGCCCTGGGGGAACACCTGGCAGATCGCCACCCGGCTGTAGCGGGAACGAAGATCGCCCGTAATATACGGCAAACACTCCCGGAGGTTCCCCATGGCCGTACCAGACACACTTCGAATGGCGATCGAACAGGGTCGATCCATCTTTCGGTCCGCGCTTGAAGCGCCCGACCTGGCCGAGCGCTGGGAGGTGGTCCCGCAATCCGGCCAAGGCGAGGCCGCCTGGTCGCCGCGCCAGGTCGCTGAACATGCCGTCCCGACCGAGGTGCGCTTTGCAGCGCTGGTGTGCGACGCGTGCGGTTACCCGGGCGTCACCTGGGAGGGCTCGACTTCCTACGCCACCCCCGCGGAGGCGGTGGTAGCGTTCGATGCCGCAATCGCCATCTCGAACGGCCGGCTCAAATACGTCACTGAGACGGACCTGCCCAAGAAGCAGGGCGAGGACTCCCGCTGCGCCGAGGAGTACATGCTCATCAACGCCATCCACATGAACGACCACGCCCAGCAGATCCGGAACGGACCGGGGCCTCAGGCAGCGCGCTGAACCGGACCCACTCACGACACCGGCGGCCGCCCGTGCTGGGAGGCTTGGACCCCGGGGACGCGAGTGGGTCCGGGCGAAGGGTTCCGGTCGCGGTATCGTCGTTCCAAGTCACAGAGGAGAGAGCCAATGCGGACCATCGCCGAAAAACGCAAACGATTCCGGGAGCTGCACGAATCCGGGTGCTTCCTGCTCCCAAACCCGTGGGATATCGGGACGGCGCGGTTCCTTCAGACGCTCGGCTTCGAGGCGATAGCGACAACGAGCGCGGGGTACGCGTTCTCGCAGGGGCGCCCGGATGGCGGCGTGCCGCGCGCAATGATGTTGGAGCACATCCGCCAAATCGTCGAGGCATCAGACTTGCCGGTGAACGCCGACTTCGAACACGGGTACGCCGACGACCCGGGGGACGTTGCGGAGAGCGTGCGCCTGTGCGTGGCGACCGGTGTTGCGGGACTCTCGATCGAAGATTCG
>DAOTTM010000178.1:0-3267 GCA_034437915.1 Dehalococcoidia bacterium | reverse complement strand
GGACCCCACGAAGCGCCCCCAATCTGCGGAAGAGGCCCTCACCGCCCTCTCGGGAATCGCTTCGACCGTTACTCCCCTCGCCCGCGAAGTCGGGAGAGGGGTCGGGGGTGAGGGCGCGGACCCGATCTACCGCCAGACCTTCGTCGGCCGCGAGACGGAACTACGTCAGCTCCAGGCCGCCTTCGATGGCGCCATCTCCGGCAACGGCTCGCTGGCGATGGTCGTGGGCGAGCCAGGGATCGGCAAGACAAGTGTCTGCGACCAGCTCTCGACCTACGTCGCCATGCGCGGCGGGAGGGTCCTGCGCGGTAACTGCTACGAGGAGGGTTCGCTCTGGCTGCCGTATCTCCCCTTCGTCGAGGCGATGCGCAGCTACGTGCTCACGCGAGAGCCGGACGCGCTGCGCAGCGAACTCGGCTCGAACGCCGCCCACGTCGCCAAGATCGTCTCCGAGGTGCGCGACCGCATCGTCATCGCGGCATCACCCGACCAGGGCGTCGATGACGACCGCTGGCGCCTGCTCCAGGGCGTGACCAGCTTCCTCACGAACGCCGCCAACGTGCAGCCCCTGATGATCTTGCTGGAGGACCTGCATTGGTCCGACCGCGGCACGCTCGACCTCCTCCAGCACATCGCGCGAAACCTCCAGGGCGCGCGCCTGCTCATCATCGGCACCTACCGCGATGTCGAGGTAGACCGCTCGCACCCCCTCTCCAACTCCCTCGCCGAACTGCGGAGGGGCGGCTCATTCACCACCATCCGGCTGCGCGGGCTGAACCCCCAGGACGTCCAGAAGATGCTCTCGAACATCGCCAACCGCGACGTCCCTTTCCAGCTTGCCGAGCAGGTCCATCGCCAGACCGAGGGCCACCCCCTCTTCGTCCAGGAGGTGATGCGCTACCTCGTCGAGGAGGGCATCCTGCAGCGCGACGGCAGCGGCCAGCTTCAGCGCTCCAGCAGCGATGTCTCACTGGCGATGCAGATCCCCGAGGGACTGCGCGACGTCATCGGCAAGCGCCTGTCGCGTCTGTCGCCCGAGACGAACCGCGTGCTCTCGGTGGCTGCCGTCATCGGGCGGGAGTTCCGGCTGGACGTGCTCCAGGATGTCGCCGGGGTTTCCGAGGAGGAGCTGTACGCCGCGCTGGAAGAAGCGGCGAGCAAGGGCGTGCTCGAAGAGCGGCGCCAGGGCGGCACGCTGGGCTACCGCTACGCCCACGCCTTCCTTCGCCAGACTCTGTACGAGGAGATCTTCACGCCCCGCCGCATCCGCACGCACCAGCAGGTGGCGCCCGCGATGGAGCATCGCTACGCCTCCCGCGTGGACGAGCACGCCGCCGAACTCGCCGAGCACTTCAGCCAGTCGACGGACCCCGAGGACCTCGCGAAGGCTGTCCATTACGGCGAGGTCGCGGCGCAGCGGGCGATGTCGGTCTACGCGTACTCGGAGGCCGCGCGCCACCTGGAGGCGGCGCTTCAGGCGCAGGAGGTACTGGATCCGGACGACCTGGCGAAGCGCTGCGACCTGATGGCCGACCTCATGCGGGCGCAGATGCCGGGAGGCGAGCTTTCTGCGGCGCTGGACGAAGTGGCGGTGTCTGCGTTCGAGCTTGCTGAGCGACTCGGCGACGACGAGCGTCGTGGAGTCATCAGCAGGCTTGCCATGGACGCACTCGGCCGTCAAGGAGGTTTACTTGCCTTCCAAACTCCCCGGGGCCTGATGTGGCTGGAGCGCGCGGACCAGTTCACGCCAATTGGACATCCTGACCGGCTGTTCGTCGAAATCCGGAGAGCGCTTCTTGGCTTCGGCGGGGGAGGAGGGCACCGGGAACGCTGGGACAGGCAGATGGTGCTTTACCGGGAAGCGCTCGCTTCGGGCAACCGCGAAGCCATCTTCGTAGCTGCTGGGCTTGGCCCTCTCAACGCAGACTTCTCGCCTTCGGATTTGAACGAACTTCGAAGCGTGCTCGCCGAAACGCAATCACTACCGACAGATGGTGTGAGCGCCCGCATCCTGGGCGGGTACTACTACAGCAGCACGCGGGTCTGGTTGACGCTGGGAGACAGGGATGAGCGGGAGCGAGACGCACAACTTCTCCAAAACCTTGCGGGGAGAACGATGGACCAGTGGACGAAGGACGCGTCGCGAGTGGTCAGCCTCGAAGGAGACATCCTCGACGGGCGGATCGCCGATGTCGCCAGGTTCCCGCTCGACTCCTTGGAGACGCCACTCCATCGCAGGTGGGCCTCGTACTCCGTTACCCAGGCATTAGTCTGGCAGGGGAACTTGGGTGACGCCGCCGCCCTGGGGGCTTCCCTCGACCGAGGAGGAGCAAGTACGCCGCTTCTTCGGCTCGTCGACGCCTACTATTTTGCGCTCAGCGGTCGATTCGCCGAGGCGACGGGTTCGCTGCAGGAGTTCTTGGACGCCACCGTAGTGGATCATGACACCCCCCTTCTCTTTCTCCCGCGATTGATGGAGGTGGCTGTCCAACTCGGCGATGTCCCGCTTGAGGAGCAGGTGGCCGCTCTCCTGGAGCCCGCGCTCGATGTGGCTGCTACTAATCTCCGCTTCAACCCCGTCGGTCGGCTCGTTGGCCAGGCTGAAGAGCACCTCGGAAGGTTCGAGGCCGCTCGGGACCACCACCGCCGGGCACTTGTCGCGACCCGGCAGATACGCCATCGCCCTGAGGCCGCCATCTGCGCCTACCACCTCGCGAAGCTGCTTCTCGAGCACTTCCCGGAGGAACGTGCCGAGGCAGCCTCCCTTCTGGAAACCGCCATCCCGGAGTTCCAGGACATGGGCATGCCCACATATCTCGAAGAGGCGATGCGGCTCAAGCTCGAACTCCAGGGCGTGGCGGACGCGGACCCCAACTCCTCCATCGTCGCCGTGCAGCGGGCGGTCGCCGCGGAGCGGCCCAACCTTGCGTCCCGCGCCGCGCCCGACGGCACGGTCACCCTCCTCTTCTCCGATATCGAAAACTCCACCGCCCTGAACGAGGGCATGGGCGACACCCAATGGATGGCAATCCTCCGCGCCCACAACGCGATCATCGAGGAGCAGGTCCGCACCCACGGCGGCGCCGTCGTGAAGACGATGGGCGACGGCTACATGGTGGCCTTCTCCAGCGCCCGCCGCGGCCTCGAGTGCGCCCTCGCGATCCAGCGCGCCCTCACCCCCAGCCCCTCTCCCGACTTCGCGGGAGAGGGGAGTAAGCGGCCGCTGGATTCGATTCGCGTGCGGATTGGGCTGCATACCGGCGAGAT
>DAOTTM010000177.1:0-7553 GCA_034437915.1 Dehalococcoidia bacterium | reverse complement strand
CGCGCGACAGGCAGCGGTAACCCTGGCGCGGCCAACGCCGTCGCGAACCTCGGCAGGAAGTGGGGCGTGGCGGTGTTGCTTGGCGATATTCTCAAAGGGGGCGCTGGCGCCCAGGCCGGGCGCATCATCGCGGGCGATAGCGGCGCCTATCTCGCGGCGACGGCGTCGGTTGTCGGGCACTGCTTCCCCGCCTGGACGGAGTTTCGCGGCGGCAAGGGCGCGGCGACAAGCGCGGGCACGACGATCGTTTGCTTCCCCGCGTACCTCCCGCTCGAGATCGCCGTCGTGGGCGGCGGCTATGCGGCCACGAAGAGCGCGGGCAAAGCAACGTTTTCCGTCTGTGCCCTGTTCGTCGTCCTCGCCTTCGTGTGGCGGCGTTTCGGCTGGCCCAACGCGTGGGGGACCCCGCCCACGCTCGGCCTGCCCCTGTACGCGCTGGCTATCAGCAGCATCATGGCCTACAAGTTCGCCACCGCGCCGGAACACATGGGCGACCGCCCGAAGTAATCCCGGATGCGCCTTGATTGGCGACGATGAGTGTCAGGCGGCTTCACTGAACGAGCGCTTCTCTTCGCGCCGGCGGAGGGGGGTTGCTTCTTCCACCTCGCGCAGGACGTCAGTCGCATAGAGCGATTCCATGTCGTATTCCGAAATGCGAGCCGCCGCGGGGACATCGAACATGTAACGCCCGTCGCTCACGGCGACCACGCCCGGGACGCGTTGCAGGTAGTTGTAACACTGTTCGCGGGTGCACTCGTTGAGCACGATGCAAAAGGTGGCGCCGCCCGTGTGTGCGATAAAATCCGAATTGCGGGTGATGCGCTTGAGGACTTCAGCGAGGGAGTTGATGGCGCGGTCGGTAAAGTCGTCGCCGCGGCGCTCGCGGACCTCATCGGCGGTATCGAGGGAGACCTGGACAAGGACGAAGGGCATGTTCGCGCTGCGGGCACGGGGCATTTCGCGGCGAAGTTCCGCAAGCAAGTAGTTGCGGTTGGGGAGGCTGAACTGTTCGCTGATATACGAGGAACCGTGCAGCTTGCCGATGACGCGGCGCCAGTTGCGGTTCCCGCTCCAATGCTGGAGCCACATCTGGAGGTTCACGGCGACAAAGAGAAGAGCGAACGCAACCGTGGTCACCACGTTCGCGAAGCCGGGATGTTTCGTCGTGGCGACGACTTCGTATCCGAGAATCACGCCCCACAATATGAAGCTGCCGGCGCGCACCAACCTGCGGCGTCCTTCGTTCTCTTCGCCCGGCTCGGTGGGGTCTTCTGCCTGTGTTGCGGCGCTCATATTGTCCTCGTATGGAGAGTCGGCAGTTTCGGAGCGTACATTAGGCTACTTCCCGCGTGGAATCTTCATTCTCGGATTCGTCGCCGAACACTCCGCGCGAGGCGTACCAGCCGGGCGCCCGCGCGGTAACGTGGAGGAGGAAGGCGCGGGCCTTGTCTTCGAGCGTGCGCATGCCGCCATTGACGCGGGCGATCGCCTCATCGACTCGCGGCGCGAGCGGGGCCTGGGGACGGCGACTTTCGTCCTTCGTCCAATCCATCCCGCACGCTAGCCCTTCGCGGTTGCAGGCAAGGTTTGCGGAGGCGACGACGTCATTCATGGTGACGATGCGCGCGGGCGGCCCATCCGGGTGGTGGGCGCGGATGGCATCAACAAGCGCATCCGGGAACTTCCAGCGTTGGGCGAGGCGGGCGCCAACGAGGTGGTGGCCAACGCCAAAGATCTTCGCTTCGGCCTCGGCCCAGTCGAGGTTGCTGGAGTGGATGAGCGTCACTGTATCGGCGAAGAGCTGTGGTTCGCAGAGCATCATGGCGAGTTTGCCGACATCGTGGAGCACTCCAGCGGTGAAGGCGTCTTCTGGGCGAGCGGCTTTCGTCTCCCGCGCGATCGCCTCGGCGACAAGGCCGACGGTGACGCTGTGGGCCCAAAACAGGTCCTGGCTGAAGCCTTCGATGTCGGGTAGCTTGAAGGTATCGATGATCACCGAAGAGATGGCGACGGAGCGGACCGTTCGCATGCCCAGCAGGATGACGGCCTCGCGCACATTGCTGATGCGGCGGGCATAGCCGTAATAGGCCGAGTTGGAGAGGCGGAGCAGCTTCGCCGTCAGCGCCTGGTCGGAGCTGATCACGGTCGCCAGATCCATGGTGGCGGAGCGTTCGTCCTCCGCGAGCTGGATCGCCTTGGTGGCGACGGCTTTGAGCGGCGTCAGTTCCGTTGTCCTGTTGACGATGGTGCGCAGGCGTTTGCGATCTTCGAAATCGACGGTGGAATCGTTCATGCAGCGTTCCTTTGAGAAGTTTCGTCATCCGCGACCACGCGGTTGCGCCCGCCGCGCTTGGCGGCATAGAGCCGGTCGTCCGCAATGCGGATCGCATCCTGGAGCCCACCCGCGCAGGCGGGAATGGCGGCTACACCGGCCGAGATCGTGGAATTGATCGTGATGCCCGCACCGACGGTGACCTGCGCCCGTTCCACGGCCACGCGCACTCGTTCGGCGAATGCTGTCGCCGAGGCGAGGTCCGCACCGGGCAAGAAGGCGATGAACTCTTCGCCACCGAAGCGCCCAATGATATCGCTCGAGCGGGCAACCGAACGAAGGACGCGGGCAAGCCCCGTCAACACTTCGTCACCGACGAGGTGGCCATAGGTATCGTTCACCGTCTTGAAATGGTCGAGGTCCATGACGGCGACGCCGAAGCTGCGCGTGGCGAAGCCACCGCTCAGGAGGGTGGACTCAGCGGCGTTCATGGCGCTGCCCCGGTTCAAGAGGCCAGTCAGCGTGTCGTGGCTGGCGACGTGGTTGAGCTCACTGACGAGGTCGTGGAGACGTTCGTTGTTGTCACGCAGGGCATCTTCGATGGCGCGCACATTCGTATGATCGCGCACATAGAGGACGAGGCCGATCTCTTCGCCCCAGCGGTCACGGCAGATGGCGCTGGAGACAGCGGCGATGAAGTGGCCCGTGTCCTTGTGGTGGCCGGGCATCTCCAGGTTGACGACGGTGCCATCACGATCCAGCCGTGCGAGAAGGAGATCCACTATCTCGGGCTTGCCAAAGAGCATGCGGATATCCTTGCGCAACACTTCGATGGGCGAAAAGCCGAAGATCTGTTCGCTCGCGCCGGTATAGAGGATGACTTCGCCGGACCGATCGGCCACGACGACACCATCCGGGCAGGCGAGCAGCATCAGTTGCAGCAGTTCGGCATCCCAAACGAACGTGAGAAAATCGAAAACGCCCTGCACAGCGGAAACTCCAGCAAGCATGCTGCTGTAGGTATCGGCGAGAGGGAACGCGGAGCGCAGCAGTCCCGATGGCGAGGGGTGCGAGAGGCCGGAACTTCCTGGCGACCGTGGCCCCCGACCGCCCTGTCCTGGCGGCAGTGCCATCTTCGCGCTGCCGTGCATCCTTCGACAGGCTGCTCTGAAAGGACCGACTCCGTTCGCCCAGAGCCTTCGATGGCCCATGGCAACAACCAAGGTGAAACGAGAACAGTTCCGAGAGCGCGGCGCGGGCCGCTTCAGGTGTAGGCACGGCCCTCCGTGTCCGGGAGCGGACGCCGCGCACGTTTGCGCCGGGCACGAATCGTCCGCTGCAATTCGGGGTGGCTGGCCTTCGCAGTCACGTCGGGCGTGCTCGCTTGCGTCGTTTCTGAGCGGCTTGTCGATTGGCTCCTTGACCACGGCGTCCAGGTCTACTCGCTCAACCCCAGGCAGCTCGACCGCTTAGGCGACCGGCACACGGTCTCTGGCGCCAAGGACGACTCGCGGGACGCCTTTGTCCTGGCTGACGCCCTCCGCACGGACCTCCACAAGTTCTCCTTGATGGCGTTGCCGGACCCCGTCCAGGTGGCCATCCGCCAGGCATCGCGGCGCTACGATACCTTGCAAACAGAGTGCCATCGCAGCGCGAACCGCCTGTGGGAACTCATGCTCCAGTGTGCTCCCGGCCTCCTTGGGCTCTGCCCAGGCGCCGACGAGGCATTCTTCTGGCGGTTCATCGACCCTTGGGAACGGCGTGTACGCGACCGCTGCGGGCAGCGGCTCCGCGCTCCGGGCGGAACAAACCGGTAGCGGAGCTGCTGGGTTGTTCGTCGGTAAGCTGGCGGTGGTTGGCAACATCGAATACACCGGGACGATAACCGACATCTCCGACGCGAGACTGAAAACGGACGTGAACGAGGCACCCTACGGCCTCGATGCGGTCAAGCGGCTTCGCTCAGTCTCCTTCAAGGACCCCGGCGACAAGACGGGACGGACACAGCTTGGGCTGATCGCGCAGGAAGTGGAACCGATCATCCCCGAACTGGTCGTGGTCCGGCATGAGGCGGACGGTGACATCCTCTCGCTCGCGTACGTCGAGGTGATCCCGGTACTGATCAAGGCCATCCAGGAGCAGCAGGCGCGAATCGAGGCGCTAGAGGGTGGTGCGAGCGGAGGGCAACCCGCTGCGCTCGCCGTCGCGAAGGAAGAGCCAGGAGCCGCACCGGTCGCCCCCGCCGCGACCGTCATCCGCGAAGCGAGCGCCTTCCCGGCGAGCGCGGTATGGGCGCTGGCGGCGATGCTGGGCCTCTTTGCGCTGTCGATCTTCGCGCTCGCGGGTGCTGTGATGCGCCGCAAATCGTAGTCCCGGACCTCCGTGTCCGGGGGCCACGGCAAGAATCGTCGGCGCTTCTCCGTCCCTTGGGTGCCTGCTGCCGGGCATCGAACACACCCCGGGCATCGCGGCCCCCGGCGATGGTGGGGCGACGCCGGACATGGTCTCCGTGGCCCCCGGACACGGAGGTCCGTGTCTACAAATCCGCAGGTGCCTGGCGATTGTGGGGCGACGCCAACGAAGGTCACCGTGGCACCTCGGCGATTGTTGGGCGACGCCGGACATGGTTGGCGCGGCCCCCGGACACGGAGGTCCGTGACTACAAATCCGCAGGTGCCTGGCGATTGTGGGGCGACGCCAACGAAGGTCACCGTGGCCCCGGACAGAGACGTCCCTGACTACAAGCGATCGTTAAGCGAAGTCGCGCGGCCAGCGGTACGTGGCGACGGGGGCGCGGTTGGGTCCGGTCGTGCCGCTGAGGGGGATGACTTCGACGAAATCGCCGCGCCGCACTTCGCCACCGACCTGCACTCGGGCGTAGACGCGGCTTTGGCCGGGGTGGGTCTTCTGGTTCATGCGGTTGAAGTCGCCCTCCACGAACCAGGCCGCGTTCTTCCAGCAGGGGGCGGTGTAGTTCGTCACTTCGAGAACAACGCGCGCGCCGATCGCAAGCTTCACGCCCGGTTCGATCGTTTCCCAATCGAGACCGGAGACGGTAAGGTTTTCGCCCGCGAAACCCGGTTCGATGGGGTGGCCCTCGGCGCGCAGGGCATCGATCACCTCGAACGAGTAAAGGCAGACGGCGCGGTTCGGGCCGCCGTGGTTCTTCGTGTCGTCCTGGCGGTCGCCATAGAGGCCCTCTTCCGTGATCACGCCGACGGCGATCGGCAGCTTGGGCACGCCGCCATCGGACACGTTCACCTGCATCACAACACCGGTCATGCGCGCGCCTCCAGGGTTTCGATGATGCCATCAGCGTACAGCACCTGCGCCGCGCGGATCACGATTTCCGCGACGCGTCCGGCATCCGCGCCCTCCGCCAACAGCGACACAATCTCCCCAACGGTTCTTGCCCCATCCATCAGTTCGACCATTCGGCGCACGAGCGCGCTCACCTCCGTGCCCGCGGGGCGCGCCTCGGAGCGAAGGACATCGCCCCAGGCGAACACGCCATCGCCCAGTACGGCCTGCCGTTCGACACGCACGGCCGCGGCGAGCACCGGGACCGCCGCCAGCATTCGCCCCGACGCCGCGAGTTCCCTGGCTGCGTTCGCGCGCTCCGATTGTTCCTCTTCAAGCGCGCGCATCTCGCGCACGAAATCCGTCGGCAGGTCGCCGTGTTCGAGGACGACGCGTTCGTAGCCTTTCGACGATTGCCCGGCGGTCGCGCGCACGAACGCTTCGCGCGGCGTCAGCGAATCATCGGCCAGCACGCGGCGCACCTCCCAGAAGTAGGAATCGACCGTGCGGTTGCTGGCGTAAAAGAGGCGCGCGAGTTCGCGGAAGTGCGAATACTGCTGGAAGTACAGTTCCTTATATACGGGCGCCGCCGCCGCCGCGAGTTCCGCGTCCGTGAGCGCCGTCGCCACGTAGGCCGCCGCCATGATGCCCGAGGAGAGCGCGAGGTGGACACCCGTGGAAAAGAGGGGGTCGATGAAGCAGGCGGCGTCGCCCGCGAGCACCCAGCCCGGCCCGACGACTTCGCTGGAGACGTACGACCAGTCGCGGATGACGATAGGCCCCCGGACGAAGCGGGCGTCGGTCAGCATCTTCGCCGTCGCGGGGGCGGAGGCAACCTGGGCGCGATAAAACGCCTCCACGCCGAGCGCCGCAATCTGGGCCTGGCCATGGTGCGAATCGACGACCGCGCCGACGCTCATCTCGCCTGTATGCAGGGGGATGTTCCATGTCCAGCCGTGTTCGAAGGACTCGATGAAGATGTTCGTCTCGTTGGGCTCGGGCAGGCGTTGGGCGCCTTCGAAGTAGCCGTAGACGGCGAGGTTGCGGAAGTGTTCGTCGTTGGTGCGCAGGCGCCGCGCCCGCCCGATGATGCCGGATTGGCCGCTGGCATCGACGATGTGACGCGCGAAGAGTGTCTGTTCGGCGCCCGATTCGTCGGTGAACCGAACGCCAACAGGGAGGTTGGCGCTCCCGGGTTCGTCGAACAACACGTCAAGGACGCGGCAGCCTTCGCGCACGGTTGCCCCGGCGGCGGCGCTGTTGCGGAGGAGGATCTGGTCGAACTCGGGGCGAAAGACCTGGTATGCGTGGGGGTACTGGCGGTTGGTTTCGCGAAAGGCCCAGCTCCACGGTTCGCGCGTCTGGCCCCAGACCATGGTCGCGCCCCACTTTTTGAGGAAGCCCGCGCTTTCGACCGCTTCGAGCACGCCCAGCGCTTCGAGGATGGGCATGGAGGCGGGCAGGAGCGATTCGCCCACGTGTTCCCGCGGGAAGTGTTCCCGTTCGAGCAACGTGACGGCGAAGCCGCGTCGCGCCAGCATCGTCGCCGCCGTGCTCCCCGCGGGTCCCCCGCCGATGACGATGACGTCGATCATCGGGAGTTCTCAGTTCTAAGTTCCGAGTTCCGAGTAGGTGACAGCGTGGGCCCAAACCCGTTCGTCCTGAGCTTGTCGAAGGATGAACACGCCGCCGACCCTGGTCCGAAGCCGTAGCCCCGGTCCCTCCGTGGCCGGGGGTCACGGCTACCAAGGGAATGGCAATTGCGTGGCCGTTCAAGGTGCGCATTGGTTCGTGGCGCAGAAATGGTCGGGACGCCAACCGGCGGGCACCCCGGGAGAGGTGACAGCGCCGGGGATTGGTGGCGTGGCCCCCGGCCACAGGGGGCCGTGACTACAATGGCCTCAGAACTCCGCTCCATCCCAACGCTCCCTCGTCACGAACTCGCTCACCGGCTTCCGCGTCAGTTTTCGCAGCTGGCGCA
>DAOTTM010000176.1:0-3245 GCA_034437915.1 Dehalococcoidia bacterium | reverse complement strand
GATGCCGCCACGCAGTTCGGATACAACTGCGATTACATCGGCTATCTCCCGCGAACCGAGAAGAGCGGCCTCCTGATCGTGAACCATGAATACACGAACCCGGAGCTCATGTTCCCCGGCTACTCCGATGCCAACCCGACCAAAGAGCAAGTCGATGTCGAACTCGCCGCGCATGGACTCACCGTCCTCTATATCGAGCGCCATCGAACGCTCGGCTGGCGCTACATCCTCGGCGCCGCAAACAACCGGCGCATCACCGCGACAACGAAGATGATGTTCACGGGCGCAGCCGCGGGTACCCCCGCCATGCGCACGACCGAGGACCCAACTGGTTACTTCGTGAAGGGCACGCTCAACAACTGCTCCGCCGGCATCACCCCCTGGGGTACCGTCCTCACGTGCGAAGAGAACTTCAACCAGTACTTCGCGAACAACGACCTCCTCACGGATAGCGCCACCCAGACAATCCACCGCCGGTACGGACTCACGGCGAAGGCCTCCGAGAGGAAGTGGGAGCGCTTCTACGACCGCTTCGACATTTCGAAAGAGAAGAACGAGCCGTTCCGCTTCGGTTGGGTCGTGGAAATCGACCCGAACGACCCCGCTTTCATGCCGCGCAAGCGCACCGCCCTCGGCCGCTTCAAGCACGAAGCGACCTCCACGGTGGTCACCAACGACGGCCGCGTCGCAGTCTACATGGGCGACGACGAGCGCTTCGACTACATGTACAAATTCGTGAGCGCGAAAAAGCTGGTGCCCGGCTCGATCGAAGAGAACATGGAGCTGCTCGATAGCGGCGTCCTCTATGTCGCGAAGTTTAGCGACGACGGCACTGGTACGTGGACCCCGCTCATCCAGGGCGAGGGGGCACTGACACCCGCGAACGGCTTTGCAAGCCAGGCCGACGTGCTCATCAAAACGCGACAGGCCGGGGACGCCGTGAAGGCCACGAAGATGGACCGCCCCGAAGACTTCGAAGTGAACCCGAAGAACGGCAAGGTATACGTCGCGCTCACCAACAACGCGAACCGTGGGGCAACGGGTCAGACGACCGCCGACGGCCCGAACCCTCGCGCGAGCAACCGTCACGGCCACATCATCGAACTCACTCCCGGCGGCGGGGACCACGCTTCGACGGAGTTCAAGTGGGACATCTTCCTGCTTTGCGGCATCCCCGGGACCGACCCTGGCACGTACTACGGCGGCTTCGACCAGGCCCAGATCAGCCCGCTTTCCAGCCCGGACAACATTACCTTCGACAAGGAAGGCAACCTCTGGATTGCGACGGACGGCCAGATCAACACGTTTCGAAAGAACGACGGCGTCTTCGTCGTCCCCGTGGAAGGGCCGGACCGGGGCCACGTCCGTCAGTTTCTCAGCGGCGTCCCTGGGGGCGAATGCGCGAGCCTCACGCTGGATGACGCGAACGAAACGCTGTTCGTCACTATCCAACACCCCGGGGAAGGTTCATCCCTGGCCAAGCCAACGAGTACGTTTCCGGATGGCGCGCAGCCGCGACCGTCCGTCGTCTTCGTGATGAAGGATGGCGGCGGCATCATCGGGAGCTAGAGTTTCGCCTGGAACCAGCCAAGGATTCGGCTGAGCACGTCTTCGCGGTGTTCGGGCGGGCCGACGCGCATGAAGAGGTGGGACGCACCAGGATAGCGCACGAACCGGACTTCGCAGCCCGCCTTCTTGAGGGTGACAAACATCTGCTCTCCCTGTCCCACGGGGCAGCGGTCGTCCGCTTCGCCCTGGATGATGAGCGTGGGCGTGCGGGTGTTGTGCGCGAAGGTCGAGGGTGAGTGCGTCGCATACCATTCGCGCTGCTGGTGGGGCGCCCCGCCCCATTGCAGTTCGCCGAAAGTGTGCGAGATGTCGCTCGTCCCCCACATCGATTCGAGGTCGAAGCAGGGCGCGCCACAGACGGCGGCCTTGAAGCGATGGTTGCGCCCGATCGTCCAGGCCGTCATGTATCCGCCGTAGCTATACCCATATATCCCAACGCGCGCGGCGTCGATGTAGGGACGTTCGAGCGCCTTGTCGACGACGGCCATGAGATCTTCGTAGTCCTCGCCGCCCCAGTCCTTCGCCACCTGTTGCGTGAACTCGCGCCCGTATGACGACGAGCCGCGCGGGTTCGAGTACACGACGACGAAGCCGTTCGTAGCGAGAAGCTGTTGGATGTTGTTGAAGGCGTAGCCGTAGTTGCCGTTGGGGCCGCCGTGGATATCGAGCACCATGGGGTACCGCTTCGTAGCGTCAAAGCCCGGCGGCTTGAGCAGCCAGGCCTCGGTCGTGAAGCCAGCGCGCGTGACGTCGAAGCGCTCCCAGGCGGCGGTGGGCGACTCTTCGAAGACGGGCCTGCTGTAGCTGGTGATGACGGTGCGTTGCCGGGCGAGCAGGTCTACCACGGCGATTTCGCCGACCGCGTCCATGCCAGCGAGCCCCTGCGCGACTCGCGTGGCTGCGGCGTCGCAGCTGAAACCAACGCGTGTCTCGAGTTCGCCCTCAGCCTTGTCAACCGCTCCCGATTCGAGGTCGATCACGTAGAGTCCGCTCGCGCCGCCACGGAAGGCGTGGAAGAGGACACGTTGCTCGTCGAGAAAGACCGGTTGCGACGGGGGCTGGACGGTCGCGAAGCCCCCATCGGGGAGGCACTGCAGGTCCGTGGTGAGGCGCTTCGTCTCGCCGGTTGCCACGGTATAGAGGAAGAAGTCCGGCTGCCACGTCTGGGTGGTGTCGCCGGTGTAGAGGATGTGGTCGCCGGTCGGGGACCACGCCCAGGTGGAGACGGTGCCACGCTCGGGGGTGATCATCCTGGCTTCGCCGCCACCGTCGGCGGGGACAATCGCAAGCCTCCCGTTCATCCCGTTGAGCAGGGAGATACGGCAGAGCAACTGCCTGCCATCGGGCGACCACGCCGGTTCACCGTGGTCGAAGGCGTCCTTCGTCACCATCGTCAACGCGCTGGTCGCGACATCCGCGACGAAGACCTGCGCACGCATATCGTCACGATAGCCGCGGTTGTCCTGCTTGTAGTCGATGCGATCGGTGACGCGGACGCGAGGTGCGGCGCCTTCCTTGGGCTTTTCCCCGGTCGGATTTTCCGGGTCGAAATCGGCCGTGAAGGCGAGGCGCGTGCCGTCGGGCGACCACGCGAGGCCGCTGAGCGGCGCATGGTGGCGCGTCACTTCGCGCGCTTCGCCGCCCGCCATCGGCAGGACAAAGACGCCATTACGATC
>DAOTTM010000175.1:0-19998 GCA_034437915.1 Dehalococcoidia bacterium | reverse complement strand
CGTCCATCGACCTCGGCGAGGATCGTGGTGGTCGTGCCGTCGGCCACTTCGCGCAGCCACACGTCAACGTCCCGCTCGCTAGTTATGTCCCTTCGCAGGAAGAGCAGGTCGTTATCCTCAAGCGAACGGGCGAACGTCAACAACGCTTCCCTGTCGGCGGAGCGCATGAAGCGCAAGGTGACAAGCTTCCCGCCGACCCGGAATTCCGCGGGCAAGCGCGCCGCAACCTCGGCGCTCATACCGAGCGGGCGGCGAGCCATGCGTTGAGTTTGGGCCAGAGGCGGTGCATCGCGTTTCCACCGGCCACCAGGCTCACGTGCCCGCCCTTCATGACCATGTCTTCGCGATCTTCGCTGCCGCTCATGCTCGTGAGATCCTTCGCCGCTTCGTAAGGGACGATGTGGTCGTGTTCGGCCATCACGTGGAGGAACGGCACCTTGATCTGCTTGAGGTCCACGAGCCGCCCGTCGAGCTTGAACTCGTTCTTGTAGAGCTTGTTCTCCCACATGAGTTCCTTGGTGCTCTGGCGGAAACACTCGCCCGGGAAGGGGATCTGGTCCGCGCCCCAGCGATCGAACATGCGGTAGGACTTGACGAACTCGTCGTCCCACATGTTGTCCCAGAGCTTCACCTGGCCCATCACCTTCGACATGGGGCGCAGCATCTCGAAGGACTGTTGCATGATCTCCGGGGGGACGTTGCCGAGGGTATCGACGATACGATCGACATCGAAGTACCTTTTATCGCTCCAGATCTTGTTCAGGCCCATGCCATCCGTGTTCACGGGCGTGCAAAAGCAGGCGAGGTTCTTCATCGGGCCATCGGCATGAAGCGCGGCGTACATCGTCGAAAGCTGCCCGCCCATGCAATAGCCGATGATGGAAACGTCCGGCTCTCCGGAATCTTCGAGCACCTTCGACACGCATTCCGGCATGAAGTCGAGGACGTAGTCTTCGAAGCGCAAACGCTTGTCTTCCGGTCGCGGGACGCCCCAATCGATCATATAGACATCGAAGCCCTTCTTGAGCATGAACTCGATCAGGCTTTGTCCGGGCGTGAGGTCAAGGATGTAAGGCTTGCTCACCAGCGACATGACGAGCAGGACGGGGATGCGGTAGACCTCGTCCGACAACGGCCGGTAATGGTAGAGCTTGAGCGTGCCGCGCGAATAAATAACGTCTTTCGGCGTCGCCCCGACAACGGGGTCACCGGAAGAGATGTACTCCAGGCCCTTGATGTTCCGCTGGATGGCGCGGTCGATCTCCTGACGGACGCGCACCTCGATTTCGGCGGGCGAAAGCGTCGTGGTTTGCTGCGTCGTGGTCGGCCGGATTGTAGGGGAAACCATGGTTCGTCCTCGCGATGACAGGTGATAAAACGGTCCCGGCGGGTGCGAACCGGGGGCGGATGGTGGTGCGGAGCATCTATCATGGCGATATCGGGCGCCGCGGCACAATGCCATTTTCCCGCATTTGTGTGAATACCAGATTTCGCTTTGGGCTATTCTTGTGTCGCGCTTGATGGACTCAGCGGGCGGGCAGCCCAGGTCAAACGCGAAGGAGTCTTACATGCCAAGTGGCGACCAGGGAATGCTCAGCGAAGCCCAGGCGTTCGCTGAATACGCCGAACTGACTGCGGACCCGGTCTACGCGGGGTATGGTGTCCCGCGCGGCGATGGGCATTTCGTGCTCGTTTTGCCCGGGCTCTTTGGCAACGACTTTTACCTCCAACCGTTGCACCTTTGGCTCAACCGCATCGGTTATCACCCGATACGGTCGTCATTGTTGGCGAACGTCGGCTGTTCGGAACGGCTCACCGTGCAGGTCGAGAAGGAGCTGGAGCGGCGGCGGCGAGGCCACCTTGGCAAGGTCAGCATCATCGGGCACAGCCGCGGCGGAATACTGGCATGGGCGATTGCCCAGCGTCTGGGGGAGGACATGCACAACCTCGTGCTCCTTGGCTCGCCCGTGGGCGCGCTCGCGGGCGCCATGCGTGCCGGCGGCTTCGACCCCGACCGCGTGCGCCAGTTCGCGAACCCCGCGATCGTCGAGGCAAGCACGCGCGTCCGCAATGCGGTTGACCCGGATTGCTCTTTCCCTTCCTGCGGGTGCCCATTTGCCCTACAGATCGCGCAACCCCTCCCGGCCCATGTGCGCATCACGACGATCGCTAGCGAAACGGACCCGATCGTGCCCGCGGGGGCGGCGCGCATCGAAGGCGCACGAAACTTCGTCGGCGGCGGGACTCATTCCGGGCTCGTGGTGAACAAGCGCGTCTACCCACTTATCGCGCGCGCCCTCGCCGGGGAGTAGTCACGCCCGCTTGAGGGCGGGGAGTACGTCGCTGACGAAGCGTGCGCCCGCTTCGCCTGCTGATCCGGGTTGTGCGCCCGTCGATGGCCCGACGATGACGAACCGCTCGATACCCAATCGCATGAGTTCGCCGAGGCGGTCGAGACAGTACGGAGGAGGCCCGAAAATGCCGAAGTCTTCCGCGAAATCGGCGCTGAGCATGGCAGCCTGTTGGCTCCCAGCGCGGGCGTGATTCTTCATGTCGTAGGCGTCGTGCACGCTTTCCAGGGTTGCCCGCTGCTCCGGCGTCGTGGGACCCACGGCCTTGCCGTGCATCGCGGAGAAGCGGGCGAAGAGCGAGAGTCCGCCTTCGCCGATGTGGCGCGCCAGCTCGCGGTCTTCGCCCACTACCACGTTTACATACGCGCCGATGGTTATCGGCCGGTCGATGCCCGCCTTCTCCCGCGCCTCGATGACGGTCTTCACACCCCAGCGAATGCGTGCGGCGTCCGCCCCGACGGCGAGCGTCACGATGTCCGCCTGGCGCCCGGCTACAGCGAGCACTTTCGGGCCCGTCGCCGCTACATCCACAGGCACCTTGGGTTGTTGGGGACGAAGCCACTCGATCCGGCTCGCCGTGGGGCGGTCCGCAAGATGGAGCTTGTCGACGTCTCCCGTTGCTTCGAAGGGCACTTCCTCGCCGCGAAGGTAGCCCTGGACGCGGCGCAGGTAGTCTTCGAAGGTCTCCACGGAGGAGGGCGCGAAACCGAGATGGGCGAGAGCGGAATCGCCGCGCCCGATACCGAGCACCGCACGCCCGCCGGATTCCGCCTGCACGGTGGCGATCGCGGATGCGCTCACGGCGGGATGGCGCGTAAACGGATTGGTGACACCCGTCCCGAGTTTAATCGTGCTCGTCGCCTTCGCCGCGAGTGCCAGCGCGATATAGCAATCGCCGGAGAGGTTTTGCGAATCGACGACCGTGATGCCGTCGTACCCCGCCTCCTCCGCGCGCGTAGCGCTACGCGAAAAGATGCCGGGAACGCCCACTCCCGTTGTCCAAACTTCAACCATGGTTCACGCCCTATCTGGAATCAGGCTACGATACGATGCGACGAGAGGCCGGTCGAGGGCGTTGGGCAGCGGTCGATACTCTGGGCGGCCCAACCCCATCGAGTTGGAGCGTGAAGGGGGGCTGACTGGACGCGATTCCCCGCGCCGAACTCAAGTTTTCGCCAACACTACTGGCACGACCGAAGATCTCAGCCATTGACGCCGTGTCGGGGCTGGAACACTTTGCAATCGTTACGTACGCGATACTCGCCGAGCGGCTGCGCCCACACGTCCACCAGCGCTTCGAGCTTGACTGCATCGATGGCGAAGCGGGGAAGCAGCTCGCACTCGTTTCCGTGGTCCCGTTCATCGATCGTGACTTCCACTTCTCCGGGGTGCCATATCCGCGATTTCGCTTTGGACAGACGAACTACCGCGCCTACGTGATTGACCGCGCGACCGGGAAGCGGGCTGTCTGGTTCTTCGGCACCAGCCTCGACTCCTGGACGGTCACGATTCCGCGCCACCTGTGGAAGTTGCCCTGGTATCGCGGGCGGATCCGCTTCGACTGCGTTTTCGACCCGGCGGCCGGGCGATACCGCCAGTACCGTTTGGCGACGGAATCCGAGTGGGCACCCCTGGAACTCGAACTGGAAGACAGCGGCCAGCCCGTCTCCGCGCTCGCGGGATTCCCGAGCCTGGAATCAGGCGCGGTCACGTTGACCCACCCGCTCGACGGGATGTACTACCGTCGCGACGGCAAGCTGGGAAGCTACAGCGTCTGGCACGAACGCCTCGCGCTCACCTCCGGTCGCGTCGTGACTGCGAAGATCGGGCTCTTCGATCGGCTTGGGCTCGTCCCCTTTGCCGAACAGACCACGCCACATAGTGTCATGATTCAGCGGCTGACGGAGTTCACGGTGTACCTCCCGCCGCGCCGCCTTTGAGGCGCCTGCGTCGGATTGTTGCTTCGCGTCGAGTCAATCGAGCCGCAGTCGGCAGGGAGCGGGCTGGGGTCCCCCTTCCCGCGAATGCCCGGCCCACAGCATCCCTTTGTCGTGGCGGCGCGGGGGGCAAACACGGCGGCGCCTCATGGCCGCTCGATGCCTGGCCCAGCCCGCTCCGTATCAGGTCGCGGCTCGGATTTCGTGGGGTAGCGTGTGCAATCATTCGTAACGGAAGAAGCCGCGGCCCGTTTTGCGGCCAAGGTGGCCGAGCGCGACGAGGCGCCGCAACAGCGTGGGCGACTTGAAGCGTGGCTCCCCGTACTCCTCGAACATGCTCTCGGCTATGAGCTGGAGCGTGTCGAGCCCGATCAAGTCCGCGGTGGCGAGCGGGCCCATCGTGTGGTTCAGGCCCAGCTTGCAGGCGCTGTCCACATCCGCCGCCGAGGCTGTTCCGCTATCCAGCATCTGGATGGCATCGAAGATGAAGGGGACGAGCAGACGGTTCACGATGAAGCCCGGAGTGTCCTTTACCTGCACTGGCGCGCGCCCAAGCTTGTCGCAGAATGCCAGCGCGTCGCCGAGCGTCTCTTCCGTGGTGCTCGCCGTCGAGACGATCTCCACGAGCTTCAGCGCCCAGGGTGGGTTGAAGAAATGCAGGCCGATGACCCGCTCGGGACGGCCCGAAGCGGCGGCGAGGTTACTCAGGGGCAAGGAACTCGTGTTGCTGGCGAGGAGCGTTCCTTCGCGACACAACGTGCCGAGTTTCTTGAACAGCCCGGACTTGATGGCGAGGTCTTCGACGACCGCCTCGATAACGGCATCGACGTTCTCCGCGGCGGAAAGGCGGTCCATATCGGCGACCCCGAAGAGCCGAGCGCCCGCCGCCTCTGCCTCGTCCCGCGTAATGCGACCGCGCTCTGCTTCCCGGTCGAGGCGCTTGCGAATGCCGGAGATGGCGCCGTCTATTCGAGCCTGGTCGATATCGATAATCGTAACCTCGCAGCCGTTGGCCGCCGCCACCTGGGCGATTCCGCTGCCCATCAATCCCGAACCAATGATTGCGACGCGGTCAAAATGCAAAACGTTTCTCCCTGAATTTCAAGTTCGTCTATACATCTATAGTCGAATTGAGAATAGGAACAACCCGGCGCGGACTTAATGGCGAGTTCGCACGGCGAGACCGTGTGAAAGGTAGTCACGGAGGTCCGTGACTACGCGTGCTGGTGGAGCGCGCCGAGGTCGCCGAGGTAGTGCTCCTCGCGGGCGCGCATGCATGCTTCGTCTTCGGGGCCGGTGGCGTGGTCATACCCGCAGAGGTGGAGGATGCCATGCACAAGGAGGTGGGACATCTCGGCTTCCAGGGAATGGCCGATGGCAAGGGCCTGGCGTTTCGCCGTGGGCAGAGAAATGGCGATATCGCCGAGGAGCGCATCCTCGGCGATGCCCTGCACCCAATCAGTGGCTTCGTCGGGAAAAGAGAGGACGTCGGTCGGCTCATCGATGCCGAGGAACTGGTGGTTCATGCGTCGAAGTTCGTCGTCATCCGTGACGAGGATCGCTAGCGCGGTCGTCGCCGCGACGGATTCTCCCGCCATCACACGTTCGGCCAGCGCCTGCAAGCGCCCGAGTTCTATCTCGGGCGAATCTTCTGAAAGCTCTATCGAGACATCGTAGTTCGCGTCCGTCATCTATCGGGCTGCGAACCCGGCGACTGCGTCCTGGGCCGCCGATATCAGTGGCATTGGCAATACTCCGAAGACGAACACACCGGCGGCGGTAACACCGAGAGAAAGCGCAATCGTAGGCGTCGTTTTCACCGGGCTCCTGTCTTCCGAATCGCCGAGGAACATCTGCCGCGCCACGCTGAGGTAGTAGAACGATGAGATGACGGAGTTTGCCACGGCGATAATGACGAGCCACAGCAAGTCCGCGCGAATGCCCGCGTTGAAGATGTAGAGCTTCGCCCAGAACCCGGCGGTGGGTGGGATGCCGGTGAGCGACACGAGGCACAGTGCCAGCGCGACCGTGAGGAACGGCGACCGCTTCCAGAGACCGGCGTAATCGCGAATTTGGTCACTGCCGATGCGCTGGGAGATGGCGATGATGGCGACGAACGCACCGAGGTTCGTGAAGGCGTAGGAGGCGACGAAGAACAAGATGCCGCTGGCACCCAGCGTGAAGCGTTCGCCTGCAACGGAGATTGCGGCGAGGCCGATGAGGAAAGTGCCCGCCTGGGCGACGGACGAATACCCGAGCATCCGCTTGATGTCCGTCTGAACGACGGCCATGACGTTGCCGAGGGTCATCGAAACGGCGGCGAGGACGGCGAAGATCATCGACCAGTCGTCGCTGAGGAAGTCCGCGCCGAGGGCTTCGATGAAGATGCGAAGAACGACCGCGAAAGCCGCCGCTTTCGAACCGACCGAGAGGAAGGCCGCAACCGGCGTGGGCGCGCCCTGGTAGACATCCGGCACCCACATCTGGAAGGGGACGATCGCCATCTTGAAGCCGAAGCCAGCGATGAGGAGCGTCATCGCAAGCACAAAGACGGAACGGTTCGCGCCCTCCCATTCGCCGGTTGTCTGCGCGGCTATCTCCGAAAGCACGGTCGAACCCGTCGCCCCATAGAGCAACGCCATACCGTACAACAACAGCGAGGAAGCGATCGCCCCGAGGAGGAGGTACTTCATGCCCGCTTCGCTGGACTTCCGGTCCTTGCCCCAGCCCGCGAGGATGTACTGCGGGATGGAGGAGAGTTCGAGCGCGACGAAGATCGTGATGAGGTCCCGTGCGCCGGCGAGGAGCATCAAGCCGGAGCAGACGGTGAGCACCAGCGAGTAATACTCCGCCTGGCCACGCCCTTCGTGGTTCACCCAATCGATCGAGGCGAGCACGACCGTGGCCGTGATGCCCGCGAAGACGAGGTAGAAGAAGGCGGCATAGTCGTCCAGCACAAACGTGCCATCGAAGAGCCCTTTTGGAAGTTCGTTTCGGGCGATCCACGCGAGGGTCCACGCCGCCGACGCGCCCAGGCCGATGAGCGCGACGAAGGGGAACACCTTGCGTTGCTGGGGCATCAAGGCTTCGATCGCGAGGATCAGGCCGGCGGCGATGAGCACGGCCAGTTGGGGTCCGAGTACGTCCAAACTGCTCATGCGCCCACCCTCTGTGCGATGGTGGCGATGGCCGGCGAAAGCATATCCATGAGGATGGCCGGATATACGCCCAAGAGCACGACCATCGTCGCCAACACGGCAACGACCGAATGTTCCCACCAGCGATTTTGGTCCGTGACCTCATCCCATTCATGGCGGACCGGCCCGAAGACAACACGTTGCAGCGTCCAGAGGATGTAGCCGGCGGAGAGCACGACGCCGAAGATCGCCGCGATCACCGCCCATTCGAACTTCTGGAAGGCGCCGAGGAACACCGTGACCTCCGCGATGAAGCCCGCCATCGCGGGCAAACCGAGGCCCGCGAAACCGGCGAACACCATCCCCGTCGTGATTAGGGGCATCTGGCGGGCGAGGCCGCCGAGGCGCGCAATTTCGCGCGTGTGCGTGCGTTCGTACATGAGGCCAACCATCACGAAGAGGAGGCCGGTGATCAGGCCGTGCGCCACCATCTGGTAGACGGCGCCGGTCATGCTCGTCGTGCCGAGGGCGCCGATGCCGAGGAGGACGATCCCCATGTGGCTGACGGAGGAATACGCGATGAGTCGCTTGACGTCTGTCTGGCGGAGGGTGATGAAGGCGCCGTAGAGGATGCTGAAGGAGCCGATGCCCGCCAGCCAGATGCCGTAGTCGTCGGCGACGTTGGGCATCATCGTCACGCACATCCGGATGATGCCGTATCCGCCCATCTTCAAGAGCACACCGGCGAGCATCACCGATACGGCCGTGGGGGCGTCGCTGTGGGCGTCCGGGAGCCAGGTGTGGAGGGGAACAACTGGGAGCTTCACGGCGAAACCGATAAACAGGAACACGAAGATCCAGCGCAGCGGCATGATCGTGTCCGTGAACTGCTCCACCTGGCCGAGTTCCACGATGTCGAACGTGTCGGCGCTGAAGGCGAGGGCGAGGATACCAACGAGCATGAATGCAGAACCCGCGACCGTGTACAGGACGAACTTCGTGGCCGAATACTCTTTGCGTCCCGATCCCCAAATCGCGATGAGGAGGAACATGGGGAAGAGTTCGAGTTCCCAGAAGAGGAAGAAGAGAAGGAAGTCGAGCGACATGAAGACGCCCAGCACCGAAGTCGAGAGCACCATCAGGCAGGCGTAGTAGGCGCGCGGGCGAAGGGTCACGCTGAACGAAACGAGCGTGGCGGCAAGCGTAAGGAAGGTCGTGAGGACGACCAGGGGCATGCTCAAACCATCGACGCCCAGGTGATAGCGAAGCGTGAAGGAGCCGATATCGACCCACTTCCGGCTCTCCTCGAACTGCATCGTCGTTTGGGCGGTATCGAACTCGAAGAAGAGGAGGAGCGACACCACCAGCGCCGCCACCGATCCACCGAGCGCGACCCACTTCGCGTCCTGCTCGCGGCCCTCCGGCAACAAGAGCGCGATCAAGCCCGCCGCGGCCGGGATGAACAGGAGGAGAGTCAGTTCATAATCCACGGTGCGCTCCTAAAGCGGGTTCGCCGTAAAAACGGCGACCACGACGACGATGACGCCCGCGGCAATGCCGAGGCCATAGGTTTGAAGTTGCCCGTTCTGGATGGCGCGCAAGCGCATGCTCACGTCACGCGTCACCCGCCCGCTGCCGTTGACGAGGCCATCAACGACGTAGCGGTCGTTCATCTCGAGCAGCCGGTTCCAGCCCTTCTGGAGTACGGTCTTCACGATGAAGTCTTCGTAGAGGTTGTCGAGGAGATACTTGCGTTCGAAGAGCGCCGCAAAGGGCAGGAAGGCCGACCGCAACGACGAAGACTGCACCCACTTGCGGTAGTAGATGGCATAGGCGATGCCGATGCCGAGCAGCGCCACGACCGTCGAACTCCCAGCGATCCACCAGTCGAATTCAGGCGCGGGTTCGCCGTGTTCGAGGAGCGCCCCCTCTATCAGGTGGCCGAAGCCGTTCGTCAGGCCCGCCGCGTTGAAGAATCCGACGGTAAGGGCGGCGACGGCGAGGATCAGCAGCGGCGCGGTCATCACCCACCCGGACTCGCGGGGGTGCGCGGGGTCGCCGTGGAAGTGGTTGTCCTCGTCGTGATGATCGACCGGTTCGCCGCCCTTGTAGGTCCCGAAGAAGGTCAGGAAGATCGCGCGGAACATATAGAACGCCGTGAGAAAGGCCACCGCCAGGCCGATCCCCCAGAGCGCGCGGTTCTCTTCCCAGGCGTGCGCGAGGATCTCATCCTTGGACCAGAACCCCGCGAGGGGGAAGATGCCCGCGAGGCTGAGCGTGCCGATGACGAACGTCCAGAACGTGATCGGCATCGATTTGCGGAGGCCACCCATCTTGCGCATGTCGAAGGTGTTGGTGGAGTGGTTCACGGATCCGCTGCCAAGGAAGAGCAGGGCCTTAAAGAAGGCGTGCGTGAAGAGGTGGAAGATCGCCGCGGCGTATCCGAACACGCCCAGCGCCAACATCATGTAACCGAGCTGACTGACGGTTGAATAGGCAAGCACGCGCTTAAAGTCCGTTTGCACCAACGCGATCGTCGCCCCCACCACGGCCGTGATTGCGCCGATCCATGCAACGATTTGGGCGGCGTCGTGCGAGGCTTCGAAGACCGGGAAGAAGCGGGCCACGAGGTAGACACCAGCGGCGACCATTGTCGCCGCATGGATGAGAGCGGAGACGGGCGGTAGACCCTCCATCGCGTCCGGCAGCCAGACTTGGAGCGGGAACTGCGCGCTCTTGCCCGCCGCGCCGGCGAAGATGCCCAGCGCAAAGAGCGTGATCACCCAGCCCTCGGCGTGCCCGCCGTGCGCCCACTCCTGGATTTCCGTCACGTCGAAGGTACCCGCGCGAGTCCAGACGAGGAGCAGCGCGGCGAGCAATCCGAGATCGCCGATGCGCGTGACGATGAACGCCTTCTTGGCCGCCGCCGCCGCGCTCGGCTTGTGGTACCAGAAGCCGATGAGCAGGTAGCTACAGAGGCCGACGAGCTCCCAGAAGACGAAGATCATGAAGAGGTTGGGCGAAAGGACGAGACCAATCATCGAGGTGGTGAAGAGGCACATATGAGCGTAATAGCGCCCGTAGCCGGGGTCACCCGCCATGTAGCCCTGCGAATAGATCTGTACGAGGAAGGAGACGCTGGTGACGACCACGAGCATCACTGCCGTGAGGCCATCGAGGCGGACGCCGATGTCGACCGTCAGCGGACCAGCGGTAAACCATTCGTGGCTGAAAACGACCTTGCCACCATCGGCATCCATGGCGGAGAACAACGCGATGAAGCTCAGAATCAGAGCAGCGCCGATCCCCAGGATCGCGACGTAGCCCGCGAACTTCGGCTGCTTGCGCACGTAGAGGACGATGAGCGCCCAGGCGGCCAGCGGGCAGGCGATGATTGCCCAGAGCGCTGCTTCGCTGATCGAAGGGGTGCCAACGGCGGTTTCGAGGAAGGGCATCGGCTAGATCTTCCTCAGGATTTCGCGGGCGACGTGGGCCTTGCCCGTGGGGACGTAGAGCGTGCGCTCCTCGCGCATCGAGGCCTTTTCGCCGCGGCCGATGGGTGGGATGACGCGCATGGAGAGTCCCTCTGCCGCGAACAGTTCGCACCAGGTCTCTGCCACGTAGGCGTTGCGGACGGTCATGAATTCTACCCACATATGCTTTGGCTACGACTTCAGGAAGTTCAGGCGGTCGACATCCACAGTATCGCGGTTGCGATAGACGGAGACGGCGAGGGCGAGGGCAACAGCTGCTTCCGCAGCCGCGACCGTGATGACAAAGACGACGAAGGTTGGACCCGTGATCGGGCGAGCGCTCTCCCCGAAGCGCGAAAATGTGATGAGCGTGAGGTTGACGGCGTTGAGCATGATCTCGACGCCCATGAGGACTCCGATTGCGTTGCGCTTGCTCAGGGCGACGGCGAGGCCGAGGCAGAACAGGAGCGCGCCTACGATCAGGAACTGTTCGATGTTTAGCGTCATACGAGCGCGTCCTCCGCTTCTTCTTCGGGCGAGCGAACGAGCATGATCGCGCCGACCAACGCGGCGGTGAGGAGGACGGACGCGATCTCGAAGGGCAACGCCCACGTTCCCAGGAGGGCCGAACCCAGCTCTCGCACGCCGACGCTCGGCGATTCCGAAATCGTGCGCCAATCCGCGTCGACGATGACGAAAATGAAGACGGCGCCAAGGCAAGTCGAGAGCAGAAGCGCGGGCAACAGCATGCGCGTCTCCCCGTTATCCCGCCCGGCATGCGGCGTGAGCAGGATCGCGAACAGCACGAGAACGGCGATAGCGCCGACGTAGATGATCACCTGCGCCATCGCGATGAAATCCGCCGAGAGAAGGACAAAGAACCCCGCGATCCCCACGAACGTGGTGATGAGAAAGAGCACCGCATGGAACAAGTTGCGCGAGACCATAACCCCGCCCGCGGAGACGAGCGTGACCGCGGCCAGCACCCAGAACGATAGCACGACGCCGAAGCCTTCCATTTCAGCGGCCGCCCTTCTCGGAGACCACGGGTACATAGCCGCGCGCATCGTTGAACAGGCGGGGACGCATCGGCGTCTCGTCTTTCGGGCTATAGCCGAGCATCCGCGCCCATGCATAGACAATGGCCACGGCCATGGCGATGTTGACGATGGCGAACAGATAGAGGTAGCCCTGCGTAAGCTTGCCGTCCGTCAGCTCCTGCCAGAGCATCCGCTCCGTGGCGACAACGACGAGGTTGATAAGGGCGACGGGGAGCATGAACTTCCACGCGAACGTCATTAGCTGGTCAAGGCGGAGACGGGGGAGTGTGCCGCGCGTCCAGATGAAGAGGAAGTAGAAGAGGTGCGTCTTGGCGATGAAGATCGCCCACGGCGGGATATATTTATCCAGCCCAAAGAAGGACCAGCCGCCGAGGAACACGGTCGCCGCGAAGGCGGACGCGGCGATCGCGTAGCCAATGTCCATGCCGTAGAAGAGGCCCCACTTCATGCCGGAGTACTCGGTGAGGTAGCCGGCGACGATCTCGGACTCCGCCTCGGCGATGTCCGTTGGCGTGCGGTTCAACTCCGCGCTGACGCAGATGAAGTAGATCGCGAAGGCGAGGGGTTGGAGGAAGACGACCCAGATGTCGTTGCTCTTCTGCCACAGGACCATCTCCTGGAGACTGAGCGTGCCCGTGAACAGCACGACACCCATCAGCGCCATCACGAGGGGCACTTCGTAGCTGATGGTCATGGCAACGATGCGCATGGCGCCGTAGAGGCTGTACTTGTTGTTCGCGCTCCAGCCCGCCATGAAGGCGGCGAGCACGGGGATGGACGAGACGGCGAGGAAGTAGAGCAACGCGACGGGAATGTCCGCGATGATCATGTTCGGGCCGAAGGGGATGACGGCGAACAGCAACACGCAGGGCGCGACGAAGATGATCGGCGCCACCCACATGACGGCCTTGTCCGCGAACTTCGGGGTCAGCGCTTCCTTCTGCATGAGCTTGATGGCGTCGGCGATAGGTTGGAGCAAGCCCTTCGGCCCCACGCGGTTGGGGCCGAGACGCGATTGCATGCGCCCGATGATCTTGCGTTCGCCATACACACCGACGATGAGCTGCGATGGGAGGACGAAGATCAAGAAGCTCGCGACGAATCCAAGGAGGACGGCGACGACATAGACGATGCCGCTCGGCAGGAACCTGTCGAGGCCCTCGAGGATGACGCGCGAGATGTTGGAGAGGTCCCGGATGTCGTACCAATTTTTCGAGGCGAGGAAGACGAGCAGCGTCATCGGTCGATCTCCCCGACGACGATATCGATCGAGCCGAGGATGACGATTGCATCCGCGACAGTGGAGCCGATCGTTATCTCGCGTAACGCGCTGAGGTTGATGAACGATGGCGGGCGGATGTGGAAGCGATAGGGAGTCGGGCCTTCATCGCTGACAACGTAGTAGCCGAGTTCGCCGCGCGGGCCCTCGACGCGGGCGTAGGCCTCACCGGCGGGCGGCCGCAGGGCGAGCGGGACCTGCGTGCTATGTGGGCCGCCGGGCAGCCCGTCCAGCGCCTGGCGAATGATCTTGCAGCTCTGGCGCATCTCTTCGAGCCGCACAATGAAGCGGTCGTAGCAATCACCGTTGTAGCCCACGGCGATCTGGAAGTCGTACTTCTCGTAGCCACTGTAGGGGTCGGCCTTGCGAATATCCCAGGCGATGCCCGCGCTGCGAAGGACGGGGCCGCTGAGGCTGGAGTTCGTCGCCATCTCCGGCGAGAGCACGCCCACCCCGATCGAACGTGCCCGGAAGATTTCGTTGCCCGAAAGCATGTCTTCGAGCTGTTCGATGAAGGGCGGGAAGTCGGCCAGGATCTTGCGGACCATCGGTTCGAATTCGGGACGCAGGTCGAAGGCCACGCCACCGATGCGCATGTAGTTGCAGGTCAAGCGCGCGCCGGAGGTCATTTCGAAGATGTCGAGGATCTTTTCGCGCTCGCGGAAGGTCCACATGACGGGTGTTTGCCAGGCGCCGGTGTCGTTCGCGAACGCGCCCACGGCCATGCAATGGCTGGCGAGGCGCTGAAGTTCGGCCATGATCACGCGAATCGCCTGTCCGCGCTCGGGCACGTCGATCCCCGCCAGTTTCTCCACCGCGAGCACATATCCCAGGTTGTTGGACATGCTGGCGAGGTAGTCCGTGCGGTCCGTAAAGGGGATGTTCTGCGTGTAGGTCCGCTCTTCCGCGAGCTTCTCGATCGAGCGGTGGAGATATCCCATCACCATTTCGGCATCGAGGATGCGCTCACCATCGACCTTCACCTTGACGCGGAAGACGCCGTGGGTGGAAGGGTGCTGCGGCCCGATGTTGAGGATGAACGGCTCGCTCTTCACCTGATCGCTCATTCGACCACGCTCACCGGCGGCGCGATGCGACGCGCCACGCCCGAAAATTCGTTGAGGCCCGGCTGAAGTCCGCCGGGCATCGAAAGAAAGTCCTTGCGCAGGGGCCAGCCGGGGAAACCTTCCCAGAGGAGGATGCGATAGGGCTTCGGATGTCCCTCGAAGACGATGCCAAAAAGGTCATAGGCTTCGTTCTCTTGCATCCACGCGCCATGATAAACGGGGACGAGGCTCTGCACGCTCGGCTTCTCGCGGTCCCAGGCTTCGACCTTGAGCGTGGCGATGTGGTTCTTGTCGAACGACTGGATGTGGTAAACGACTTCGAAGTGGTCCCAGTAATCCGCGCCGCAAAGGTTGGTGAGGTGGACCAGGTCCATCTCCGGATCGAGGCGGAGGGCGGCCACGGTCTCCCGCAATGTTTCCGGTTTAAGGAAGCACGTCCACTCCGTGGTCTTTGCCACGGAACCTGGCACGAGACGCTCGGACGCCGCCGCGAGTTCGGCCCCGCTGATCTGGCGCGTCATTAGCGCCACTCCAGGGCGCCCCTGCGCCACGAGGAGAGGAGTCCCAAGACGAGGATGCCGATGAAAAGGATGCCTTTGAAATACCCCGTCCACCCGAGCGATGCGTATACGACCGCCCAGGGGAAGAGGAAGATGATCTCGACAGCGAAGAGCACGAAGAGCAGCGCGATGTAGTAGAAGCGGAAGTTGAATTGGACGAGGCTCGGACCCTCGGTGCGCAGCCCGCATTCGTAGATGTCTTCCTTCACGGGGTCGGAAGGGACGTTCGGGCGGATGTTCACGAACTTAAGCGCCCACGACGTCACCAATGCCCCGAGGGGGAAGATGAGCGCAATAATGACGAGGATGCCGATATGGCCGTATTCGTAAAGCACGCGAGCGCCGTTTGTGAAATTTGTCCTTAAGACGGGCCGAACTATAGCACGGCGCGAGTGACCGGACAAAGAAAATGCCGTTCGATCGGGTCAGCGAATCAGGCCGCGCACGCTGTTCGACCATGCTTCGACCGTTCGGCCAAGTCACGACTCAGCACGAACGGGCGATTGAGAACGCGTCTACCTTGGCCAGGCTGTGAAAATAACGTTTCGTCCCCGGTTGTGGCCGAACACCATCACCGACTCAGAACCCCAGAGCCTTCGAGGGCCGCTTACGGATGGTGACTCTAGCGCCCCGAGTTGACTCCATCCGCAAGCGGCCCTTCCGAGCGCCACCCCCGCGGAAAAGGGGAGGCGGCGGGGGAGTGCCCGCATGCGCAGTCTCAGCTTCCTGGCGGCCTCATTCACCAACGGAAGGCAACCGCAGCGTAAAATCCTTGTAAATCATTTTCCCACGAAGCAGGGGACAACATGCCGGAACCCGTCATCGGCCTCATCGGCTGCGGCCACATCGGCCGCTTCCATTCGCGTAATCTGCGAGGCGTCATCCGCACGGAACTCGTGCCTGCGGAGTACGTCGCTGTCTGCGACCTCCATCTCGAACGCGCGGAGGAGTTCGCCGCCATCGTCAAGGCGAAGACGATCACGGTCAGTTCCGGCGACGTCTTCGCTGACCCGCGATTGACGGCCGCGTACATCTGCACGGAGACCGCCGAACACCCGGTGCTCGTCGCGGCGGCGGCGGCGCGCGGACTGGCGGTGTTCTGCGAAAAACCGCTCGCCAAGACGCTGGTCGAGGTCGAAGAGATGGTCGAGGCCGTGGAAGCAGCGGGTGTGACGAACCAGGTTGGACTCGTCCTGCGTTATTCTCCGATTTACACGGTCCTCAAAGACCTCATCTCCGCCCCGGACCTCGGCCCGCTGCTCACGGCCCATCTTCGAGATGACCAGTTCTTCCCGGTGCGCGGACACTACGGCAGCCAGTGGCGCGGCAGCTTCGAACGCGCGGGCGGCGGCACGCTGATCGAGCATTCGATCCACGATGTCGACCTCTTTCGCTGGCTCTTCGGCGAAATCGAAGCGGTGCGCTGCCACACCCGCATCACGACCGGGCACGAGGGCGTGGAAGATGTCGCGCTCGCCACCTTCCAACACACGGGCGGACACCAGACGACGCTCAGCTCTATCTGGCACTCCTGTGACGACCGACCATCTACGCGGCGCCTCGAAGTCTTCTTCGAAGGCGGCTGGTTCGCCATGGACGACGACTTCATCGGCCCGATTCGGCTCCAGGGGCGCGTCGGGCTGGAACAAGAAATGAGCGCGGATCAGGTGTTCGAGCGCTTCTGTGCGCTCTCCCAGCTCCAGGGAGCGGAGATCGACATCGCCCGCCGCGGAATGTTGGAAGACTATCGATTCCTCCAGGCGGTTGCCGAAGGGCGTCCATCCTTCCCCGATTTCCGCACGGCGCTCTCCGCTCACCGCGTCGTCGATGCGTGTTACCGGAGCGCGGCAACCTCAATGGAAGTCCGCCTGAGCGCAACGCAGACATAGGCCAGCCCTATAGCTCGTCCGCCGGGTGGTTTACCGACCGATGGCTGGCAGCTAGAATGGCGTCATTGTCGTTCGAGAGAAGGCAACCTTCTCCAACCGCGCCCAGGAGGCCACGCATGACCACCGCAACCACCACCAAAGAACTCTATGAACTCGGCGAAGCGCCGCCGCTTGGCTGCGTGCCCCCTCGGATGCACGCCCAGGTTATTCGCCAGGCGAACTTCGGCACTCCGATGCAGTCGTTTCGCCGCGAGGTCATCCAGGTTCCGGCTATTGGCCCCGACGAGGTTCTCGTCTATGTCATGGCGGCGGGCGTGAACTACAACAACGTGTGGGCGGGCCTCGGTGTGCCCATCGACGTCATCGGCGGCCGCACGAAGACGGGCGATCCGGACGACCACCACATCGGCGGCTCCGACGCCTCGGGCATCGTCTACGCGACTGGAGCGAACGTCCGTAACGTAAAGGTGGGCGACGAGGTCGTGGTGCACTGCGGCATGTGGGACGTGCACTCGAAACTAATCGCAGAAGGCCTCGACCCGATGTACGATGCGTCGTTCCGCATCTGGGGCTACGAGACCACATGGGGATCATTCGCGCAGTTCACGAAGGTCCAGGGCCACATGTGCATGCCCAAGGCAAAGCACCTGTCGTGGGAAGCCGCCGCGGCGCCGACGCTGGTGGGCGCCACCGCTTATCGCATGCTCTTCGGCTGGCAGGAGCACACCGTCCGCGAGAACGATGTCGTGCTGATCTGGGGCGGAGGTGGCGGACTCGGTTCCATGGCGATTCAACTCGCCGCTCAGAAGGGCGCGAAGGCCATCGCCGTGGTCTCCAACGAATCCAAGTTCGCCTTTTGCGAACGGCTCGGTGCCGTTGGCTGCATCAACCGCAAGAACTTCGACCACTGGGGCCGCCTCCCGAACTGGGATGACCCCGCTGCGATGAACGCCTTTAACGCCGGCGCGCGCGCCTTCGGCAAGGCGATCTGGGACATTCTCGGCGAGCGCCGCAGCCCTCGCATCGTCTTCGAACACCCCGGCCAGGACACCATCCCGACCTCGATCTTCGTCGCGGACACTGGCGGCATGGTCGTCATCTGCGCGGGCACCACGGGCTACAACGCCGACGTTGACCTGCGCTACCTCTGGATGCGCCAGAAGCGCCTCCAGGGCTCGCACTTCGCCAACGATGTCCAGGCGAACGCCTTCAACGATCTCGTCGTCGCGGGCAAGATCGATCCCTGTCTCTCGAAAGTCTTCCAGTTCGACCAGACCGGCGAATGCCACCAACTCATGTACGAAAACCGCCACCCGGACGGCAACATGGCCATCCTCGTCGGCGCCCGGCACGAGGGCATGAAGACCGTGTCGTAGTCGCATGCGCTTCTCGGACGAGGGTTCCTAAACTCGAACCAGCGTTCAGCGCTCGTCATCCGGCCCTCACCCCCGACCCCTCGCCCGACTCGTACCTCGCGGGCGAGGGGAGAAATCAGGAACTGTAGCACCGTCTGGTGGCGCGGCACTCAACACCACGCCACGACGGTGCGTGTTGAATGACAGTTGGCTTTCGAGGCACGACGCGCCGCAAGAGCGCTCCAATTTCAGTCACTGCCTTCGCGGCGCGTTACTCGGAACTCAGAACCCAGAACTCGGCACTCGTTTACGCGGGCCGCTTTGGCACCATCACCTTGCGCTTGAAATAGCAGACCTCTTCGCCGCGCTGGTTCACGCCGCGCGTCTCCACGGTCACGATGCCGCGGTCCCCCGCCGAGGTTTCGCGCTTTTCGAGGACGGTCGTCTCGGCGCGGATCGTGTCGCCGTGGAACGTCGGTTTGGAGTGTTTCAGCGTCTCTATCTCGAGGTTGGCGATCGCCTTGCCGGAGACATCGGGCACGCTCATGCCCAGTACGAGTGAGTAGACGAAATTGCCGACGACGACGTTCTGCTTGAACTGCGTCTCCTCCTCCGCGTACCAGCGGTCGCTGTGGAGGGGGTGGTGGTTCATCGTCATGTCGCAGAACAGGTGGTCCTCCGCTTCGGTGATGGTCTTGCTCGGCCAGTGCTTATAAATGTCACCGATCTCGAACTCTTCGTAGTAGCGGCCAAACTTGTCGCGTCCGTCGTAAACAGTCATGGAGAGCCTCCTTTTCGTTGTGGTCTAGCGCTTCAAAATCGAAGTATCGGTCGAATCCGTTCGCCCTGAGCCTGTCGAAGGGCCGGGTGCAGTTCGAACAATGGTCGGCTTCGTGTTCATCCGTCGACAAGCTCAGGACGAACGGATTCTTGTTGGCGAACGGTCCGCTTTCTGGCTAAACCGGGTAGTCCTTGACGATCTGCCGGGCGATGACCGTCTTCTGGATGTCCGACGTGCCCTCGGCGATGACCATCAGGGGGGCGTCACGGTAGTAGCGCTCAAGCGGGAGCTCCTTGCTATAGCCCACACCGCCGTGAATGCGCATCGCGTCAAGCACTACCTCCTGGCACATCTCCGTGGAGTAGAGTTTGGCGATGCCCGCGTCGAGGTCGCTTCTGGCGCCGGAGTCCTTCTTGCGCGCCGCATCGAGGGTGAGCAGTCGGCCAGCGCGGATCTTCACGGCCATGTCCGCGAGGCGAAGCTGCTGCGCCTGGTGTTCGAAGATGGGCTTGCCGAAGGCGTATCGCTTCTGGGCGTAGCGGATGGAATCGTCGAAGGCCGCCTGGGCGAGGCCGACGCCGCGGGCAGAGACGTTGATGCGGCCCACTTCGAGGGCGCTCATGATGTGTTGGAAGCCCGAGCCTTCCTTGCCACCCAGCACCTGAGTGGCAGGCACGCGGGCGTCTTCGAAGACCGCCTCCGTTGTCTCAACGCCCTTGTAGCCGAGCTTTTCGAGGCGCTTGCCGGGGGTGAAGCCCGGCGTCCCTGCGTCGACGAGGAAGGCGGTGATGCCCTTGTGGCGCGGCTCCGCGTTCAGATCGGTCTTCGTCATTGCGAGGTAGACGCCCGCTTTGTGGCCGTTCGTTATCCACATCTTCTGGCCGTTGATGATGTAGTCGTCGCCGTCGCGACGCGCGTACGTCTTAATCGCCTGCGCATCGGAGCCCGCGTCCGGCTCGGTGATCGTGAGCGCGCAGCGGATGTCCGGGGGCACGAGCTTGGGCAGGTACTTCTGCTTCTGCTCCTCCGTGCCGTACTCGCTGATGGCGTAGCCCACGAGCACGTGGGTGTTGATGATGCCCGCGAGGCTCATCCAGCCGCGCGAGAG
>DAOTTM010000174.1:0-5509 GCA_034437915.1 Dehalococcoidia bacterium | reverse complement strand
GCGGAGCTCTTCAGCGCGCTCGCCGACCCAACGCACGGCTACTGGATTGAGCGATCCGACGCGCGGGAACAGATCCGCGAACTCTCCTTGTTTCGCGTCCGCCAGATGACACCCCTCCTCTTCACGGCCTACGAACACTTCGACTCTACGCGGTTTCAGAGCGTCCTCCGGGCGGTCACCGTCCTCATGTTTCGCTACAACGTCGTCAGCGATCTGAACACGAACGCCCTCGAGCCGGTCTTCCACCAGGCAGCGAAGGCGGTCCAGGATGGGATCGCCACCACTCCCGCCCAGGCATGGGCTCATCTCCAATCCGTATACGTGGACGACGCAAAGTTCGAACAAGACGTGTCGCTGTTGACAGTTGGGACTGCAGCACGCAACAAGCGGATGGCCAAGTACATCCTCGCGCGCCTCGAAGCCGACGCCTCGGGCATTGAGATAGACTTCGAAACCAACCCCGGCTCCATCGAGCACGTTCTGCCGGAGCACCCTGGATCGGAATGGGACGAGTGGTTTTCGCCCGACCAGCAGGACGCGTATGTCAACCGCCTCGGGAACCTGACGCTCCTTGAGGCCGGCAAGAACCGGGACCTTGGGAATGCGAGTTTCGCGAAAAAGGTCGCCGCCTACCCCACCTCCGTCTACCGGCTGACGCAACAGATTCCCGCTCTCGCGCCAACCGAGTGGACGCCGGCGCTGATCGACGAACGCCAACGCCGCCTGGCCCGCCGTGCCGTCCAGGTCTGGCGGGTCGATTTCTAATCCACTCGACCGGGAACACCAGCTTTCGCCGCAGGCCCCGCTTCCCGCTATCCTCACCCCATGCCCACCCGCGAAGGAACACTGAAGGCGCGTGAATTCCTCTTCTTCACGGAGGACCTGGCGATCGCGGCACTGCCGCCGGGCTTCGATGTGCCCACGCGCAAGGTGATGTGGACCATCCTCCAGCTGTTCTACGATGACCCGCTCGTGCACTTCGAACTCCAGCCCCAGCCTTCGCGCGGCGTGGTGGAGTTGGGGTTGCACTTCGAAGGCGACGCCGAGGCGAACGAGGCGGCGGCGCTGGCGCTGGCGCAGTACACCCACGAGATCCGCGCGGCGCTCGGCCCCGAGTGGGAGCTGGAGGAGTGGACCGCGAGCTGGCGCCGTCTCCACCGCACGTACGCCTTCACGAAGCTCACCGCCGCTCTCGGTCGCGAAATCGCGGAGGAGATGACGAAGGCGATGGTTACGCTCGCCCCGTTCATCCGCCACATGCAAGTGCGCCCGCCTGAAACGACTGGCAAGGCGAAGGCGCCCTCCGCTGCGTCGTCGTCGAAATGGCGGCAGCGCAGCCGCCGTGCCGCCGCGAAGTAGAGGGCAAGCACTAACTTCGCACCAGGGAAGAGCATACCGTTAACCAACCGCTGCGAGCATGTGGTCACGCAAAACGGCGGTAACCCGGGACCGTTGTTGGGCGCGAATTACCAAGGAGTTCCTCTCACATGTTTACTCTTCCAAGGCGGCTCGCTTTTGCGAGCACGGCCGTCGTCGGCGCTCTCGCGCTCGGCGCGATTGCCCTGGCCGGTCCCGATTTCGGCCAATCGGTCGAGAACCAGGCCAAGGCCCACTCGATGCAGAACTTCGGCATCGTCCAACCGCTCGAATCCTCATCGCAGACCTCAATCGACGCAGCAACGGCCAACGCCAACCCATTGAAGCTTGCAACTTTCGCGAAGCAGCTCACGGCACGCGTCGTCGCCGTTGTCCCCAGCGCGCCCGTCATCGACATGATCGCCCTCTGGCCAAACGACACGAACCCCGAATGGCTGATCGCCTGCAACGAGCAGGGGACCGCCCAGGTCGGCCTCATCCGCATCCGCATCGCCGATGGCCTTACCCAGACCATCGTCTCCAGCGGTCTGCAGTCCTGTGACCCCGTCCACCGCACCCCCTGGGGCACGATCGTCTTCGGCGAGGAAGCGGGCTCCGCCGGCCGTCTCTTCGAGATGATCGACCCGCTCAACACCACCGGCGTCGTCGTCAACGCCGATGGCAGCATCACGGGCGGCACGGGCGCCGCCAACCTTGTCTGGCGCTCCGCGCTCGGCAAGCTCTCCTACGAGGGCGTCGGCGTCCTCCCGAACGGCGTCGTCTACTACGGCGATGAGCAGCGCCCAAGCCTGGGGACTCCCGGTGGCGCCTACTTCAAGTTCATCCCCACCACCCTGCGCACGTCCACCAGTCCGATCACGAGCCTCGCCCAGTCCCCGCTCGTTTCCGGGACGGTCTACGGCATGCGCCTCGGGCTTCGCAACGGCGCCACCGATTACGGCCAGGGTTCGCAGACGGGCCGCGGCGTCTGGGTCCTCGCTTCCGCCACGCCGGGGGCAAACCTCCGTGCAATCGCCGCCACCCTCAAGCTCACGGGCTACTATCGCCCTGAAGACCTCGCCTTCGACCTCGCCGAGCTCGCCGCCGGGAATGTCCGCTTCTGCGCCAACAACACCGGCATCGAAGAGTACGGGAACTACGGCGAGACCATCTGCGTGACCGACGGTACCATCGCCCAGGCGAGCACCCCGGCCTCGACCCCCGAGGTCCAGTTCCTCGTCGTCGGCAACCCCGAGCTCGCGATGATGGACAACATCGCCTATCAGCCCGGCCGCGGAAACTGGCTCATCCACGAAGATGGCGACCAGCTCCAGGGCAACAACGACATCTGGGCGTGCATGGACGACGGCCAGGATGCCGACCTCCTCAGCGATTCCTGCATCCGCGTTGCGACGCTCAACGACCTGAACGCGGAGTGGACGGGCGGCGTCTTCTCGGCCGATGGCAGTCGCTTCTTCGTCAGCATCCAGCACAACGTCACTGGCAAGGGCATCGTGCTTGAGGTCACGGGCTGGAAGTAACGGGGCGTCTCGAACAGAGACAACCGGAGCTATGCACAGCGATACCAGCGTGGGCCGCCCAATCGGGCGGCCTGCGTCGTTCCGTCCGGGGGAGTCGCCGCCGAGGCAAAGCTGCCATCGCACTGTGGGTCTTCGGTTTGAGTGCCCGGAACGTGGACCCATGAAACATTCCGTCCGTCCCGCCCACATCTACACGCCCTTGGCCGGGGATTCTCCCGGGATCATGGCGTACCTCGCGGCAGCCATCGTCATCCTTCGCGGCGCCCTCGGGCTCTTCCTCCACGGCGTCCGGCGGCCCGGGCAGCCCGCGCGCCTCTGCCGTCGAACGGGACGGGTGCGACCAGAATGAGTACGGACGCCAGCATCGGCCCGCTCATTTCGCGCATCGTCAGTGTGCTCGCGCTCACGCTCCTGCTCTCCCTCGGCGGTCTCGTCGCGCTCGGCCTTTTCGGCGGCGACCCTTCGGTGCGTTCCACGCTCACGCACATCATCGAGACCGTGGTCGGCGTGTTCGTGGGTATCGCGGCCGCCCGCCTGGCAGATGGGGAGTAGCTCCGGGCACGCCAACCTCGGCGTTGGCCCCGGCATTTCGACGACGGCGCCCGGCGGATGCTACGATGCCCCTTGGGCCCCAACGCGGAGAGGTGCTGGAGTGGTCGATCAGGCACGCCTGGAAAGCGTGTAGGGGCGCAAGTCCCTCGTGGGTTCGAATCCCACCCTCTCCGCCAGCTACCGCCTAAACCCTAAGCGCGAGGTTCCAGCCATGCTCAAGGGCCTCAACGTCCTCCTCCGCCCCATGGCCGCCGCCGATATCGATGCCTACGCGGCCATGAAGAACGACCTCGAAATCGTCCTTCTGACCGACGACCTGCCGCCCGCGCCCCGCCCCCTGGAACACTTTCGGCGGAACTTCGAGGAATACACGAAGGCGCCGCGCGAATCGGCGTGGTTCGCGATCGAGGCGGATGGCAAGTTAATCGGCGACTGCAGCCTGCGCGATTTCACGGAACACGACCGCACCTGCCAGCTCGGCATCGCCATCGCGGACCGCGAATACTGGGGCCACGGCTACGGGCGCGAGGCCATCCAGCTCCTGCTCGATTACGCTTTCCGCATCCGCAACATGCGCCGCGTCTGGCTGAGCACGTCCAGCGGCAACATTCGCGCCCAGCGCTCGTACCTGGCCTGCGGATTCAAAGAGGAAGGACGAATGCGCGAACACATCTGGGTCGCGGGGAAATACGAGGACTTCGTCCTCATGGGCATCCTCAAGAGCGAATGGGAAGCGCGGATCTGAACCTTCTTGTGTAGTCACGGACCTCCGTGTCCGGGGGCCTAGCTCCCAGGGTCTCCCCTGCCAACCAACTCCCGATCGGGAGTCGAAGACAGGGTTGGCGATTGGCATCCAGGGGCAGCGGACGGCAGGCGCCAACGACTGGGAGTATCTCGATGCCCCCGGCCACTGAGGGCCGTGACTACAAGGCTAATCCTTAATGGATAGCGGCCAGCCGCTCATCGGCTTCGTGGACGCGGCGCGCCATCACCGAGAGCATCGCCACGGCGAGGTCCGCGTTCGCCCGCACTTCAGCGACAAAATCCGAGCGCAGCATCGCGATGCATTCGGTCGGCCCCACGGCCGTCACGGTGGCGCTGCGCCGGTAGTTGTCGAACAGCGCCATTTCGCCGAAGAACTGGCCCGGGCGAAGCGTGGCGAGGTTCGTGCCCCCGCGCGCGACGCTGACTTCGCCGCTGTTGATGAGGAAGAACCCGACGCCCTCGTCGCCTTCGTTGACGATCTTGTCGCCCGCGTTGAACGTGCGCACGCGGGCCATCTTCTCCAGGCGTTCGAACCCCTTCTTGTCGAGGTCCTTAAAGAGCGGGACTTTCAAGAGTGCATCACTGATGGCGCTCATCGTGGTTGGTCTCCTTCAGCGGTTCTTACCGGTATTGGCGAATTCTAGGCGTCCGCGCCGGGCAGGACAAGACGTGCACGTGACACAGTTCACACAGGGGGCGGCATGGGCAGCAATTCGGGCAAACGGTTTGCCGGTGGGATCGCGTTTGGGATTGCGAGGTGAAGAGTCGCAGCCGGGTGGGCGTCAGAGTTGTGCACGGCACGTGCTGGGTTCCGTTCGCCCTGAGCCTGTCGAAGGGCCGGTCACACTCGAACCATGGACAGCGGCGTGTTCATCCTTCGACAGGCTCAGGACGAACGGGGGTGACAGGCAGAACGACGTGAAAATCGAACCAGGACAAGGCGCACGCAAAACTTTGACGCCCACCCGTGAGGGTCCACCGCCAATGGACAAATCGTATCTGAGCCGCGCCCGGCAGGAAGTGGGCCGGTCCGGGCGACGAACGATCTCAAAGCGCTTGAACCTGCGGGCGCATCCACGACGGCAAGCGCCCGCGTCTTCCCATTCTGTGAATCTGCCGGTCTGTCAACCAGTCACGAAATCGAGCGTCGCGAGGTCGAAACGCACGGCCACCCAGCTGAGGAGGTAGCGTTGTACGACCGCAGCCCCGGCGGTGGCCGGCAAAACCACGGCGATGGCTGCCATCAGGACGTAAAGCAGGTTCAGGTCTTCGTTTGGAAGCACGTCGTCGACGAC
>DAOTTM010000173.1:0-6334 GCA_034437915.1 Dehalococcoidia bacterium | reverse complement strand
GGTTGAGGGAGCTGCACTCGATCCCGGTCCAAGGCTCCGGCTATCTCGACGGACGTGGGGTCGGCTACCTCGCGACGATGGACGACTGGCTAACCGATAGCCTCACGAGCAAGTCCCCCCTCTTCGAAGAAGCAGGCCGCTCCGTCGGACTGGAGTCTGCGACAGTTCGAGGCTGGCTGCGTGAGATCGTCGATTCGTTCCGGGCGGCGCCGCCTCGCCTCGCCCTGATCCACAACGATCTGTTGGCCAACCACGTCCTGGTGCACGACGGGCACCTGTCGGGGATCATCGACTTCGGCGAGGTTGCGGCGGAACCCGCTGCGAACGACTTCGCGAGGTGGGATTTTTCAGAAGGCGAGCGTTTCCCGGTCGAGTGGATACAGGCTGGCTATCGCGAACCCTCATTGTTCGATGCCCCTAATGACCGCACGTACCGGGCGCTCTGGCTCGCGAACGGACTCTGGCTAATGCGCTGGTACTACGAGACCGGCTTTCAGCCCGGCGTAGAAGCCGCGCGGCACCGACTATTGAGGGAACCAGGGCGGTTTCCAGCCAAGCCGTGATAGCGCGATCGGTCGCGCGTATTGAACGGCGAGACCACGCCGTTTCGCGGGAGGCCCGTCGTCCGCTCATCGCAGCGGACAAGGCCGACCGAAGTTGGTTCTGCGTGGAGATGGTTGCCGAGCAGGGATTCGAACCCCGACCAAAGGCTCCAAAGACCCGTGTGCTACCGTTACACCATTCGGCAATCTGCAGGGGACAGGCGGTGGGCCCCTTGGACCTAGGTTAGCGCTGCCCGCTCGGCTGGTCGAGCAGCTTCCGCCCGCGATGGCCCGCTCACGTCCCGTGCGGGTGTTCGTCCTCATCGCCCGCGCAGGGCCGCGGATGGGGGGCGCGGCGGAGCATCGCCACAAGCGCGCCAACGTACACCACGGAGAGTCCGAGCACGACTTTGACAAACAGGGTGATTCCGAGGGCATGTTGGAGGATGCTGGGCGGCGGCATTAACGTTAGTTTTACCTGTAGCGGGTCTTATGCCAATCCAAGCCGCGTTCAAAAACGTATTGATCCCGCATTGTTCGCGACGAGGGTTTGTGGAATGCGCGCTCCGCCCGATCAGACGCAGCAGCCCGCCAACCCTCAGGCCTACCGCCCATCCTCTATCCTGGTGCCGAAGGTGGGATTCGAACCCACACGAGTTTTAGCTCAGCGGTGTTTGAGACCGCCGCGTCTGCCATTCCGCCACTTCGGCCCGCTTTCCATGATACGTGTTGCGGTGTTGGAAATGAAAACGCCCACCGGTTGGTGGGCGTCTTGCGTGGTGGGATTGGAGCGGAAGACGAGGGTCGAACTCGCGACCTCCTCCTTGGCAAGGAGGCGCTCTACCACTGAGCTACTTCCGCCCGCGTTTCGAGTATAGCAACGGGCGCGGGCACGGCCAAATGCGAAGCATTAGTAGTCACGACCGCCCCTGGCCGGGGCACCGGCACGAAAATCACGCGCTGACAACCCGCTGCGCGTGCCGTCCGCCGGGCAACCAACACACGCCGGGCGTCGCGGCACCATCCGATGGTCGAATAGGGCAAGCTTTGGTAACCGTGGCTCCCGGACACAGAGGTCCGTGACTACATGAATGTTAATCGCCGAGGAGGGTCGTGTAGCCGAGGGCGAAGATGTCTTCGACGTACTGGCTGCGCCAACCGGCGTCCGGGATCTGGGCCTTGTGGTCGCGGAACCAGCGGTGCAGTTGGAGATACTCTTCTTCGAGGCGCACCCGCCAGCCGTCTTCGTCCTTGAACAGCTCCGGATCGACCTCTTCGAGCGAGCGTTCCATGTCATCGAACTCGATCTCCCCTTCCTCTTTCCAGTAACTGGCGAGGTAATCGAGGGAGTCTTCGAGATTGTGCCGGCACTCGTCGAGCATGAGCGACATCATGCCCACCTCGTCCGTACGTTGCCCATTGACGCGGTAGGTACGCGCGCAGGGTTCACAGACGACGACAAGCTTGCGGGCATCGCAATCCGTCTTGTCTTCGCAATCACGGCAGCGCAACGCGAACTCGGCCGCTTCTGCGTTGCGCGTGAAGCCCACGATCATCTCGTCGCCCAGGGCGTTGCAGGCCTGGCACGTCATTTTTTCGGCAAGGATCTCGTTGATCGTCTTGTCCCAATCCAACTCCGGCATCCTTCCCTCCTTGTAGGGGCCAAGGCCATGGGTCCGAATGTGGCGATGCCACAGAGGCCCTATTCCTATCTCCTATTTCCTAACTTCTACACTATACCAGCCTGTTTGGCCGGGGCTCTCCTCTATTCCCACGGTTATTTTGCGGAAGCTTCTCACCCCGGCTTCCTCGTAGTGGGCGACGAGCCGGCCAACCAGCCACTCGGCCAGCCGTTCGGCGGTCGTATTGTCGATTGGGAGCGCCACGACGTCGGACTTCGGCAGGACATAACCGCTGTCGCCATAGCGGATCTTCCAGTTCGTCTTGCCCTCGTCGATCTCCAGGACGGTGCTGTTGCGCTGCAAAATGAATTTGTGGTCGAGCTCATCGATGATCGCCTTGACGCTCTTCTTGAGGTCGCCGAAGTCCCACACCCAGGAGTCCTCCGTCAGTTCTCCTTCGATATCGACCATCACGTCGTAGTTGTGCCCGTGCAGCGGCTCGCACCTGCCCAGGAAGGTGGCCATATGGGCGGCGGAGAAGCGGAGGCGGTTTCGTTCGACGGAGACGCGGCGTGTTTCGAGCATGAATGCGATTGTAAGGACAGGGCATGATCGAGCATAACCATCCCGGCGCTTGCTCTCGCACGCGCTACGGACGCGAGTCGGCGCTTGCGTTCAGTTGCCGAAACTCGTGATGGCCCGCACAATCCGGGGCAACGTTCGCATTCCGCGCCGGAGTTTCGCCATGGCTCTCATCCTTGTCACTTCTCTCAATCCCGGCGAGGGCAAGACCGGCGTGGCGGCCGCTGTCGGGCGACATTTCGCCTACAAGGGTCGGCCCGTCACGCTCGTCCGCGCCAGCGACGACAGCCCCGCGAGCAACGCGGTCAAAGATGCGGCCTGGTTCGCGTCGCTTGATTTCGCACCTGGCTCACTCCCCACGACGGCCGATGCCGCCTCGGTCACCGACCCGGCGGCGGACGCACTCACAGTCGTCGAGGCGAGCGTGGCCCAGGCTGCGTCGATCCCCGCCAGCGCGGTGCTGCTCGTGAGTCGTGGCGTTGCCCCGAAGAGCCTGCCCGCGGGCATGACGGTGGTCGCCGTGATCGTGACCGACGTGCAAAAAGGTTCGGCGCTGCCCGATGCAGTCGGCGATGCCCCCGTGTTCGGCGTCGAAGCGGACCGCGCGCTGGCCGGATTCAGCGTCTCCGAGGTCCGCGCAGTCCTGAACGCCGAGATCCTCGTCGCGGGCGATGAGCGCGACACCACCTGCGACCACCTCGTCATCGCCCCCATCGCTTCCGATGCGGGGCAGCCGTACTTCCGCCGCTTCGCCCGCCAGGCCGTCGTCGTCCGTTTCGACCGCACGGACATGCACCTCGCGGCCATGCAGGCGGACCCGGAGTGCCTCATCCTCACGGGCGGTCGGCGCCCATCGGACTATCTGTTTGACGCTGCCAGTGCCAAGGGCATCCCTGTCATGCTCTCGCGCACGGACACGGAGAACACGGTCATCGCGCTGGAAGGCATCTTCGACCGCACGCGATTCCAGGGCGAGCGCAAACTGGACCGGATGTCCGAGCTGCTGGAGGCCTCAGCGCTGTTTACCGGCGGGCTGGGTTAGCAGGCTGTCGCGGATTCATCGACGTCGGTTTATCGTTGGCCGCTCAAGGTGCGTTCGTCCTGAAACGTCATTTTCGCAGCCTGGCGAAGGTGGTTCCGAGGGCCGAACAACGTTTCCGACGGGAGGGGGCCGGGGGTGAGGGCTTACTCCGCCGTCGCGTCGATCACCGGTGAGTCATCGACTGAACCGACGGTTCGTGAAGCGAACGGGCCGCGCGATGGCGTTGGTGTTGGCTGCGACTGCAGGGGTGGGATGGGGCGCGGGTTCGGTATCGGTGCGCTTGCCTGGGCCACGGGACGCGGCGTCTGTTGCGGCGGCGCCGGCTGGCGCGGCGCCTGGGATCGGCTGCCCTGCGCTGGCGGACGGCGCTGGGTGTAGCCTTCGCGCGGAGGCTTTTCGAGGCCGCAAAACGGGCAGGATACCCATGCATAGCTGAGCGCCTTCGTGCACTGGCGACAGGGTTCCTTAAGGTGCGTCCTGCACGAGGGACAGAGGAGGAAGTCATCCTGCACACGGCGCTTGCATGTCGGGCAGGCCTTCTGATCCTCGAGATCCTGGAGCAAGGCCTCTTCTTCGAGCGAACGTTCGTAGATCTCGGTCAACGTGTAGCGCGGGCGCAGTATGAGGTAGATCCAGAGGCCCGGGAGAAAGAAGACGAGGACGAGGAGGACGGCCACGCCCTGGACGATGGGGTCGCGGCTGCGCTGGCGAATGTCGCGGTAGGCCCAGAAGACGAGAGTGACCCAGAGGACGGCGACATAAAGCGCGAGGATGGTGACGGCGATGCGGGCCGATGCTTCCCAAGAACCGCCGGGCCAGGCAATGAGCACCATATTCCGTGTAACCCCTGCAATCCCCCGCCGAACTGCCCGTAGAGCGTACACCAGTGTCCGTTCAAAGGGCATTCGTCACCTTACTGCCCATAGATAACCAGGATGGACAGGGTGTGGTCGCTCATATCCTGTCCATCCTGCCTATCCATGTCCTTTTTCCAGGCCCGGACCAGGGGGCGAGCACCGAGTATCCAGCGCCGCGTGGCGTTAGACTTGGATCGTGACCACGCCCGGAACCCCACTCAGAACTCAGAACTCAGAACTCAGAACGGCCGCAGAGCTGCCCGACATCCGTCAGGGGTTGAACCCGCCCCAGCTCGCCGCCGTGACGTATGGCGATGGGCCGATGCTCATCCTCGCGGGACCGGGGAGCGGCAAGACGCGTGTGATCACGCACCGCATCGCCTACCTCGTGCGTGAGAAACGGGTCGCGCCGTGGCGAATCCTGGCCGTGACGTTCACGAACAAGGCCGCACGCGAGATGCGCGAGCGCAGCGTGAATCTCCTGGGCGAGGATGCGCGAAGCCTCGCGATGGGCACCTTCCATTCGATGTGCGCGCGTTGGCTGCGCCAGGATGGCCGCCTCATCGGGCTGGACCAGGACTTCGTCATTTACGACGACGGCGACCAGGTGGGTGTGATGAAGCGCATCCTCGATGACCTTGGCATCGACCCCCGCCGATTCACGCCACGATCCATCCTCTCGACCATCTCCAGCGCCAAGAGTGAGATGCTCGACGCCGACGCCTACTCCAAAGGCGTCAACGACTACTACGGCGAGGTTGTATCACGCTGTTTCAAGGCATACGAGGCGACGCTGACGAAGGCCTCTGCCCTGGACTTCGATGACCTCCTGACCGAAGCCGTGCGGCTATTCCGCGATTCCGCGGAAGCGCTGGAGAAGTATGCCGGGCGCTACCGCTACGTCCTCGTGGACGAATTCCAGGACACCAGCCCCGCGCAGTACAAGCTGGCGCAGCTCCTCGCCTCCGTGAATGGGAACATCTGCGTCGTCGGCGACCCGGACCAGGGCATCTATTCGTGGCGGGCGGCGGATGTCCGGCACATAACGTATTTCGAGCGCGACTTCCCCGCCTGCGAGGTCGTCCTCCTCGAACAGAACTATCGCTCCACGAAACCGATCCTCGCCGCCGCCGATGCGGTGATCGCGAAGAATCCAGGCCGCAAGCCGCGAACGCTGTGGACAGAGCGCGATGGCGGCGACCTGATAACGACCTTTGAGGCACCCAGCGACGAGGAAGAGGGCGAATTCGTCGCGCGCGAGATCCGCCGCATGCGCATGGGCGATGCAAAGTACGCGGACTTCGCCGTCATGTACCGCACGAACGCCCTTTCGCGCGCCGTCGAAGACGCGCTCGTGCGCCACAGGATCCCATACCGCCTCGTTGGTGGCGTGCGCTTCTACCAACGCCGCGAAGTGAAAGACCTGCTCGCCTACCTGCGGCTCATCCAGAACCGCCAGGACGAAGCGAGCCTCCTGCGCGTCATCAATGTTCCCGGGCGAGGGATCGGCGACAAGACGATCGAGCGCATGCGCCAGGTCGCGCGGGATCAGGGTCGCACACTCTCGGATGTCTGCGAAATGGTGGGCAACGGCGTAGGCATCGAAGGCCTCGCGACGCGTTCGGCGGCGGCGGTGCGCGGCTTCGTCCACCTCCTCGAACGCCTGCGGGAACAGCGTGACCTTCCGCT
>DAOTTM010000172.1:0-13460 GCA_034437915.1 Dehalococcoidia bacterium | reverse complement strand
AGACGGCTCCAGTGACGCGTGAGGTGAACGCCCGCCTTGTGATGCCGGACGAGATAACGGACGAATTCTCCGCGCCCCACCTTGTCGCCCCGATTGAGATCAGCACCAACCGCGACCAGACGGCCGTGGCCTATCTCGTCGTGCCAACCGCCATCGCCGCCATGTTCCTCGATGCCGAAGCGGACGACGAGGGCGAACAAGAACAGCAAACGATCGTCATCGCGGGGACGATGCTCGGGCAGCTTGCCACGGCGTTGAACGAAGCCGTGTTCGCCCAGTCTCCCTCCGGCCTCGTCGTCAGTTTCGATGACATTCTCGCGAGCGCCATGCCAATGCTGCTCGCCGCTATGGACGAGCCTTCGCTGGTGCTCACGGCGACGCTGCAAGCGGTTTCGCGCATCCTACCCGTGACGCTCATCCTCCCCGGCACCTTCCTCGACATCGTCGCGGGAGCGATGCCGGAAGCGTTGCAGGGCCTAGCCGACGTAGCCGAAGAGGAGTTTTCGTTCAGTCTCACGGAGGATGAACTTGAGGCCGCCGAACTTATCGAGGAGCCGGTTCTCGTCCAGGCGACCCCTGGCCCGACTCCCGTGTTCGCCTCGCCGCCGCCTCAGCCCAACCGCTCCGCGCCCGCGCCAGAAACTCCGCAGTATGCACCGCGCGAACCGACGCCGATCGCCTCCGCGCCGACCGCCCACCGTGCCCGCTTTGCGCCACTCCCGGAACCAACCCCAACAATGAATCGCGGCACCCTCGACCTCCTCGCTGGCCTCCAGATGAACGTGACCGTGGAGCTCGGTCGTACGGAGCTGACGGTCGCGGAAGTGCTGGGCCTTGGTCCTGGCTCCGTCGTGGAACTGGACCGTCTCGCCGGTGAACCGGTCGATATCCTTGTGAACGACCGCCTCATCGCCCGTGGCGAGGTGGTTGTCGTCGATGAGAACTTCGGCGTTCGTGTCGTCGAAGTTGTGCGCCGGGGCCAGACGGAAGAACTGACGGGATGAACGATCCCGCGCAACGACGGCGGATCATCCTGCTGTGTGCCGTGGGCGGCCTTCTGCTTCTCGGCCTCCTGCTGGTCTCGCTCTTCGCGCCATCCGCCCACCCCGGGCAGACGTCGCCCGTCTTGCGTCCCGATCAGGCAACCCTGGCGAACCCGCCATCAGCGACAGCCGATACAGGATCGACCGCGTTCCGTCTTGGCGGCGGTGACCTCCTTTCCCTGGCCTGGCGGCTGGGGCTCGTCGTCATCATCATCGCCGTCTCCATCGCGGGGTTGCGTTGGTGGGGGCGAAAAACCTCGGGCCCACGGAGCGCGACGGGCTTCCTCCGCGTGGTCGATACCCTCCCCATTAGCAGCGGTCGGTCTATTCACCTGGTCGCGCTCGGGGCCCGTGTGATCGCCATCGGCGCAACGGACCACCAGGTCACGATGCTCGCGGACCTCGGCGAGGAAGAATCCGCCGCCGTGCTCGCCACGAATGACGCACCGGGCCAGTCGCTTTCGGGCTTCGCAACCGAACTCCTGAATTCGATGAAGCGAACCCCAGCCGCCGCCCAGGTCCGCGAGCGATCAAACGAGGCGGCGTTTCCTGGCCCCGACCTGTAGTCTCTGTTCCTGGTGGCTGCTTTCCGAGGGGAAGCCCCTGTTGGGATTGGGGCAGGGCGCAGCGAAGGTGAGGGACGCGCGCCCGCGGCCAACGGCGCTCCCCCGATAATCGCCGCTCCGCTACGCCAATACGCTTAGCCCACTCTGATATCGGGATCGGGCAATTGTCCCTCAAGCGCCTCCTGCGCCATCGTCGTCCATGGATTTTCGCGACCGTTTCGGCGTTGGCGCTGCTCACGCTAACCGGCTGCGCGGCGCAGGCACCCACCGGCGGCGGTTCGACCGGGCAGACGAACCCTCTCGACACTCAGAACCCACAAAACGTCTCCGCAGCCATTCAAATTCTATTGCTGGTCACTGTGATGTCGGTCGCCCCCGCCATCCTGATCATGGTCACATCGTTTACGCGTGTCATCGTTGTCCTCTCGCTTGTGCGCAGCGCGATCGGCATTCCTTCGTTGCCGCCCAACCAGGTGCTCATCGGGCTCGCCCTCTTCCTCACGGCGTTTGTCATGGCCCCGGCGATCAAGACGATCAACGAGGATGCCGTCCAGCCGTATCTCAAGGGGACGATCAGCCAGCAGCAAGCGTATTCTCGCGGTGAAGCGCCCCTGCGCGAATTCATGCTCAAACAGACGCGCGAGCAGGACCTCGGGCTCTTCCTGAAGCTTTCTGGCGGGGAAAAGCCGGAAACCCGGGCGGACATCCCAACCTACGTGCTCGTGCCTGCGTTCACGATCTCCGAACTGAAAACGGCCTTCCAGATGGGCTTCATCATGTTCGTCCCCTTCTTGATCATCGACCTCGTGGTCTCATCGGCCCTGCTCAGCATGGGCATGATGATGCTTCCCCCCGTGGTCGTTTCTCTCCCCTTCAAGATCCTTCTCTTCGTGCTGGTCGATGGGTGGTATCTCATCGTGGGCTCGTTGGTTGGCAGTTTTAGTTGAAAGGCGCCACAGCATGAACGAAGCCGTTGCCCTCGGTCTTGCACGGGAATCGCTGATGATCGCTCTCCTCGTAGGGGCGCCCGTTCTCGGCGTGACGCTCGTGATCGGCATCGTCGTCAGCATCATCCAGGCGGTCACGCAGGTGAATGAAATGACGCTGACATTCGTGCCGAAGCTGATCGGCGTGTTCGCCGTGATGCTGATCTTTGGCCCCTGGATGATGGAGACGATGCTCAGCTTTTCCGCCGGGTTGTTCGCGAACATGGGCGCATACGGGCGATAGGAAGAAGATGCCGACACTCGATCCAGCACTCACGTGGACGTTCTTTCTCATCCTCATCAGGACGAGTGGGATGCTGGTGTCTGCTCCATTGCTCAATCACAGGGGCATCCCCTCGTACACGAAGATCGGGTTCGCGGTGTTCTTCTCGCTCGTACTCGTCCCGCTCCGGCAGGGTGAGGCGATCATTGCACCAACGGATTTTGGCCAGGTGGCCGATGGTGTTCTGCGTGAGATCCTGTTCGGCGTTGCCCTCGGTCTCGCTATGATGCTCGCCTTCCTTGGCATGCAGATGGCCGCCCAGATCGTCGGCGTGCAACTTGGGTTTTCGCTTGGCGGCGTCCTGGACCCGGTCAACGGAAACCAGGCCAATGCACTCGACCAGTTCTACGCCGTGCTTGTTGTGCTTGTCTTTTTCACGATCAACGGCCACCACATCATCATTCTCACGCTCGCCGAGACGGTGCGTGCGGTTCCGCCCGGAACGTTCGACCCCTTCGCGATGTCCTTCGCGGCAGTCGCCCCACTCGCCACCGGACTGACGCTCACCGCCATACGTATCGCGATGCCAGTCATGGCCGCACTCTTCCTCACCGACCTCGGCATGGGTTTCGTGGCGCGCACGGTTCCGCAGGTCCAGGTCCTCGTCGTCGGCGCCCCCATAAAGGTCGGCGTCGGGTTTCTCGTCATGGCCGCCGCCCTCCCCGCCACCGTGCAGCTCATGAACGGCGTCATCAGCAACAGCCTGGCCGGGTCCAGCCAACAACTCCTGGGAGTGCGCTGATGGCCGGCGAACGCACCGAAGCCCCCTCGCCCAAGCGTCTGCGCGATGCACGCCAGAAGGGCAACGTCAGCAAGAGCCAGGAGGTCGTGTCCATCGGCGTGCTTCTGGCCGCCGTTTTCGCACTTCGAGCGCTCGCACCAGCGCTGTTCGGCAACCTGCGGATGCTCCTCGTCGAAGATCTTGGGCGCCCGCTCCAGGGCGACCTCACCACCTCCTCCGTGATGGATCTTGGCCGGACTACGGCCACGCACGCGCTTCTTGGGCTCCTGCCGTTCCTGGCCGTGCTGATGCTTGCCGCCGTTGCCCTGAGCGTCGCCCAGACGGGCCTTGTCCTTTCAGGGGCGCAGCTTACGCCGAAGCTCAGCCATCTGAACCCCGGCGCCGGCTTCAAGAAGATCGTCTCGATGGAAGGACTCATCAACCTTGGCAAAGCGCTGGCAAAGATGACGGTCATCTCGCTGGTCGTCTGGATGACAATGTCATCCCGCATGGCAGAGATCGTCTCGCTCGGTCAGCTGGCGCCGTCTATGGCGGCCGGGCGCCTCGCGGCCCTCTCCTTCGATATCGCCGTCCGGGCGGGCGTTGTGCTGTTCATCCTCGCCCTTCTGGACTACGCATGGCAGCGCCGTAAATGGATGAAGTCGCTCATGATGAGCATCGAGGACGTTCGCCAGGAGAGTCGCGAGACCGAAGGCGACCCGCAGATCAAGGCGGCCATCCGCCGCCGTCGCCAGCAGCTCATGAACCGCATGATCGCCGCCGTCCCCAATGCGGATGTCGTCGTCACGAATCCCACGCACTACGCGGTGGCAATCAAATACGACCCCGTGACAATGCGGGCGCCACTGGTCGTCGCGAAGGGTGAACGCTTGCTCGCCCAGCGCATCAAGGATGTCGCCCAAAAGGCCGGCGTTCCCGTGCTCGAAGAGCCGCCCCTGGCGCGCGCCTTGTTCGCGGCGGTCCCTGTCGGGGGACCCGTGCCCGCCAACCTCTTCCGCGCCGTCGCCGAGGTCCTCGCCTGGGTATACAACCTTCGTGCGAAGATGCCCACGCGGCGAACTCGGCCCTCCACCGTGGGGGCGACTCCATGAGCGGCTGCACCGTTTCCAGCGCGCAAGAAACCGAGGCCGCCTAGATGGCCGTGCAAGCGTCCGCGCGCCCCGCCACGAGTTGGAGCAAACTGCTCGGGCAGGCCGACCTTCTGTTGGCGGTGGGTCTCATCGCGATCGTCGGGATGATGATCGTGCCGTTGCCAACGGCCCTGCTCGACGTCCTGATCACGATGAACATCGGCGTCTCGGTGACGATCCTCCTCGTGGCCGTCTACACCAACGACCCGATGAAGTTCTCCGTCTTCCCCTCGTTGTTGTTGGTCACGACGCTCTTTCGCCTTGCGCTGAACGTATCGACCTCGCGCCTCATCCTCCTGCACGGTTCCGCGGGGTCCGTTGTGCATTCCTTCGGGACGTTCGTCGTCGGCGGGAACCTCGTCGTCGGCCTCGTGGTCTTCCTCATCCTCGTGGTCATCCAGTTCGTCGTCATTACCAACGGCGCGGGGCGAGTCGCGGAGGTGGGCGCACGATTCACCCTCGATGCGATGCCGGGCAAGCAAATGGCGATCGACGCGGACCTGAACGCGGGCTTGATCGACGAACAGCAGGCACGCGATCGGCGACGGATGATCGGCGAAGAGGCCGACTTCTATGGCGCCATGGACGGCGCTAGCAAGTTCGTGAAGGGTGACGCGATTGCTGGCATTGTCATCATCCTGGTCAATATCGTCGGCGGTCTCGCGATCGGTGTGCTGCAGCAGGGTGTGAGTCCAGCGGAAGCACTGCACACCTATTCGCTTCTCACCGTGGGCGATGGGCTGGTTTCGCAGCTCCCGGCCCTGCTCATCAGCACAGCCGCGGGCATCATGGTCACGCGGGCCGCGGGAGCGAACGATCTCGGCTCGCAGATGTTCGCCCAATTCACGAACCAGTCGCGCCCGCTCTTCCTCGCAGGCACAATGTTGTTCGTCTTCGGCATGATGCCCGGGCTCCCGAAGCTACCGTTCTTTGGGATCGCCGCCGTCACCGTCGGAGCGGCCTACCTCATTCGTCGCCAACACGTCGCCGACAAAATAGCCGCCGCCATGCCACCCGTCATGGAAAACCGCGAACCGGAACAGCTCGGTCCCCAACAAGTCATTCAAATGATGAGCATCGACCCCGTCGAAGTCGAAGTGGGGTATGGGCTGATCCCCATCGTCGATGAGCAATCGGGCGGGGGGTTGCTGAAGCGCATCACCATGATCCGCCGTCAGATCGCACTCGACCTCGGACTGGTGCTTCCAACGGTGCGCGTGCGCGACAATCTTCAGCATCCCCCGAATACCTACGTTGTGAAGCTGCGGGGCGTTGAGATTGCCCGCGGCTCCCTCCAGCCCGGCCACTTCCTGGCGATGGATCCCGGCACGGCCGAGGGTGAAGTTCCCGGTACCGAGACGATCGAACCCGCCTTCGGGATGCCAGCCCGCTGGATCGTGCCCGCCCAGAAGGAGCGCGCCGAACTCCTCGGTTACTCCGTCGTGGATGCCGAGGTGGTGCTGGCGACGCATCTCACGGAGCTGGTCAAACGCTTCGCCCCGGACCTCTTGAGCAGGCAGGACACCCAAAACCTCCTGGAGCACATGCGCGGCGAATACCCGGCGCTCGTTGAGGAACTGGTGCCGACAACGCTCACCGTCGGCGAGGTTCAGGAGGTGTTGCAGAACCTCCTCGCCGAACGCGTCTCCATTCGGGACCTTGTGACGATCTGCGAGGCGCTTTCGACGCAGGGACGCGTCACCCGCGACATCGACCTTCTCACCGAATACGCCCGCGCTGCACTCGCGCGCCAGATAAGCCGGCAGTACAGCGACGATGCCAACACCCTGCGCGTTTTGACGGTTGGTCCGCGAACCGAGGACGAGATAGCGACGTCGATCCAGCAGTCGGAGCGCGGGAACACCATCGCCATGCCTCCATGGCAGTTGCAGCGGCTGATCGGCGTCATCAGCGCGGAGATAGAACGGATCGCCGGCGCTGGCCGTGACCCCATCATCCTCTGCTCCTCCCGGATAAGGCTCGCGTTGAGACGAGTCCTCGAACGGCGGCTGCCAAACGTTGTCCTCCTCTCGTTTGTAGAGGTCACGCCCCAAACGACCGTCGAAGCGGTCGGGAATATCGAGGTGAACGTTGGAAACGAAGCGCTTCATCGGTAGTGATATGCCGAGGCTCTATGAACGCATACGTCGCGAACTTGGGCCGGACGCGGTCATCGTGCGCACGCGCAGCCTGCTGCGCGAGAATGCGGAACCACTCATCGAGGTGCTTGCTTCCGCCCCGGAGGCCCAGCCCGAGGTGTCGCTCGACCTGCAGTGGCAGATGATCGATGGCGCGCTTGGACGCCTACAGATCTCCCGCCCGCGTGCCACTGTCGGTGACCTCGAAGACATGGTCGCGCGGGAAGGGCCAGCTGCGCTCGCCTCGCCGGCGTTAGCGGCATCCCGGCAGGCCGACGGCCCCCGGTGGGACGACGGGTACGTGAACTCGATGCCTCCGAAGGCTGAAACAACTTTGGCCGGCGAGGACTCAGGCGCAATCGTTCCTGCTCTTGACCTTGATCGACCGGATCTGCCCCACGCCGTCGATGGTCCCGCCCCCTTCCAACCACGTCCACGCCCGGGCATCGTCCAAAAAGAGCAAAGGCCAGGAGTCCATCGAGCGGGGGAAGAGGCGCAGCGCCCAGCCGCGAGGCACGATAAGGGTTTCGGAACCATGGCCGGTGTCGCTGATCAGCTGGTGACGCGCGGTTTCGCACGTTCGGCAGCGGAAGTGATCGAGCGGAACGCACCGGGCGAGTCCAACCCGGCCGTGGCCCTCGCGCGCCTCTTCGAACAACGCAACGTGCGTTATCCGGACGAACATCGCACTGCCCTCATCACCATGCGCGGGATGATCGGCAGCGGCCGGACCACGGCCCTCGTGCGCATGGCCCTCGATTGCGCGGACGCGGGGCGAAACGCCGTGCTGCTCTCGGGGGATTCGTCCCACGTGGGCGCGCGGGAACAGATCCACGCATACGCCGAGGCCATCGGCATCGAAGCCGTGGACGCGCTCGATTCCCAGGAGATGGTGCGCCAGGTCTCCCGTTTGAAGCGCGGGACGTGTGTCTTCGCGGATGTCCCAGCCGGCGATTGGCGTGCTCCCGCGCTGGCTGCGGTCGAGCAGCTGGCGTACCTCGTCGTGCCCGCACACTGGCAGGCACCGGTGCTCGAAAAGGCCACCGTTTCACTCCCGACCGCCTCGTTCGCCGGTTGCATACTCAGCTTTTCCGACCTTGCAACCGATCTGGTACCCGCATTGTCACTGGTTATCGACTCACAACTCGGCCTCGCCTTTCTATCCTCAGGTAGAGATGTCAGCACTGGTATTGAAATCGCGGACCCCCTCACGCTCGCGTCAGGGATCTTTGCCGCCAGGACGGGGGAGAGGGCTGATGGGCGCCTCGTCGCTTCCGCGTAAGAATCCTTTCGAGGGGCAGGGCCTGGTGCCTGGCCTCACTTTGCACCTGGAGTTCACCTTGGGCGAACGGCAAGAGACGATGGTGACGCAGGTCGAACACGTCGATGAGCAGGAATTGGCCGTCCTCGTGCCGATGCATCGCATGCGTAGGCAGCCGCTGCCCGTCGGGCAGGCCATCTCCGCCTCATACTTCAAGCAGCGCCTCGAGTTCACCTTTGTGAGCACGGTGCGCGGGCATTCATCAGACGGTCAGCATGACCTCCTCGACGCCCCGAGGCTTATCACCTCGACCGAGAGGCGCGGCGCTTTCCGCCTTCCTACGGCGCTGAGGCCAAGTTCCCTGTTCCGCCTGGTTATCGACAAAGAAAACCCTTCCGATGACCCAACCAGCGCCGATATCGAGGCGACCCTCGTCGATCTGAGCGAGGGCGGGGTCTGTCTCAGCACTCGCATCGGCGCCGCCATGGGCGAACGCCTTGGCATCCAGGTCGAGCTTCCCCTCATCGGCGTCATGACCGCGCGTATGAAGGTCGTCGCCATCGAAGAACCGCTTGACAGCCGCCGCAACCGCCGCGTGCATTGCGCCTTTACCGACCTTGGGCGCCCGGACCGGGAGCGCATCGCCAAGTACCTCATGCGTCGGCAGCTTGAGATGCGCAGGAGGGGTCAACTGTGAACCTCCGGCCCTTCACCGTCGCCACATACGGCGTATATGCCGCGATCGCCGTGGCGGGCCTGAGCGTCTGGCTCGGTAAACAGGCAGGGGCGTCCCTGGATTTTGCGCTGCTCCGTGCTGTGTTCATTTTCGTCATCTTCACTGCCCTGGCCTTCGGCGCCGAGGCGGTCCTCACGATTGCGTGGCAACCCGACTCCACACACGAACCATCATCGGCCGCCAACCCGACGCCCGATGAATAATCACGAGGAGCACACCGATGGCATTGGCTGCTGAAGCACGCCCAGGACCTTCTAGCGATCGCGACACCGCGATTCGCCAGTACGCCCCTCTCGTCAAGTACGTCGTCGGGCGCCTCGCCATTGGCCTGCCCGCCATCCTGGATTACGAGGACATCCTGAGCTATGGCACGATCGGCCTGATCGAAGCCCTTGATCGGTTCGACAACAGCAAGGGCGTGAAGTTCGAGACCTACGCCATCAGCCGCATCCGCGGTTCGATTATCGATGCCCTGCGTGCCCTCGACCGCCTGCCGCGCTCCGTCCGCCAAAAGGCGAAGAAGCTCGAACAGGTCACCGTCGCGCTGACCCTTGAACATGGACGTGACCCAACCGACTCGGAGCTCGCGGAGGGAATGGGCATCACCATCCAGCAATACAATACCGTCCTTGTCGATTCGAGTTGGGTTACGGTTTCGCTCGATGGCCTGCTTGATCGCGATGACCAGAATGAGAACTCCTCTTCGGAGATGCCTGCCGATCCAAACGAAGAGGACTTCACGGAGCGCTTGGAAAAGCGCCAGATGCTCGATGCTCTGACGGTCTCCATCAAGTCCCTCCCAGAACGGGAGTGGCTGATTGTGAGCCTTTATTACAAAGACGAAATGACGATGAAGGAGATCGCCAAGATCCTCGATATCTCGGAATCACGCGTCTGCCAGCTTCACGGCCGCGCCCTTGGCCGCCTCCGCGCCCGCCTCGCGCGGGACAGGGCGGCGTAGGCTCCGATCGATGAACGACGCAATAGTGCTCCTCGCCATGTCCCAGATCATCTGCCTCGGGGCCATCGCCTACCTGTACGCCCAGGTCCAGGTGTTGCGACAACGCCAGCGTCATCCGCGCGGGGCGGCGGCCCGGCGGGCGCAACTAATCGATGAGCAGCCCGCACCAAGGCCTTCGCCCATCGACGAACGACCGCATACCAACCCGCCGCCGCGGTTCGCCGGCGGTGGACGTTCGGGAGAGACCATGGCGCTCCTTGCTCGCCTCCAGGAAAGCGGTCTGGATATTCCCGCCCTCGCGAAGAGGATGCGGCGCAGCGAAGAAGAAGTGCGTCTCCTGCTTCGACGGCAGGGAGCGGGCCGATAATGTTTCGCTTGCTGGGCTTCGCCCTCTTCGCACTCGTGTTCCTGTTGGCCGCGTTCGGCGGCGCGGGAGAGACACGCGCGAACGGCGTACCCCAATTGGTGAAGCTCACCTATCTCGATGGAGTCTCGAACTGGGGCCCGAAAGACGCTGAAGGCGTGTTGGAGTTCAGCTTCGCCGAGGCCTATGCCCGTGTCGATGTGAAGGGACTCAAACCACAGGACGGGTTCACATACGAAGGCTGGCTCACCTCCTCGGCCGGTAGCACTCTGAAAGTCGGCGATATCAAGGTCGGTCCTTCCGGCGTGGGGACGTTGGATACGCGCCTCGAGAAACTCCAGAGCTACGACTACAACATGTTCGTCGTTGCCGCTCGGGCCGCTGACCAACCATCGGCCAACCTTCCCACGCAGAAATCAATTGCGGGAAGTTTCGTCGTCATCGGCGCGGATACACCGGCAGGCTCCCGCGGAAATGTGCGACCGGGGGTTTTGCCCGATACCGGGGAACGGCCACCGCTCGCTACCATGGAACGCATGGTCCGAACGGTCACAGTGATGCTCATCGCTGCCCTGGGCTGCGGTGGAGCCGTCGTACTGCTGCGAAGACGGAGGGGCCAAGCATGATCAAGGGACTGTACGCGTCGTTCACCGCCATGGAAGCCGCCTGGCAATACCAGGACGTGCTCGCCAACAACATCGCGAACGCGGGAACTCCGGGGTTCAAACGCGAAGTCGCGTCCAAGGAATCGTTTCGCGACGCCCTCATCTCACAATCAGCGCCGATCCCGGCGCCCCTTGGCGCGCGCGTCCAGGATATCATCGGGCAGATAGGTACCGGGTCGTTCATCGCGGAATTCGCCACGGATTACGGCCAGGGCGCCATGCAACCGACGAGCGGCGAACTCGACCTCGCCACCACGAACGGGTTCTTCGCGGTCCAGGGACCCGATGGGACGACCTTCTACACGCGCGACGGACACTTCAGCCGGGACGCGAATGGCGACCTCGTTACGAGCCACGGGTACTACGTCCTCGGTTCCGCTGGCGAACACATCACGATGCCGTTCGGCGCGACCGTTGTGTCGCCGGATGGGGACATCGCCGTCGCCGGACAGCCCGCAGGACGACTCCAGGTGGTGGATTTCGCACCGGGCGACCTCCTTCGGGCGGGCGAAGCCTACTTCACGAGCGCCGTTGGGGGTACCGCGGTGGGCGGCGGCGTGCGCCAGGGGATGCTGGAAATGTCCAATACGAACATGGTTGAGGAACTGACGACCCTGCTCTCCGTGCAGCGCACTTTCCAGGCCAACCAAACGATCCTCGCTCGCCTCGATGGCACGCTCGACCTTGCCGCGGGGCAGATCGGCATGGTGAGGGCATAACATGACGACGATAATGGGCGCCGCCGCCAGCGCACTCTCGCACTACGAACGCGTGATGGATGTCACCGGCCACAACCTGGCGAACGTCAACACGACCGGGTTCAAGCGGTCGCGCGCGTTGAGCGAAGGCGTGCCGCTCACGGGTGTGGCGGCCGGCCAGGGCCGCATGGGCGTCGGGCAGACCACGACGGACCTCGATATCCGCGTTGGCCCCGCCCTCTTGAGCCAACACCGCCTCTCGTTCGCGATTCAGGACGATGCCTTCATGCGCATCGTCGGTTTCGATGGCAACATCCGCTACACACGATTTGGACAACTCGATATCGACAGCGCGGGGAACCTGACCGACCTCCAGGGGCGCCTTCTCCTGCCTCCGATTCAGCTCCCCGCGGGCGCAACGAATCCAAGCGTCGATGCGAGCGGCAATGTCCTGGCGATGGATGCAGCGGGCGAGCCCGTGATTGTTGGCCGCATCTCGCTCGCGCGTTTTGTGAACCCGCTCGGTCTTGAACCGCTCGGCGAGGGCTTATACGGCGAAGGGTTGAACAGCGGCGCCATCCAGGTTGGTGAGGCCGGGGATGCGAGCTTCGCCCCCTTCATCCCGATGGCGCTCGAAGGGTCGAACGTCCAGATTGCAGAGGAGTTCACGAACATGATCCTCGCCCAGCGCGCCTACCAGGCGAGCGCGCAAACATTCAAAATCGGCGACCAAATGCTCGAAGCCGCAACGAACTTGACCCGCTAAGGAGGGCCACAATGAACCGAATCGATGGAAGTTTGAACCCGCTCATCACGAGCCGCACCCTCGGGGGAAGTCCCGCCGCCGCAACGGAAGGCGCCGATTCCGACCGCAGCCGAGAAGCAGAAGCCGTTGGCGGCAGGCAAGACGCCGTCCTGCTCTCCTTCCGCAGCCGATCCATGGCCGAAGTCTCGCAGGCCGTGGCAGCCGCGCCCGAAGTCCGGGCGGACCGCGTTTCCACCATCCGCTCCCAGATTGCCAACGGCACCTACACCTCCAACGCTCGGGAGATTGCGCAGCGCCTCCTGAGCAGCGGCACGTTCGGAGAATAGCGTCGTGAGCGACAGAGCCAGGCCGATCGAGTTGTTGCTCTTCCTGTTGCTTCGTGAAGAAGAAGCGCTCCTCCATCTCGTTCAGCTGGCGGGCCGTGAGCAGGCCGCGCTCATCTCATCCGACTACGCTCTGATCGAGAGCGTCAGCCTGGAGATGGCGGACGCCGCGAAGGCGCTGGAAGGTCTCGAGCGGGAGCGGGAAACGCTAATGGAGGCGATTGGTTGTGGAAGGGGCAGTGTTACGGATGTAAGCGAACTGGCCATCCAGGCGGGCATAGCCGGCTTCGAACCGGTCCGGGTTCGCCTCCTGCACGCGGCTAGCGAGCTGCGCGATGCGCAGGAACGCAATGCGCGCCTGCTTCTTTCGGCGGCGAAAATGCGTGAACGCTGGCTCTCCCTGCTCGCCGGGATGGCCTCCTCTACCTACGGTTCCGAAGGCCGCCAGGAACTTCACCAATCACGTCGCTTTGTTTCGAAAAGCGCATAGGGAGCCGCCATGAGCCTTTCCATCGGTCTCGATACCGCAGTCAAGGCTCTGCGCGCACATCAGCTCGCGGTCGATGTTGCCTCCCACAACATCAGCAACGCCAACACACCGGGCTTTTCGCGCCAACGCGCGATGCTGCGACCCATCGGCCTGATGGGAGCCGACCGTTATAGCCGCGATTCGCTCATTGGCCGCGCGGGCATGGGCGTGGAAGCAAGAGACGTCCAACGTGTCCGCGACCAATTCCTGGATTACCAGGTTCGCAATGCTCTGGGCCAGAAGTCTCAGCACTCTGCGCTGGCCAGCGG
>DAOTTM010000171.1:0-20962 GCA_034437915.1 Dehalococcoidia bacterium | reverse complement strand
CGCGGGCGGAGTAAACCCGCGCGAACACGGGATTGACGCTGAGTCGCCCCCATCTTTCCACCAAATGGCCGTCGAGCTACTGCCCGGTTCCCTCGATCTCCAATGTACTACCGGTTCGGTGGGCGGGACGGGCGTGCCGACGCCTGCATTGGGGGAAGACATGGGCCACGGCAAACGGCGCTGGAGACTACTGGGAGCGTCCATGGTCGTGCTCGTCGGGCTGCTGCCAGCTGCGGCAGTCGCCGCCCCGGACGTATGGACATCGTTGCAGGCCGAGGCCCTGGCTGGGCACGTGGATGCGCCGGTCGTGGATGTCCTCCACGCCACGGGCAGCGTCAATGCGGTCGTAAGTTTCAACGATTCGCTTGTGCTCCCACGTGTGGAAGCCGCGAAGGCGGCGCGCGGCGTTTCGGCCGATGATGCGCTGGCGCTGGCCGACAAGGCCGCGAGCTATGCCGCACTGAAGGCGTCCGCCAAGGCGCAGGCTGGCAACGGCGCCTTCGAACTTCGCGACTACCCTCGGATGGGCGCCCAATTTTTCCGCTTCGATTCGCCAGAGGCGTTGTTGCGAATGGTCCGCGCCCCCGGGGTGGCCGCGGTCCGTGACAACGCTCAACACGCGATCGAGCTGGCGGAGAGCCTCCCGTTGATTAACCAACCCGCGGCCCAGAACGCCGGGTTCACGGGTGTGGGAGCATCGGTGGCGGTGCTGGATACGGGCCTGAACTACCTTCATCCGTCCTTCGGGTGCACAGCTCCGGCCACACCGCTCGCCACGTGCAAGGTGGCCTATGTCCAGGACTTCGCACCGGACGACGGTGCGCTGGACGCAAACGGCCACGGGACGAACGTCGCGGCGATCGTTTCTGGAGTGGCGCCGGGCGCCCGCGTCATCGGCCTGGACGTGTTCAATGGCGGATCGGCGTGGAGCAGCGATATCCTCGCCGCAATCCAGTGGTCCATCGACAACCGCGCAACCTACAACATCGTCGCGGTGAATATGAGCCTCGGCGCATCCGGTTCGTACAACACCAGCCAATGCGCGGGTTCCTGGGCCGCCTCGGCGTTCGCGAACCTGCGCGCATCGGGCATCCTACCCGTCGTCGCGGCTGGCAACCACGCCTACCTGAACGGCTCGTTTTCGAACGGCGCTTCCAGCCCCGCCTGCACTCCGGGCGCCCTCGCCGTTGGCGCGGTATACGACAATGCGCCCGGCTTCACGTACAACTGGGGTAGCGCGCCCAACCAGTGCAGCGATTCGGGCATCGTCGCCGACAAGATCACCTGTTTTTCACAGAGCGCCTCATACCTTGCTTTGCTGGCGCCTGGAGCGATGATTTCGGCGGGAGGTTACACCATGGGCGGCACGTCGCAAGCGACACCCCACGCCGCCGGTGGAGTGGCCGTGGTCGCCGCTGCGAACCCGTCTTCGACGATCAGCGTGCGCGAGTGTGCGCTCACTTCCAGCGGACCTTCCATCAACGACCCCCGAAATGGCGTAACAAAACACCGTCTGGACGTGCTCGCGGCGGCGCAGTCATCAGTCTCGAGTTGTGGCGCCAACAACCCGGTACCGGTGGCGACGTCGCTCGCACCTTCATCGGCGACGGCGGGCGCGGCGGGCTTCACGCTGACAGTGAACGGGAACAGTTTCGTCGGTGGCGCGGTCGTCCGTTGGAACGGCAGCGACCGCACGACAACCTACGTCAACGGCGGCCAACTGACCGCGTCAATCCTCGCTGGCGATATCGCCGCCGCGGGATCCCCTCCGGTCACTGTCTTCAACGCCGCGCCGGGCGGAGGCGTGTCCAACGCCGTGACCTTCACCGTTGGCCCCGCCACCAATCCCGTCCCTGCCGTGACGAATCTTTCACCTGGCACAGCCGCCGCCGGCTCAGCTCCGTTCACAATCACCGTGACCGGTTCGAACTTCGTCATCGGCGCCGTCGTCCGCTGGGCCGGGAACGACCGGGCCACCACCTTCTTGACCTCCACATCTCTCACAGCCTCCATTTTCGGCGGCGATATTGCGACCCAGGGGACCTTCCCCGTGGCGGTCTTCAACCCCGTGCCGGGAGGTGGCGTTTCGAATGCCGCTTCGTTCGTCGTAGCGGCGCCGAACAACCCGGTGCCGACCGTTACAAGCGCCTCACCCAGCTCGGTGGCGACCGGGTCCGCGGCGTTCATCCTCACGGTCAACGGAGCGGGTTTCGTGGGGAGCTCGTCGGTGTTGTGGGACGGCGCGCCGCGAATTACGACGTTCGTTTCGGCGACGCAATTGAGCGCGACCATCAGCGCGACCGACGTCGCTGCGGAGGGCACGGCCCTCATCTCCGTTTCGAACCCCGCGCCGGGTGGCGGAGCTTCGGGGTCCCTGTCGTTCACGGTCAACCCGGCCAACAATCCCGTGCCCATCGCCAGTTCGCTGGCGCCGTCATCCGCCACCGCGGGGGGGGCGGCGTTTGTCCTGGCGGTCACTGGCGCCGGGTTTGTCCCCGGGGCCGTCGTGCGGTGGAACGGGACGGATTGCATCACCACGTTCGTGAGCGCGACCCAACTGACAGCTGCGATTCCCGCAACGAACCTCGCCACCGCCGTGATCGAGACGGTGACCATCTTCAACCCGGCACCCCTTGGCGGCCTTTCCAACGGACTCTCGTTCACCGTGACGAATCCCGTGCCATCAATTAGCAGTCTGAATCCGACATCGAAACGCGCTGGAGCTGCCGCCTTTAGCCTGGTCGTGAACGGGTCGGGGTTGGTCCCGGGGTCAATCGTGCGTTGGAATGGCGCTGACCGCCCAACGACGTTCGGCGCCACGGCGGAGATCACGGCAGCAATCTCCGCCGCCGATGTCGCCGCCAAGGGCACGGCGACGGTCAGCGTGTTTAACCCTGCGCCCGGTGGCGGCTCATCCCCGGACACGTTCTTCACCATCAAGAAGCGCACGACCGTCCAGGGCGCGGCAACCCTGAACGGAAGTTCAGCGCCGGACGGATATCCCGTGAGCGTGCGCGTGAACGGCGTCGATTGCGGCAGCGCCACGGCATCGAGCGGTCAATATGCGCTCGAAGCCGACTGCGATCCCGGCCCCGCAACCGTGAACGCGGCCAGTTCTCCGAACCGGAGTTTCGTCCTCGAAGAGGAAGCGAGCTACGAACTGGACATCGCGGTTATCACCGAATTGACGTCAATTTCCGGAGTCCTCGCGGAGATCTGGACGGGCTGGCCGCTCCCCCTTGCAGACCTCGGGGTATCGCTGCCCGGCGCGATCTCCGCCGTCTTCCAATGGGATACCGCGAGCCAACAGTTTCGCTTCTGGTTCCGCGGCTTCCCGAATGGGTTCCAGACGCTTACCGCGGGCCTTTCGACCGGCGGCGCATACTTCGTCCAGGGCGGCGGCGCATCCGTCTTGACCATCCCCGGCGGCGCCGCCTACGTCTTGCCTTCAGGCGGGAGCGTGGGTCTGCAAGCCGGCGTCAACGGCCTCGTCTGGGGCGGCACGACGATGGCGCCCGGCGCCATGGGTGCGACCTTGCCTCCGGAAGTCGCGGCGGTGTTCAACTGGAACAACGCGAACCAGGGCTTCGATTTCTGGTTCCGAGGTTTTCCGGATGGCTTCCAAACCCTGCATAACGGTATTCACGCCTGGCAGTACTACTTCTTCCAGGCGTCCGCGCCCGGCACGCTCGTGGCGTCGATTCGTTAGCGGACGGACTGGAGGTGATCGAGCAGCTGCACAGCCACCTCACCGTGAAGCAATCGTCCCCGCGTCGTCAGGCGGAGGTGGTCGCCCGTGCGTTCGACGACGCCTGCCCCGGCGCAACGAGCGAGCACGTCACCAAACACATCGTCGATGGAGCTGCCAAAGCGTGCTTGGAAGTCGATGCCTGACAGGCCCGCGATGAGGCGGAGGCGGAGGGCAACGAAGTCGGACATCGCCTGCGCTGCCGAGGGCCGATACGAGCTCAACCGGGCCGGCCAATGCTCCTCCCGCTGGACGTCCTGCAAGGCAGCCACGTATGCGCGTGGATGGGCGATGTTCTCGTAGCGTTCGAAGTCCAGGTAGCCGTGTGCGCCCGCGCCGATGCCGAGATAGTCACCGTCTCGCCAATACACCTGGTTGTGGCGCGATTCGTAGCCGGGTCGCGACCAGTTCGAGAGTTCGTACTGGACGAACCCGGCGGATAGGAGAACGTCCGAGCCGCATTCATACATGTCGGCGAGGGTGTCATCGTCGGGCAGGGTGACTTCGCCCGCGTGCACCCGGGCGGCGAGCGGCGTGCCCGGCTCGACTGTCAGCCCGTATGTGGAGATGTGGTCCACGCCAAGGGCGATCGCCCGGCGCAGGTTCGCCTCCCAGGAATCCGTTGTCTGCGATGGCAGCCCGTACATGAGGTCCAGGCCCACGCTTTCGAATCCCGCGGCACGCGCCAGGGCGACGGAAGCAACGATCGCTTCGGGCGAATGAATACGATCGAGGAAGGCCAGTTCCGTCGCATCGAAGCTTTGGGCGCCCAACGAGAGCCGCGACACCCCGGCCTTTCGGAGCCTTCGCAGAGCGTTCCCATCGACGGTGCCGGGGTTCGCCTCCAGGCTGACTTCCGCACCGGGGGCGATTGAGAAGCGGGCCTGCGCGGCGCCCAGAATGTGTTCGATCTCTTCGGCCGTCATCTCGCCGGGAGTGCCACCGCCGAACGCGATCGTCACCACGGTTCTCTCGGAGAGTTCAGGCGGCAAACGTCGAATTTCGCCGATAATTGCCTCGGTGTAGGCGGCCTTCAGGCGGTCCATGCCCGCATACGCGTTGAAATCGCAGTACCCGCATTTCACGGTGCAGAACGGGATATGGATGTAGACACTCAGCGGTCGGTGAGTCAATCGTGATGAACCAGGCGCCGAGCTTCGGCGACGCGGTGCGTGGTGATTGCATCCACACCCCATGAGAGCAGCTCTTTCGCGCGGTCCAGGTCATCGACTGTCCACGCAATCACGCTGAGGTTCCGGCGCTTGAGATCACGGATGATGCGTTCAGTGAGCAGCCGTTCCTGGCAAGAGACTCCGCGCGCACGGCTATCGCGTCCGAAGACTGAAAGGAAGAGCGCGAGTTTGGGGTAAACATCGATCGAATAGTACGTCTCCACCTCAGGTGCAATCTCCTGCACTTCGCGAAGGACATGCCAGAGCTGTGAAGAAGCAAGCAGTCGTTCCGCGGGTCCAACCGCATCGAGCGCGCGCCGGATAAGGGGAGCAGCGACACCACGACCGTTCTTGATATCCAGGAAAACGGGCGTGCTCCCCGCCGTCTCCTTCAGAAGTTCGGTGAGTCCGAACGGCTTTCGTGGGGCAAGACGCAGGTACCATTTTTCGATGAAGAGTGGCAGCGGATACAGCGCTCGCTCGTGGCGCGCTTCGAACCGCCCGGCATGGACCCACAGGTCGGCTTCGAGGAAGTCGGCGCCTGAGCGAATGTCGTTGCGCGCGCGCTGTAGTGAGTTTCCGCCGCCGTGGGCGATGATGGCGGCGTGGGACATCCCCGGGAGTAAGCCTGGAGAAGGCGTAGCGCCGCCACCCGGCATCAGGGAGTTGCCTGGCTCGGCCGCGTCAGCGCGGGGTGTCGAGGCGAAACGGAAACGTCGCCGTTGGCAATATCGTCGAGAAGGTCCTCGTCAACGATGCGGTAGCCATCATCCATCGGACTGATCGCCCCCAGCGCCACGAAACGGCTCAGCAGCGCCGTGACGGTCTCCCGGCTCGTGCCGATCGTCTGGGCGAGTTCCTGATGCGTGAGCCCGAGGCGCACGACGCCATCTTCCTGGCGGTTCAGCATCGTATCGGCAAGCCGTGCCGAAACCGGTTTGGAGACGAGATTCATGAACGTCCGTTGCATCCCAGCGAGGCGGCGCGCCATCAGCTCCATCATGGCGAAGCCCAGGCGCGGACTTTGCTGAACGACGTGGGAGAAGTCCTCCCACGAGATACTGACTGCCACGGCCTCGTCTATCGACTGTGCAGAGGCGGTGCGCTCGCCATCTTCGACGATCGCCATATCGCCCACGATGCCGCCCCGGCCCACGACGTCGAGGATGATCTCCTTGCCGTTTTCCGCCACCTGGAACACCTTGATGCGCCCCTTGAGGACGAGATAGACGCGCTCCGCCGGGTCGCCCGCCGCGAAGAGCACCTGCTTGGGCCGGAAATTCCGTTCGCTCAAGAGCGGGATGAGGCGGTCCATCTCTTCATCCGAGAGCACATTCATGACGCGGCTGAGCTGCCGGAGGTACCAGGCTATCGTCTTTTGCAGGGCCGGGTTGTTGCGATGTCCGTGGGTTTCCGGTGTCGTCGAGTTCATGATCGTCCCTCACTGCCGAGTTGAAGCCGAAGTTGGTCCAGCAGGCGGCGGGCGCCCGTGGGACCGGTCTCGGGGGCCGTACTTCCGACGTACCGCTCGAGATCCGTCAACGCACCCGCGCTATCGCCCAGCCGAAATGCCAGCATACCGCGTTCACCGGTGAGCGCCGGGTTCCACGGCTCGATGCACAACATCAGATCGACTGTGGCATGCCAACGTTCGATGTCTCTGACCTTCTGATAGGTCTTGTGGAGATTGTTGAGCATACGCTGCAGTATCTGCCGCCGCGTGACGGCAGATAGAAACGATTCGGGTGATGTGTTTCCAAGGTTCATCCCGTGCAAGTTCGCCAGGAGTTCGTTGCGGTCGAGGCGCGCGCCGTGGTGGAAGGGATCGACAAAGATCCCGTCTTCGGGTTCTCCGCAGCGCACAATGAAGTGGCCGGGGTATCCCACGCCATCGCAGCGAAGGCCCAGGCGGCTCGCAACTTCCATGTAGATAAGCGAGAGCGTGATGGGGATTCCGACACGGCGTTCCAACACGCTATCGATGAAGCTGTTACGGGGATCTTCGTAGCTTTCCGCGTTGCCGCGGAAACGCATGACGGTGAAGAGTTGATGGTCGATGGCCTGGGCGAGCACCTCGGCGCCGGCGCCCGGCCCGGCGTGGAAGGTTGCCGCCTCCGCGATGGTATCCAGCACCTTCGCGCAGCTTATGGCGTCCGGGATACCCCCGCCCAGGCGCGCGACGACGAGCGATGCGCCAAACAGATCGACATCCGAACCCGCTATCGCGGCGGCGAAATCATTTCGGAGAGATGCGTCCACAGGGACAGTATAGGCGCGAAGTGCGGGGCAAGCGATCTCGATTCAACGAGCAGGTCAGTCCACAAAGCCCTCGGTCGCCCCCGCGCGAGATGACACTGACAGGCGCCCGGTTGCGAGCCATTCGCGTATTGCAACATAGAGCAGCGCCAGTACGAAAAAGCCCGCTGAGAGCAGAACGATGCTTGCGCCGGAAGCGACGTCGATGTAATAGCTGATGAACATCCCGGCGGCTCCGGCGATTGCGCCAATCACACTCGAAAGGACTAGCATCACGGCAAAACGATCCGTCAGCAGACGGGCAATGACCGGGGGGATGACCAGCGAAGCGGCGATCATGGTCACGCCCATGATGCGAATGGAGGCGATGACGGTCGCGGCGAGCACGAGCGAGAACAGCGTATCCACGAGGCCGACCGGCACCCCGTACACCGGAGCCACTTCCGCATCGAATGTAAGAAAGAGGAGCTGCTTGTACGCGAAGAAGACGACGATAAGCGTAAACGCGAGCACCCCGGCGATCACGAGCAGATCTGTGTTGGAGACCCCGAGCAGGTTCCCGAAAAGCGCGGCATCGAAGTTGCGGGTGACGCTTCGCGCGCGGCTGATCAGGGCAACGCCCAGCGCGAAGCTCGCGGTCGTGATGATGCCGATCGCCGCGTCCGCGCCTATCTGGCGCTTTCGTGTTGTCTGGTTGATCAGCAGAGCCGAAACAAATCCCCAGATGCCCGCCGCGAGGTAGAAGTTGAAGCCCGCCACGTACCCCACGACTGCGCCACCGAAAACCGAATGCGACATGCCATGTCCGATGTAGCTCATACGCCGAAGAACGACGAAGACGCCAACAATCCCCGTCAGGGCGCCGACCATGACGGCGGCAAACAAGGCGTGCCGAAAGAATTCGAAGTGGAACGGCTCGGTCAAGCTGATGAGAAGAGTCATACGGACGCCACGATTCGTTCCGCGGTCTCGTCGCTCGCCAGTCGGTCGAACAGGTGGGGCGAGTCGGCCACGAGAACCATGCCGTCCTTGTGCACCACCACCATTTCGCCGCCAAACGTCGCCTTCAGGATCTCTCCGGTGAAGACATCCACGGGCGCGCCATTCGCAATGATCCGGCGATTTACGCAGATCACGCGCGGAAGGTGGGCGGCGACCGCGTTGAGTTCGTGCGTCGATATGACGACTGTGACGCCGTCATGGTTGAGGTCGATGAGCAGGTGGAGGATGTCGTCGCGCGTGCGAATGTCCACGCCGCTAGTTGGCTCGTCGAGGATGAGCAGGCGCGGGTTTCGAATGAGCGCGCGCGCGAGGAACGCCCTCTGTTGTTGGCCCCCCGACAGATTGCGGATGTGTTGTTTACGGTATTGGGCTATGCCAAGCCGTTCCAGGAGATTCATCATCTCGACGCGGTCTTCCCGCCGGGGCCATGGCCATGGACCCGACCGCACCGACCGTCCCATGAGAACGACTTCTTCGAGCGTCACGGGGAAGTTCCAGTCGATCGTCTCGAGTTGGGGAACATAGCCAACCGAGGGGCGTTTCCGAGCATGGACGGGGCGGCCATCCACGAACGCTTCTCCCCCGAAAACGGGCACGGTACCAAGAAGCACACGCAAGAGCGTGGTCTTTCCAGAGCCGCTGGGCCCGACGATACCGACGAACTCGCCTTCATCGATCCCCAGGTCTATCCCTTCGAGCACGACCTTGGATCCGTAACCGGCGCTCACGTTCGATAGCCGAACGATGGGGTGCGTCATTGTCTCGACATCTCCGGAGTTCCTCGCCAATAGCTCAAAAACGGTCGCAATCAGCGTTGGAACGAATTCTCGACCGGCACCTTCGAAACCTCGGATGCCGACCCGCCCAGGCGAGTGAACATGATCTGCATGTCGTCCACAAGCATACCAACATACGTGTGCTTCTTGTCCCCAATCTTGCCGGGTGGAGCATCGTCGCTGAGCTTGTCTTCGAAGGCGGCGCCCGTCTCGTTCGCGATCGTCTTCAGCGTTTTGCTCGGAAAGACTTCACTACCAAAGACAGCAGGCACCTTCTCAGTCTTGATCTGAGCGATGAGCTCTGTTATCTCCTTCGCGCTGGGCTCCTTGAAGTCCGAGGGCTGAATCGCTCCGATGACCGTGTAGCCGTATTCGCGAGCCCAATAGGCCCAACTGTCGTGGTACGTAAGGAGCTTGCGGTTCTGAGCCGGGACCGTCTCCTTGTCCTTGCGGATCGCTTCGTCGAGTTGTTTGACCACTGCCGCAAAGCGGTCGTAGTTGCCCTGGTAATAGTCATTGTTCTTCACATCATTTTCGGCCAGCCAGCCGCGCACGAGGTCCGCATATTTCAGGGCGTACAATGGATTCATCCAAAGGTGAGGGTTCGGATTGCCTTCCGCCTTTGGGAAACTGAAGTCGTAGAGAAACCCTGTCTTTGGGTCGTCACCCCTGAGCGTGTTGTCCGCGAGCTTGTAAATCTTCGCCGCGTCTTTGATGTTCTTCTTGGCGATCTCCTCGGTCGTCCCCTCGAGATGCGCGCCGTTCATGATGAAGATATCCGCGCGGCTCAGCACCTTCGCATCGGACGGCTTCGGTTCGAAGGTGTGCGAATCGACACCATCCGGAATGAGCCCACGAATGTGGACCCGGTCTCCGCCGATGTTGAGGATGATGCTCGTCAACGGGGCCACGGTCGTGGCAACCCGGAGCTTCCCATCGTTCACGGAGAAGTCGTTGTTCGTCCCGTTGGCGCCGTCGCCAACAGGTTCCACGGTCCCGTCCCCGCAGGCTGAAAACAGCGCGATGCAAAGCAGGAAGAGGGAAGGCAGCGTGGCGAGACGCCATTTCATTGGCGGAATGACTCCGAGCAATTTGGTGTTCGGTCAGTCTATGCGCAACTCGACGCCATTGCAATCAGATGCAACTACGCTTGAAGGCGCCCCCTCGATGGCGGATGCTGTTTGCCGCCCGCGCACACCTTTCGTAGAGTTGGGCCATGACGATAGCCACCTACCGCGTGGGCGACTTCGATATCGCGATCATCTCCGACGGGACCTTTCTCCAGGACGCCGGGGCGGTGATGGGCGTCATCCCCCGAGTGATGTGGGGGCCCGTCATCGGCCGCGAGCGGGTTGATGCCGACAACCGCATGGAACTCGGCCTCAACTGCATGGTAGTCCGCCGCGGAGATGATGTCCTGATCGCGGATACGGGCATCGGGGACAAGCACACGGGCGCTGTGCGCGAGCGCATGTTCCCGGGCAATAGCGGCCACCTCATGAAGCAACTGGCGGAACTCGGGCTCACACCGAGCGATGTGACCGCCGTCGCGAACACGCACCTCCACGCGGATCATTGCGGGTGGAACACCGTGCGCGAAGGCGAAAGTCTCGCGCCCGCCTTTCCACGGGCTCGGTACTTCATCGCGGCGGGCGAATACGAGGCGGCCTGCCATCCAAACGAACGCACCAAGGGCACGTATTTTCCCGAGAATTTCCAGCCGCTCGAGGCGACAGGACAACTCGAACTCGTCGATGGTGAACGCGAGATTATGCCTGGAGTGACCTTCCTCCCCACGCCCGGGCACACGGCTGACCACGCCTCGCTCGTCCTCGCCTCCAACGGGGAAACGGCCATCTACACGGGCGACCTCGTCCACCATGCCGTCCAGATAGAGCGCCCGGCGTGGATCCCCGCCTTCGATGTCCTCCCTCTCGTCACTCTAGAGACGAAGAAGCGCCTTATCGAGCGAGCGAGCCGCGAACGCGCCCTGTTGATCTGTACCCACACCGACTACCCTGGCGTTGGGCGCTTGAGCGAGACCGACGGACGCCGGACGTTCACCCCGGTATGACTGACTCTCGGCGCCTCTACCACCTCGCCCTCAAGGATGTCCACGCCGCAGCCGGGGCCACGTTCGCCGTCCACGGAGATTGGTCTCTGCCCGAACATTATGGCGAGGCAGAAGCAGAATCGCGGGCCATCCGCGAAGGCTGTGTCGTGTTCGACCGTTCTCAACGCAGCCGCTTCATGGTGACGGGCACGGACGCCGCCGATGTTCTCACGGCCGTCTTCGCCGGGCGTGTCAATGAACTCGAAGAGGGCCGGGCGATGCGAACCGTCTCCCTCTCGGACCAGGGGACGATCGACGACCTCGTACTGATTGCACGCACCGGCGGCATCGCCTACGTCGTGAGCGGGGAGCCCGGGCAACGCAAGGCCACCAGGGAACGTCTCCAGGCTGCAGCCGCGCAGCCCGATTTCGACGCACGCATCGATGACCGCACCGAGACGACGTGCCTGCTGGCGCTGGCCGGGCCGACGGCGGAACGCGTCGCGCGGGAACACCTCTCGGACGGGCTTCCAGCGCGTCTCAGGTCCATGCACTCGGCGACGTTCTTTTTCCATGGGTTCCGCACGCTGGCGACACGGACGAGCGACACGGGCGAAGACGGCTTCGAGTTTCTGCTCGCGCCCGCCGTGGCCCAACATATCTTCGAAACATTGCGCTCGGCCGGTGTGCCAGCCGCGGGCTGGTCGGGCACGGAGGTTGCACGTGTCGAAGCCTGCATCCCCACCTACGAGCCGGACCTCGCCATGGGACTTTCGCCTGCCGAGGCGGATCTGGACGCCTTGCTCGACATTCCCGGTGGCGCGACCGGTCGTATCCTCAGCGCCGTCCTGTTCGATTTGGAGACGCCACCCGTGGTGGGGACGCCGGTGCTTTCGGACGGACAGGTGGTTGGTGAAGTACGCTCCACTTGCCGGTCATGGGCACTGGGTGCGACGATCGGGCTATCGGTGCTGGAAACCGCATTCGCCCTGCCAGGAACCGAACTTTCGGTGGCGGGCGGACGCGCCCACATCGCTTCGAAACCACTTTATCGCCGGAGACACGACTGAATGGGATTCCCGTCTTTTCCTCAAGGAGCACCCCCCGAACCGGTTTGGGCCGGCATTCGCGAAATGCGAATCGGCGATTCATGGCGCGCGCGCTGGATAGCGGGGACGGAACTAGAGCCGGAACTCCCTGTATCCGCGCTCTATGCCGCTGTCATCATGGATGGGAAGGGCTACCTGGCCCGCCCGAGGGGGACGGCGGTATGGCAATCCATCGAGGGCGAGGCACTGGCCGGGGAAAAGGCCGAACCCGCGCTCAAACGCCTCCTCAAGGAGCGCATGGCCGCGACCCTGGCGCGGGCTGAACTCATGGGCTACCTAGAGTGCCGGGCGACGAGCTTCCATCCCGACCTGTCGGCCGGGTCGGTCAGCGTCCAACCGATCTATCTCGCCGTCGCAAAAACTGTTGGCAACATGCCTGCCGCGTCTGATTGGGAGCGCCGCCGATTCCCTCTCAACGAGCATGTCGCGGCGCTCCGCCTGCGCTATCCACAATTCGAAGAGTACTTTGCGATGGCGATCCAGCGATACGCGGTGCTTCAATCACGCGGCGAAGGCTAACTCGCACTATTCGCCGTAGATGCTTGCCAGCAGCTCGAAAAGGTCCGGGTCGTAGCGCTTAAGCCAGGCGCGGTCCTTCGTCCCTTCCGGGTCGGAATACAGGAAGTAGGACTGGGTGCCCTCGGCGAAGTATTCGTTCGGGTTCGTGCGGGCGTAGGCGCGTTTGTATTTTCCCGCGTCGAGTGCGGCCTGGTAATACAGCTTCACATCAATGTAATCGGCGGGACCCAACGTCCAGCCTTGCACGAGGTGTCCGATTTCGTGATACAGGATGTTGAGTCCGCGACACGGCCCGCGCCGGTCGCCAACCAGGTCCCATTCGTTCACCGTCGCCACCGGATAGTCCGCTCTGTCTGCAACGCCGCAGACATTGGAAAAGAAGTTGTCGCCGAACTGGCCGCCGAGGCAGTGGAACTCGGGAAGGTCCAGTACGCCCTGCGTGTGGTCCGCGATAGCAACGTAGGCGCCCTCATCGGCGAGGCGCCCTTCGAGGTCGTTTCCGGCGAACATCCGGCGAATCGTCTCTTCCGCCTTGTCGAACGCTGCTCCCTGGACACGCGCATTCCCAACGATCGTGATGCCGAGAACCCGGCGCTGCTGGGTATACACAGCGGGAAATGCCGTTGGCTGCCCCTTTTCCGGGCGCTTGATCACGCCCTGGCACACGTCACCCGGCGCTCGCCGCGGCTGCGGTGCATCGAGCGGTTCAGCGTCCTGTTCCGCGGGCACGTCCCCGCGCACGGGTGCTGGACTCGAATCATCTCGCAACAGCCAGGCGGCCCCGGCGACGACAAGGACGACGATGAGCGCCGTGACCGGCAAAAGGAACGCAAACGCACGATTCATTCGTCACAAGCTTCGACGGTTCCGAGCGGGGACTCAAGCCCGCGCTTTACCCGGCGTTTGCGCCGGTCAGTTCAGGGAATAGCGGACGACCACATCGATCGTGACCTTGCCCGTGCCCGGCTGGATCGGCGTCGCGTCGAAACCCTGCGCGTTGGCTGCCGCGAACCTGCCCTGGGCCAGGTCGCCGCCGGGCTGAGCCTGCTGTTCGCTGATGCTGGCCGGCTTGCCGAGCGAAACTCCGCCAGCCTTCGCGAGCTGTTCGGCCTTCTTTTTGGCGTCGGCCATGGCGCTTTCACGCGCTTGCTCCACGGCCTTTGTGTCGTCCTCAAGGGCGAAGCGCACACCCTGGAGGCGGACGTTGTCGCCACCGGCGGAAGCCGCGTCATCGACGAGTTTGCTAAAGGAGTCCAGTTTCCGCACCTTCACTTCAACGGTATTGCTGACGATATAGCCGACGATCGTAGGCTGACCACCGTTCTTGTTGTAGTCGTACTGCGGATTGATGGAGAGTCCGGACGTCTTGATGTCCTTCTCATCGACCTTGTTGGATTTGAGCGACGCGATGACCTTGTCGGCGGCGCGGGCGGCGCCATCACGCGCTTCCGCCACGGACTTCGCGTGCACCTCCACGCCCACGGTGAAGAAGCCGGTGTCGGGCGTCATTTCGACTTCGCCATGGCCACTGACCGTGACACCCGTGGTTTCGATGGAACTCGTGGTGAAGGTTGTCTTTGGGCCACTACAGGCGGCGAGGGCAGCCGCCATCGCGGCCAGCGGGAGAAGAACAAGCAAAGTTCGAGAATTCATCAAAAGTTCCTTCCGCGCCGCTTCGATGCGGCGAACAGAGCGATGAGGGCGAGAAGGGTGAGCGCGCCTAGCCCGGATTGCAGCACCCGCAGACGGCTGGCCCGGGAGTGGCTGTCAGCTGCCTCGCCAGGAGAAGGAGGCGCAGCCGCGAATTGCTCCTCTCCGTTGACCAGTGAAAGCGTCCCGACCACCGTTACGGGCGGGGCGAGCTGTGACCCGGCGCCTGTGGCGGGTGCGGCGGGAGCGACGGTGGGCGGCCCTGTGCTTCCCAGCACTGGAGATGGACCAAGGGGTTGGGCGTCTGTCGCGGGCGGTCTCGGCGATGCGCCGGGTGACACGACTTCACCCGTGCCGTTGCCAGCGGAAGCGCCGGTCACCGGGGCGGACGGCGTGGCCGGGGGCGAAGAAGCGACGGTGGCGTGCGCCTTCGGCGCTTCCTGGCCCGCACCGCCAACGGCGGAGCGGTTTGAGGAGGAGTCCTGGGAGGGGGCGCCGGATTTTTGTGCGGAAGTCTCGTGGTCCGACGATGCCGTCAGGACCGCGTTCGTGTTACCCCCACGCTGGTCAAGGACGCCCACGGCGAGTGACACAACGAAGGCGGCTGCTGCTATCCCCGTGGCGAACTGCGCCCCGCGCAGAAACACGGGTGACGGCCGCCTCCCATCAGCGCGAACGGTAGCCACGTCGGCAACCATTGCCGGTGTCAGCCGAAAAGAGTGCGGCGAGGAAACTTCCACCATCTGAGCAATGGCCGCCTTGACTACGTCTAGTTCAGCCAACGCGGCCTTGCAGCGGTGACAGCCGGCAAGGTGCGCATCGAAGCGGCTCCGTTCGGCAGTGGCAAGCTCGTTATCCACGTAGCCGTTCGCGCGCGAAAGCCATGCGGCGTGGCGATTGAACAATGAAAATCGCATCGCTCCTCCTCCCTATTCCAAACGCCGGTATGGCGAAAAGAGTTCCGGGCGCGCCCGGATGTACTCGCGGAGCCGCTCGCGCCCCCGGTGAATGCGAGACTTTACCGTCCCAACGGAGGCGTTGACCGCAGTCGCTGCCTCGTCGTACCGAAAATCAAAGTAATCGACCAGAACGATAGCCTCGCGCTGGTCAAACGGGAGGGAAGCGAGGGCCTCTTGGAGGAGGTTTCCGAGTTCGGTTCGCTCCGCGGAAGCGTCGGGCCCATCTGAATGGTCCGGGGCATCGATCCCCGTGTCATCCTCTCCCGGTCCGCCGTCGAGAGAGATTGCGAGGTCCTTGCGGCTCCGTCGTCGGATCTCGTCCTTGGATTCGTTCGCGGCGATTCGGAAGAGCCAACTGCGAAAGTTCCCTCCGGAAAACCGACGAATGGACCTGAACGCAGAGATGAACGCCTCTTGCGTTGCGTCCTCAGCGGCCTGCCGTTGGCCGAGAAGGCGGTAGCAAAGGTTGAAGACTGGGGTCTCATACCGCAGGACAAGGCTATTGAACGCGTCAATGTTGCCGTCCTTTGATAGAGAGACCAGTTGCTCGTCGGGGTCCTCCGCCTCGGCCATCGCTTGGGCCGAGCGTAGGTCAATCGCCTGTAAAGGGCGACCGAGGACCCGGGCGGTCGGCGCGCGGGAGGCTGTGATACCCTGATGACAATGGCAGAAGAAGAGGCTGAACGCCCCGAAGCCGAACCGGAACGCGGAAACGAAGAGAGCTGGTACTTCGACCTGCCCAGCGGAGCCTGGGAACGCCAGGAACAAAAGAACCGCGACCTTCGCAAAGCGATCCTGAGCAACATGGAAGACTCCAAGAAGGACGCATTTGCCCCCGCCCAGAAGAAGGGCGGACTCTTTGGCGGCCGTTCGAAAGAAAAAGACTTCCAAATCAGCGACCGCGATGCACGCAAGGCCGCGCTTGAGGCGGAATCCCGTGATTCGGAGCTGCAAGCCGGTTCTGCATGGACCACGCCATCCGAAGTCAGCCTCGCTCGGCAACCGCTAGAACCAGCTGACGACTGGTCCACGGAGTCGTTCGAAATGGGATCCGCCGAAACCGAAGCACCGCCTCCATTGCGCCGCCGGTTCACCGCCGTGCCGGAGGCTGAATTGGAACCCGAGGTGGCGGCCCCCGAAACCAAAACAGAAGAATCCTCATATATCCGCGGCGAGGATGCACCGAAATCGCGGTGGGATGAGGTCTTTAGCGCCCCCGCAGCCGAGGGTAATCTCATCGACGGGCTCCGCGGCTGGGCGAAATCAGCCGACGAGGCCGAATCAGAGCGGTCGTCTTCCCGGCGCCGCTTCTTCGGCGCGCCTGCCGAAGAGAATGCAGTCGAGCGCCCCCATCAGCCACCGGCCGGCGAACGCGAACCACGACCGTTGCCCCTCATCCGCCGGACACCTTCGGCGCCGCCTCCATCGGAGGATGGGCCCGATATCGATGCGCCAACATCTCGTTGGGATGATGTCATGTCCGCTCCCGCTGGCGACTTTGGCCTCCTCGAGGGTATGAAGCAGTGGACGGCGAAGGCGGATGAGGAAGCCCCGAAACGACGCCGAATGTTCGAACCCGTTGAGGACGACGACGAGGACGAACCGTCCGCCTCCCGATGGGACGAACCCGTCCCGCCGACTTCGCAAGGGAAAGACGACGTCCCTGCATCATCATTGCGCCCTGGTCCCATGGAACGCCTGGCGGCGTTGAACTTGGGCGGCGCCACGGATGAATCGGACGACGAACAAGACGACATCTTCGGACTCAACCTCCATCTCAAATCGCCCGTAACCCACACCCCAATTCACGAGACGGAAAAGAAGAAGGGTGGCGGCCTGGGCCGGCTGTTTGGCAAAAAGAAGAAGCCGCAGGAGCCGCAAGCGCTGCCACCGACAGCGCTCGATGGGGCATGGCTGCCGGACGACGAAGCCGAATTTACCCAGCCGATCGTCGCGGCCCCCCGCGAGGCGAAGTGGGACGAAGACGCGACAGAATGGGACCTTGAAACCACGCGGTTGGCGGCTGCGAACGCGGGACGGACGATGGCCGCGCCCGACGAGGTCGATTGGGAAGCCACCGGAACCACCGACCCGGCGGTACACCTCGATCAAACCGAAGAGGCGACGCCCCGGTGGTCATGGCTGAAGGCGGATTCGGTCGCCGATATCGCCGACCCCGAGAACGCCCAGATTGTCCCTACCGCCGCACAACCGCTTGACGACGGGTGGGGAGCATGGGAGTTGCCCTCGACCATCGAGGAAGTTTCGGCTTCGGCGAAGCCGGACGAAACACCTATCGTTGGGTCCGCTACCGTGTATGACATGGAAGAGGACACCGGCACCTCGGAGCCGAAACCGCATCCGGAGCCGGAGCAGCTGGAACGTGTCGAAGCGCTCGCGGAAGCTCCATCGTTCAACGCTTATGCGGCTCCGGCTGCGGACGATGGGAATGCGGACGAAGCGGACTGGCAGCCCGTGCTCTCGGCAGCCGCAGATGTCCCTTTGACCGACTGGGCAATGGAGGACACACGCGATCGTTGGGAACCCGAGCTGATTTCCCAGCCAGCACCGATGTTTGAACCAGCTTCCGCGGCAACACGGCAGCCGCTGTTCGAAGTGACCGGCGAAGAGCATCCGGCGGAATCCGCGGTCGCGCCCGACGCCTTCGCAACACACACCGCCACGGTCCCGGATAGAACCGATCAGGTGGAGTCCCCCCCGGATGCAGCCAATGCCGTCGAATCGGTGGCTCCTTTTTCTCCGGAAGGCGTGCCCGACCAGGGGTCAGTCGCGCGGATCCCGGAGGTCGATGAGGAGCGATCAGGCGTCGCCGCGTTCAAAACGCGGGGGACGGTCGCCGAGGACGACGATCTTTGGGCGAGTGTGGCAGCGTTCGATATCGAGGAACTCACGGTCACGCCTGTCGTCGCCGCGTCCAGCACGTCATATGTCGATGATGACCCCTGGGCTGACTTCCTTTCACTGCCTTCAACCGAACCCAGCGCGACGGACAGCGTCCACCAGGCACCTCCGATCCCTTCCGGCGCCAGCGCTGGCAGCTGGGATGAAGCGTTCAATGTCCTTGCTCAGGGGGAACCGGAACCTGATCCGTTCGAGGAGGTTGTGCCGCCCTACGACGACGTAGACGATCCGTGGGCCGCGCTTGCCCCGGCAGCCGTCATCGTCGCTGAAGCGCCCGAACTCTCTCCGAAGGTTCGCGAAAATGGGACGCGCTTCGATCTCCTCTATGACGAAGCGGGCCTGGATGGCGATCCCGAACCAGAGCCGGTCTTCATCGCGCCGGAGAGTTATGTCGAAACGGTTGCGAACACTCACACCCCCGAATACACGCGACCGCCCGTTGCCGAGAACGCCTACTGGATCGACGATGGGGAACCCGATGAGGACGATGTCGTCTTGCGCGCCTTCGAAGCGCACGCGGCAACGCCTCAGCAGGAACGGTACGCCGCCCACCACGCACCAGCGCCGCCGGTCGCCCAACCGGAGGAGCATGTCTTCGAAGAATTGCTTGGCGAAGAAGGCGACGAAATGGTGGAAGAAGTCTCCGCCGCGTCCGCCGATTTCCGTTCCTTTGGCCGGCAACAGGGTTGGGCTCCGCAACGCTCGGCCGTCGAACTATCCGCCCCGGCTCTCAGCCCACGGGCTGCACCTCGTCCATGGGAGACGCCGTTCGACGCGCCGCCGAGCGCGCCACGATTCGATCATCCCGAAGAGTTCGCCGCTCCGGATCGTGCCACGGCCGATTCGGGTTCGAAGACGCGCACGCTCATCCGCGAACTGGTGGAGACCGGTCTCCTCGCACTCCTCGTGTTCCTCTCGGTGCGCGCGAGTTTCCAGAACTTCAAGGTCGATGGACTCTCCATGTTTCCCACGCTCGAGGATGGGCAGTTCCTTATCGTGAACAAGCTCGTGTACGCGGAGGTGGACGTCGAAAAGCTCAGCACCTTCGTGCCCTTTGTTGACCCGGGCGACACGCCGCAACGGTATGTCTTCCACGGACCCGAACGGGGCGACATTGTCGTCCTCAAGGATCCACGAGTACCTGCCCAGGATCTCATCAAACGAGTCGTCGGCTTACCCGGCGAAACGATTGAGATAAAAGACGGCCGCGTCTATATCAACGATTTCCGCCTTGAAGAGCCATACATCAAGAGCGAATGGCACGACAACAAGGGCAAGGTGCTCATCCCCGCCGGGGAGTACTTCGTCATGGGCGACAACCGCGATAACAGCAAGGACAGCCGCAGCAGCCAGGTCGGGTTCGTCCCGAAAGACCTGATCATCGGCAAGGCTACCCTGTCCTACTGGCCGAAGAACAAGTTTGGACTCGCACCAAATGAGCCCGGTTCTTCTGATAAACCGACGCTCAGCAGCGTGCGCATCACCGAAGTGATCCGCGCCCAGGACCAGTCCGACGCCGCCGCGTCGCCCGCCGCGGTGGCTGCCGCTCCGTAGACCGTCCGGCGGAGGCGTTTTACTCTCGGCTCGTGACAATTGACCTCGAAGAACAACTCCAGGCTCGCGGGGCGGTGCTCCGCGGGCATTTCCAATTGGCGAGCGGCCGCCACGCAGACACGTACGTCGAGAAGTTCCGAATCCTCCAGTGGCCCGACCTCACGGGCGAACTCTGTGGACGCATCGCCGAACACTTTCGCGGCACGGCAAATGTTGTCGCGGGACCGACGACGGGGGGCGTCATCCTCGCCTACGAGACCGCACGACACCTTGGCGTCTATTCCATCATCGCTGAGAAGGCGGAAGCTGGCACGGCGCGCGAGTTCCGGCGGGGGTTCGAAGTTGGTCCCGGCGACACCGTCCTCGTGGTCGATGACGTGCTGACCACGGGGGGAAGCATCCGGGAAGTCATCGCCGCCGTGAAGGCGCGTGGGGCGACCGTCGCAGGGGTCGGCGTTCTCGTCGATCGAGCGGGGGGTTCCGTGGATTTCGGCGTTCCCTTTTTCGCCTGTCTGAGCATCGCCGTCGCCTCCTGGGCGCCCGAAGCGTGCCACCTCTGTAAGGAAGGCATCCTGCTGGTCGTCACCTGAGATTGATACTGTTGCGGGCTTCGAACGCGCCGCCGCGCAGGGTACAATGCCCCCATGCAAGTTCTGCGGCAGGCGGGGTCTGACCCGGCGTTCCTTCTGAAAGCGATGCGCGAGGCGTCCGGAGAGCTGCACCGCGCGCTCGAAGGCATGCCGCGGCGGATGTTATTACGGCCCGGCACGGGGAATGACGACGACTGGTGCCTGCTCGCGATTGCCTACCACATGCACGATACGGAATCCGGCTTCCTTCGCCAGATCGAAACGATCATCACCCTCCCCGAGTCCGAGATGTGCCACGTCGATTTCGACGACATCCCTTTGCGCGAGGATTACGAGGACGAAGACGAGGACGAGCTGCTCCAAAACTTCCATTACCTGCGGCGACGGAACGCCTACATGCTCTGGGACATCTCGGACCGCGAATGGCAACTCGGCGCGATTCATCCGTATCGCGGGCGGATGACGCTCATGGAACTCGTCCGCGAGATGTATCGCCACGACCTTGAGCACCTTTGGCAGGCCCGGCGCATCGCCGACCACGTGCAGGCCACTCGACGGTGATCCCGCCGCTCCGCGGGATTCCGCCCTCGCCTGCCCAACTCGCGGCGGACCCAATAGCGCCGTGGACGCTGTTCGTGGCGATCGACCTCGA
>DAOTTM010000170.1:0-4518 GCA_034437915.1 Dehalococcoidia bacterium | reverse complement strand
GCACACGTATGGAGTGGCACGCCCGCGACGCTGGGGACGGACGGTGGGCCGCTTCCGCCCGAGGTCAGCGCCGTCTTCGAATGGTCCAACAGCGGGCAGGCGTTCCTCTTCTGGTTCCGTGGCTTCCCCGTGAACTTCAACACCCTCCCCACGCTGAACACGGACGGCTACTACTTCTTTCAGGCTGCCTCGGTTGTGCAGGTCACGATCCCCGGCAGCGCGGGCCATGCCTTCCCAGCGGCGCCCGCCTCGTTCGATACCGTCGTCGGGGCGACCGGCGCGCTCTGGCTGGGCGGCGACCTGCCGATAGCCCAGCTTCCAGGAGGGGTTAGCGCGGTCTTCCGCTGGGAGAACGGCGCACAGTCGTTCCAGTTCTCGTTCGTCGGCTTCCCAGCCAACTTCAACACCCTGCCGGGGCCGCTGACGCTCGGCCAGTTCTATTTCCTCCAGGCATCGACCGCGACGCCGGTTACCGTCCCGCCGTTGCCGAACAGCCCGACGAGCGCCGACCTGATCGACGCCGCCCTTGCCGCGAATACGCTCTCGCCGCTGCTTCCGGGCACGACGGCGCCTGAAACCGCCCTCATCTATAAGATCTTCGCGGACTTTGGTGATCCCCGCCTACCAACGCAATACAAGGGCGCAAAAGCGGCGGGCGGCCATCCAGAGTCGCTGGAAGGTATCAAAGCGGTATACGCGACGCTCTCGGCGGCGGCGCAGGGTCTCATCGCGCCGTTTCTCCTCCCTCCGGCAGCGGTCGGGAGCTGGTTCGAACTCAAGGCGGCGGCGAGGGCGTCGAATCAAGGCGGCGCGCGGGCGGTCACGTGGGACAGTGTCTCGAATGCGAGGCTGAAGGTCTGGTGGCTCACCTCGCGACCGGGGGATGAGGCAATTGCGGGCCAACTCTTGACCGAGCTCGACACTGTGATCTGGCCCAAGCTCGTGGACCTCATGGGCGCCGCCTTCGCACCACCATCGGACCTTGGTTTCAACGGCGGCACGGTCAACGGCGACGGGGGCGATGGGAAGTTCGACGTGTACCTGGTAGGCGCCACCGCGGACTTCGGCGTGAGTGGAGCGCTCGCGTTCAGCAGCGCCTACAGCCAGCCACCTTGTCCCCAGGGTGGTCCGTCGTTCATCGTGGCCGCGGAGGCGTCCTCGTTCTCTGCACTGAAGTCGACGGTCGCCCATGAGTTCATGCACGCTGTTCAAAAGGCCTACTTCCAGTGCTCCGACCCCTACAAGTGGGTCCGAGAGGCGACAGCGACCTGGGCCGAGAGTTTCGTCTACCCCGATGTCGATGAAGAGCAGAAGCGGTTGCCCTCGTTCTTCACGCGTATGGATGCTGGCCATTCGATCGATAGCCTCGAAGGGACGCACGCATACGGGGCCTACCTCTGGTTCTACTTCCTCACGCAGGTCAACAACAACAACGACATCATCCGTGCAATCTTCGCGGCGGCGGTGGCCAATCCCTCCCCCCATAACGTCATCGAGGCTGCCGTACCGGGTTCAATGCAGGCGCGTTGGCACGAGTTCGCCCTCGCCACTCTCAACATTGGCCCGGTCAACCAGTTCGCGACATGGGACGGGATTGTCGATTCATCCCTGCGCGCGCCCGTTGTGCTTGGGGCAAGTGGCTTCTTCATCACGCCAGTTTCGGTGCCCTACATGGGGGTCGCGACGAAGCTCGTGACGATCAGCACGAGCCACCCGGCCGGCACGGACATCAAGATCACCCATCCGATCTCGGCACCACCGTCGTCGCTTCGTTTCCAGGTCATGCTCAAGCGCAACGGTGTCTGGCAGCCCCCCGTGACTATTGCTGGCCAGGAGATGACCTTTTGCGCCGACTCTGCCGCGAACCGCATCCAACAGGTGGCGATGGTCTTGAGCAACGCCGAGTACACGGACTTTACGACGGTCCAGACCGGCGGCTGGGATGTCGGCGTCGCCTCCGGTCCCTGCGTGCCACCACCGGCGCCACCAGGACAGCTCTCGGGGACCCTCACGTTGGAGTATTTCAAGGATTTTGGGTCCGGGACCGAGACGACGTCGATAAGCGTGGGTGTCACCGCGACCGTCGTGGGAGCGACTCCTGGTGGGTCGGTCACCGGGACGCTCGTGTCGGTCAGCGGGAATGGAAGTTTCGTTTCTGCGTTTCCAGGTTTGTGCAACCGCCCGCCCGAGACGAAGGGCGGAACCGCCTCGCTCCAGAACTTCCCATCGGTGCATTCATTACTGACCTTACAGTTTGAATTCATTGGCACGAGGACGAGCACCTTCTGCACGCAGACCGGTCCCGGATCGGTTACCCAACTCTTCTCGGGCAGCCTTCCGGAGGGCGCTTTCCTTGGCACGCCTGTCTTCTCCGGCGGGACCCTCATTGCAATCGACTACAACCAGACAACGACCACCTCGAACGGCGGTTCCAAAGTAACAACGGGGCGCCTGCAATGATAACCACGGGCCGCGTCGTTCGCTTTGTCCCTTCGGGTGCCGCGCCTTAGGCTGCGCGGCATGGCTACATACGACGAACTCCAGCTCGGCGATTCCGCATCCTTCAGCAAGACCATGAGAGAAACCGACATCCAAGGCTTCGCCGGCATCACGGGGGATATGAACCCGGCGCATGTCGATGCCGTCGCGGCGGCGGAGGGGATGTTCAAGCAGCGCATCGCGCACGGACAGCGGTACCTCGACAACGTCAGCACTGACTAAAGCCCCGGTCGCAGGCGACGATTGGGTGGACAGCCCCATGGGTTCCAGCATGACAACGGCGAAGATCCGCGACTGACGTGATTCTCGGGTAGACGCGGAAACACCGAGTACCGTACCGCTCCGCAGAGGAGGGTACCTGAATTCCGACCCGCGTTCGTTGCGCGGCATCTCGCCCTCACCCCCAGCCCCTCTCCCGACTCCCTGCGCTCGCGGGCGAGGGGATCAAATCGGCAATTGAAATACCTTCTTCTGTGGCACGGGACTGAGATACCGAGAAGCTCGCAGAGGGCTGACGGGAAGACTATCCCACGGCCGCCCGGCGCATGGAGCGGGAGGCGGACCAGCCAATCGCGCAGACCGCGATGCAGCCGATCGCGAGCCCGGTCATCGTCCCGCGTTCGCCGACCGCGTCGGCGACCGCGCCGGCGGGGAAGCCAATCGCCATCTGCAACCCGAACGCCGTCATCGTCAGCGACATCACGCGGCCGAAGAATGCGGGGTCGGTTTTCTGCATGAGGTTGACCTGGTTGCACATCTGGAAGCCGCTCGACGACGCGCCGACGAGACCCGCGCCGATGAGCGCCAGCGGGAAAGTGGGAGCGAGGGCCATGAGGATAAGGCTAACACCAGAGAGGGCGCCGAAGATCAACATGAGGTTCAACGGGTTAGCGCCGACGCCCTTGGTCGTGAGGATGACCGTCAGGATGATCCCGCCAACAGCAGATGCACCGAAGATCACGCCGACGCGGTTGGTAGGCTGGCCCAGGCTGTTTTCAAGAAAACCGGGCATGAGCTGCTGATAGGAGAACGCGGTCATGACGACGCCCGCGAACATCAGCATCATCAGCCGCACTTCCCTGTTATCCCAGGTGTAGCGAAGACCCACCTTGAGATCGCCGAGAATGCTCCCGCTGTTGCCGCCGCGCTTGCTCGTGGGATTCATCAAGAAGAGCAGGCCGAAGGAGACGATGAAGAGGCTGGACATCGCGAGATACGTCCCGCCGATGCCCGTCGCCGCCCAGGCGATCAACCCGCCCGCGGCAATCGGCCCGACGATGCGCGTGGCGTTCATCATCAGTTGCTGGAGGGCGACCCCGTTGGCCAGGGCTGGCCCCTGGAGAAGATCGCCGACCCACGCCTGCCGTGCCGGCATCAAGGCCGCGAACGTCAGGCCCATCAGCGTCGTCATGCCAAACAGGATCCAGATGGTCAGGACATCCAGTATGTAGAGCAGGCCGATGGTGAAGAAGATCGCGCCAACAGCTGCCTGACCGAACATGAGCAACATGCGCTTGGAAAAACGGTCGCTGAGGGCGCCACCGATGGGCCCGAGAAACAGCATCGGCAGTCCCCAGCCCATGGCCACGAACCCCACCGAGCTGTTCTTTCCCGTGAGGTCGAACGAGAGCACACCCTGGACCACCTGCATCATGCCGAAGCCGAGCATGGTCGTGACGTTGCCGAGAAAGAGCAGCCGGAACTGTGGGTTGGACAACGCCGAGGCCGCGGGATTCTTCGCCGGCCTTTCGACTTCGACGACTCCCGCCCGCCCGGCAATGGCTTTTGGAAAACGGATGACTTGCCTCTGTGCCGAAGGTTCGACTCACGCGAATAGTTAGCCTGTGGTTGCTTCATCCTACACGAGCGCTCCCTATGACGGGAGATGGCGGTGCGGAGGGGGTGGGCGTCAAAGTTTTGCGTGCGCCTTGTCCTGGTTCGATTTTCACGTCGTTCCGCCTGTCACCCCCGTTCGTCCTGAGCCTGTCGAAGGATGAACACGCCCCTGTCCATGGTTCG
>DAOTTM010000169.1:0-9189 GCA_034437915.1 Dehalococcoidia bacterium | reverse complement strand
TGGTCGAAGAGATAGCGATGCTGGACAACCTCAGCGGTGGGCGGCTCCAGATCGGCGTCGGCCGGGGCATCTCTTCGCTCGAACACCGGTTCTGGGGCAACGACCCCAATCTCGCGGCGTCGCTATTCCGCGAAGCCTTCGAAATCGTCCTGGCCGGGCTAACGCATCGGCGCCTGACGTATCACGGTGAGCATTATGTCTTCGACGACGTGCCGATGGTCCTCGCCCCGAAACAGAAGCCCTAGCCGCTCATCTGGTACCCTGGCAACCTGGAGTATGCCGCACGGCGGGGCTTGAACCACCTCGGCGGAGGGTCGCTCAAGAGCCTGCCCGCGTTTGCCGCCCGCTACCGCGAAGTTTCCGTGGCCCACCGCTACGATGCCGACCGTCTGAACCCCCATGTGCCCGAGCCAAAGGTTGGTGCCGTCAAAGTCATCTTCGTTGCCGACACAGACGCCGAGGCCAACGTTGTCGCGCGCCAGGCGTTCATGGTGCGCGCCCAAAACTGGCCCAAGCCCGGCTATGAGGACGCCGGTACAGAGACCGGGAACCGCCCCACGACTCAGCACCCCTCTCTTGGCGGCGACTACGACCTCGGCAAGCGCGTGGAGGCCGTGATCGCCGGGTCGCCCCAGACCGTCGGTGATTATGTCCGGCAGTACGAAGCGACGAGCGGCCTCAACTACTTCGTCGGCGCATTCCAGTGGGGCGACATCACGCACGAGCAGGGCGACGATGTTGCGTCCCGGTCCGTTGGAGCCTCCGCTCGGCAGCGTGACGAATCCCCTCGGCCTCCATTCGCCGGGCGATGTGCTGCAGACCGCGAACCTCGTGGCGCTCACTGTCCTGATGCTTTCTATCGCTGTCGCAGCTGCTTCGTTGCTGGTTCGTTTCCGCGGCGCCACCGGCGAAGCGAAACAACAGCTCCGATGGGTGGCGCTGGCAGCAGTGCCTCTGCCGATCCTCGCCGCCGGGACATGGATCACGTCAGCAGCGGACCAGGAATTCGCGCTAACCCTGCTCGCGGGCGGGTACCTGGCGATCCTCCCTATAACCACGGGCCTCGCGATCAGCCGGTACCACCTCTACGACGTCGACCGGATCTTCAGCCGTGCGCTCACGTATAGCTTGCTCTCGGGATTGGTTGTTGGGGTGTATGCGGCCACCGTGCTGGCGATTGGCCAGGCTGGTGGCAACTCCCGCCTCTCGGTGGGAGGAGCGACGCTGGCCGCCGTGAGCGTTGCTGGGCCAGCCCGGCGCTGGTTGCAGCACCGCGTTGACCGGCGATTCAATCGCCGCCGTTTTGATGCTATCGCCCTCATCCAACGTTATGTGCGCGATCCGGAGGCGGGGACAAGCATCGAACAGGCACTCTCCGAGGCACTCGGAGAGCGGAATCTCTTCGCGGCCTACTGGATCGAGGATCGCGAGTTGTGGGTCGACACATCGGGCCGGGCTGTTCTCCGCGACCCCCATGGGTTGGAAGTCAGTCGCGGGGGAAGGCCAGTGGCGTGGGTGTCTGTTGGTTGGGCCAACGCGGACCGTGCCCTCGTGGCGGCTGTCGCGAACGAGGCCCGCCCTGAACTCGAAAACGCACGGCTGCGGGCGGCGATCCAGCTGCAATTGGTGGAGGTGCGGGAATCGCGCGCGCGCATCGTCCAAGCGCAACTTGGGGAGCGAAAGCGGCTCGAGCGAAATCTCCACGATGGTGCCCAGCAGAGGCTCCTCGCGCTCGCGATGGAGATGCGGGCGGCGCAGGTGAGTGGCGACGCTGAGCGCGCGAAGCGAACGCTTGAGCGCGCCGTTGACGAAATCCAAACGGCCGTGCGCGAACTTCGTGACCTGGCGAACGGACTACACCCGGCGGTCCTCGCCGATGGCGGGCTTTCGGCGGCGTTCGATGATCTCGCTGCCCGCGCCCCGATTCCGATCCGCGTCCACACCACCGAACACCGTTTCTCGCCCGCCGTGGAGGAGGCGGCCTGGTTCATCGCCTGCGAAGCGGTCACGAACGCGGTGAAACATGGCTTGCCCTCGGAAGTCCATATCACCACTGTCCATCGCGGCGACCGCTTGCTGCTGACGGTGGAAGACGACGGCATCGGCGGGGCTGACGCGGGCGGTCAGGGGCTACGTGGCATTGCCGACCGGGCAGGCGCCGCTGGAGGGCGGCTCACGATCCGCGAACGCCCCGGGCATGGCACGCTGGTGATGGCGGAGTTGCCGTGCGCGTCGTAATCGCGGATGACTCCGTGCTCCTTCGCGAGGGCCTCGCGCGCTTGCTGGCTGAGGCCGGCATGGAGCCCGTAGCGAAGGTCGGTGATGGCGTTGCCCTGGAGCAAGCTGTTGCGGAGCATCAACCAGACCTCGCACTCATCGATATCCGCATGCCGCCCACATTCACGCACGAAGGCGCCCAGGCCGCAATCCGGCTACGCGCGGCTTGGCCGAAGCTGGGACTCTTGCTCCTCTCACAATCCATCGAGAGCCGCTACGCGCTCCAACTGGCACGGGCGCATCCCACACATTTTGGCTACCTGCTCAAGGACCGCGTGCTTGATGTCTCCGTGCTCGTGGACGCGGTCGAACGCGTTGCCGGCGGCGGCACGATCCTCGACCCCGATATCATCTCCCATTTCCTGGGCCGGCGCGGTGTACGGGACCGGCTGGAGACGGTGACGGAGCGGGAGCGCGAAGTGCTGGCGCTGATGGCGGAAGGGCGTTCGAACCTCGGCATCGCGCGCGAACTCGTGCTCACGGAGAAGACCGTCGAGAGCCACATCGCCAGCATCTTCGGTAAGCTGGAACTCTTGCCGGAGCCAGATGACCACCGCCGGGTGCTCGCTGTGCGCGCCTGGCTGGAGCCCTGACCGCTCTTCCACCGCCCGTCCGCCTTAGCACTGGCGTCGCTGAGACGCGTTGCCCGCAGGACATCCGTGGTCATACCCTTCGCAAAATGGAACCGAACTCAATCCTCGTCGTCACCAGGGAGGGGGTCGTGCTGGCGAACCTCGCTGAAGGGAGCACGCGGCTGCTCGTGCCCGGTGGACGATGGCCCGCATGGAACCCGCTCTACGACATGATGGCGGTGTCAGTCGTCACGGATGGCCCGAGCCAGTTAAGGCTCGTGGATTTCGAGGGCAAGACTGAGCGTGTGTTCTACGAAGCAGCGCCGGGTGTGCCGCCGGTCATCGCACCGCTCGTGCCGCACTACATGATGTGGTCGCCCGGCGGGAACGCTCTCTGTTATGTAGCGCAAAGCAGCTTCGGCATGGCCCTCTTCCTGAGCGATATCGACGGCAAGTTCGGGCCCGACGCGGTTATCAACGCCGCTCCCCTCTTCAGCGCATGGTGCACGGACAACAACTTCCTCGCCGTGCACGCCGGCGAAGAGCTGGCGGTCGTGGAAATCGACGGCAGCCGCACGACCGCCGAGGTGCATCCGAAGGCCCTGGGATTTCGCACGCCTGCCTATTCGGACGATGCGGAGGTCCTCGCCTACGCCGTCCCAGCTCCGGGAGACGGCGTGATCATCATGCGTGCCCTCTTCCAGGGCACGGGCAGCGAAGAAGTCTGCCGCTTCCCAGGCGGCGTGGCGCTGGCGTTTCAGCCGGGGAGCCAGTGGCTCACCGTCGCCGTCGCGAAGGACGCAGAGAGCGGTGGATTTGACGAGCTTTGGACCGTGAACCTGACCGATCCAAGCTATCCAAAGCTGCAGCTTTTTCGTGGACAGTTCATCTCCTTCCTTTGGGCGCCGACGGGTGAACGGCTCGTGGTGGTCGTCCCCTCATATTCGGGCGATGGAAGTTACGCCGCACGCTGCCTCGCCCCTGATGGCACGCCACAGGGCGCGACCGAGGCGTTCACGCCTTCGGACGATATGCGCATCTACCTCGCCTTCTTCGACCAATACACGAATTCGCACGCACTCTGGTCGCCAGACGGCCACCAGTTCCTTATCGGCGGGACCATCGGCACGGACCGCGTTTCCGCCTCGTTCGGTGATCCCGTCGGCGATTATGTCTACCGGTGGGACGTGACGGAGAACTCCCCCCTGAAAGCGCTGTCTCCGGGCAGCATCGCCTTCTTCCCCCCGCGCCCAAAGACGCTCCATTAGTTCACCCCTGCGTAAACACCGGGTAATCGTGCACGTTGATGGGGCGAACCGCATTCAGATACACTCGCGATGTACAAGCTCTCTTCGACCGGGACGAACCCGGTACGCAATTCGGGGTCGTTCATGCAAATCACCCGTGATACTTCGCCACCCACGATGGGCGAGACAACTTCCCGTTGGGCTGTGTTCGTTTTCCTGCTGCTGGCGATGGTGACGCTCGCGTTCGCGCTCGGCTACGGCCTGAAGGACTACCGTGGCGGCGACGCCCCAGCTGCGGCAGTCGGCGGAACGGCAGCGCCGCGAAATGCCGCGACCGCAGCCCAGGACAGCGTTGGCGCCGCGATTTTGAACGAAATCTTCTCGCTGCTCCAGTCGCAGTACGTGGACAAATCCACGCTCGACCCGGCGACGCTTCGCCAGGCGGCGATCACCGGCGTCCTGAATTCGTTGAACGACCCGCACACCGCCTACCTCACGCCTCAAGAACTCAAGGCGGGGGCGCTGGACCTCAACTCCACCTACCAGGGCATCGGCGCCTCCGTTTCCGACCGTAGCGGCGCGGTGCAGATCATCGCTCCGTTCCGGGACTCACCCGCCGAAGCCGCTGGGATCAAAGCGGGCGATATCGTCCTCGAAGTCGATGGCGACCGCACGGACGGCTGGAGTTCGCAGGAGGCCGTGCAGCGCATTCGCGGCGTCAAGGGCACGATCGTCACGCTCAAGGTGAAGCACCTCGATGGCAAGCAGGAGACGCTCAAGGTCACGCGCGGCGAAATTCAGATCGAAAGCGTCTTCAGCGAGCCCAACCTTGAAGTCATCCCTGGCGAAAGCGGCAAGGATCTCGTCGATCGCGACGGCAAGGTCGCCTCGGATATCGCCTATATCAATATCTCCCAGTTCCATGAGAACACGCTGAACGAGCTTCGCGTCAAGCTGAAGGATGTCGAATCGAAGGGCTACAAAGGCCTCGTGCTCGACCTTCGCGGCAATCCCGGCGGGCTGCTCAGCGCGACCGTGGACGTGTCCGACGAGTTCCTGGCGACAGGCGTCATCCTGTCAGAGGTCGATGCCGCCGGGAAGACGAAGTCGTGGTCGGCGAAGCCTGGTGGGCTGGCGACGAAGATACCGATCATCGTCCTTCAGGACCGCTCCAGCGCGAGCGGCGCGGAAGTCCTCGCCGGGGCCCTGCGGGACAACGGTCGCGCGAAGATCGTTGGCACGCGCAGTTTCGGCAAAGGCACCGTGAATCAGCTCCAGCCGCTGAAGTCGTGCGGCGACCCGAAGGGATGCGGCGCACTTTATCTCTCCATCGGCCGCTGGCTTAGCCCCTCTGGCGACCAGATCGAGGGGGTCGGCGTGAAGCCGGACATCGAACTGCCCATGACGGCTGACGACTACATCGACAAGGGCGACCTCCAGGTCTTCATGGCCATCGACCTGCTGCGCGGCAAGTAGCGAACGCGCTACACTGGGAAAACTGATGCGGCCCCGGCGACGACGTCGGGGCCGTTTTCGTCGCAATCGTTATGGCAGAACCGAAATCGAACACCATCGCCCAGAACCGCCGTGCGCGTCACGACTACGAGATCCTCGCGCGGTATGAGGCGGGGATCATGCTGACCGGCTCCGAGGTCAAGGCTGCGCGGGAGCACAAGGTGCAACTCCAGGGGGCGTTCGCACGGATGAAGGGCGGCGAGCTCTGGCTCTGCGAAAGTCACATCGCGCCGTATTCCAACGCGGGCTATGCCCAACACAGCCCATCTCGTGACCGGAAGCTACTTCTGCACCGCAAAGAGATCATCAGGATCAACCGGTCTCTTGGCGAACAAGGGCTGACGCTCGTCCCGCTGGGGATGTATTTCAAGCGCGGCAAGGCGAAGGTCGAACTCGGTGTGGGCCGCGGGCTCAAGCGTTATGACAAACGCGACAAGCTCGCCGAGCGCGACGTGAAGATGGACATGGCGAGGGCGCTCCGGCACAACGTTTGACTACCGCTGGGAACCCCCCCAAATCGAACTCGTGCCAATCGCACCCTCGACTACCGATTCTCGCGCGACGGGACGTCAATCTCCAGAACGTCATAAGCCACGACGACATGCCCGTCGAAGTTCTTCCGCACCTCCGGGAGCATTGTTTCATCAGTCTCAACGTCACCGAGGGCTGTCAGCACGAGCGTGGTGACTCCTGCCGCTGCGGCGAGCGCGCCAACGTCGGCAGCGACTCCGTGCGATCGTGATGGATGTGGCTGAGGAACACTGCATCGATTTGCTGAATCTTCCGCCCCGAGCAACGAGCCGTTCAAGGCTGCCGGTCCGCAGTCGAGCAAAACGCCGGTCGCGCCCTCCTCGACAAACAGAGAGGCACCGGCGCGGTCCGGGTTGAATCCGTTTCCGCTGCTTGATGTCCCGCAGAAAAGAACTCGCATCGGCGCATTCTGCGGGAGAGAACGGGTCTAGGGCAACGCTGTTTCGCCCATCAGGTAGCGGTCGATGCCCTTGGCGGCGATGCGGCCTTCGGCGATCGCCCACACGATGAGGGACTGGCCGCGGGTCATGTCGCCGGCCGTGAATACGCCGGGGACGCTCGTCATCTTGTTCTCGTCCGCTTTCACGTTGCCGCGCTCCGTCAATTCGACGCCAAGCTGTTCCAGCAGCCCATCCCGCTCAGGCCCGAGGAAGCCCATCGCGAGCAACAGGAGATCCACTTCGACCTCGAACTCGCTGTCCGGGACTTCCTTCATCACCTGGCGCCCACCCTCGGTCAGGAACTCGATGCGCACGGCGTGGAGGCGCTTGAGCTTGCCGTTTTCGCCACTGAGGCGCTTGGTCATGATCGAATAGTCGCGCGTGCCACCCTCTTCGTGGGCGCTGGAGACGCGGTAGATGACGGGCCACGTCGGCCAGGGGTTCTCATCGGGGCGCGTGTCCGCCGGGCGGGGGAGCAGTTCGTATTGGAGCACTTCCGTGGCGCCCTGGCGGAGGGAGGTGCCGAGGCAGTCCGCTCCCGTGTCCCCGCCGCCGAGGATGACGACGCGCTTGCCCCGCGCGGAGATGAAGGTCGCTTCGTCCACGTCATCGCCCGCGACGCGCTTGTTTTGCATCGGCAGGTAGTCCATCGCATAGTGCACGCCATCGAGTTCGCGGCCGGGGACATCGAGGTTTCGGGGGAGGGTTGCGCCACCCGCGAGGCAGATGGCGTCGAATTGTGTTTGGAGTTCGCGTGCGTCGATATCCACGCCCACGTTGACGGACGGGCGGAAGATGACGCCCTCGGCCTCCATCTGGGCCATGCGGCGGTCGATCTGGAACTTTCGCATCTTGAAGTCCGGGATGCCGTAGCGAAGGAGGCCGCCGATGCGGTCGGCGCGTTCGAAGAGTGTGACGGCGTGGCCCGCGCGGGCGAGCTGCTGGGCGGCGGCCATCCCGGCGGGCCCCGAGCCGATGACCGCGACGGTGCGTCCCGTCTTCACGGTGGCGGGCTGGGGCGTGATCCACCCCGCATCCCAGGCGCGGTCCACGATGCTGACTTCCACCTGCTTGATCGTCACGGGGTCGTTGTTGATGCCAAGGACGCAGGCGGCTTCGCAGGGCGCCGGGCAGAGGCGGCCGGTAAACTCCGGGAAGTTGTTCGTGGCGTGCAGGCGTTCGATCGCCTCCTGCCACTTATCGCGATACACGAGGTCGTTCCAGTCCGGGATGATGTTTCCGAGGGGGCAGCCCTGGTGGCAGAAGGGGATGCCGCAGTCCATGCAGCGCGCCGCCTGCTTCTGTAGCCGCTCCTTCGGGAACTCCTCGTAGACTTCGAGCCAATCGTGCACGCGTTCGGGTACGGGCCGCCGCGTGGGCGTTTCGCGCGTGAACTCCATGAACCCCGTCGGCTTAGACACGGGCGGCGCCCACGACTTCCGCAGTCGGCGCGGCCTGGGCGAGGCGCGTCTCTTCGAGCACGCGTCGATAATCGCGTGGCATCACTTTGACGAATTTCGAGGCGGCTTGCGGCCAATCCTTCAGTAACCCCGCGGCGACGGTGCTCCCGGTGTACTCGACGTGGCGCTCCATGAGGCCGCGCACGACTTCGAGGTCCTCTTCCTCTTCGAACGCTTCGATGGCCACCATCTCCGGGTTGAGGCGTCTAGCGAACGTGCCGTCTTCGTCGTAGACGAAGGCGATGCCGCCACTCATGCCGGCGCCGAAGTTGCGGCCCGTGGGCCCGATGACGACGACGCGCCCGCCTGTCATGTATTCGCAGCAGTGGTCTCCCGTGCCTTCGACGACCGTCACGGCGCCGCTGTTTCGCACCGCGAAGCGCTCGCCCGCCACGCCCCGGAAGAAGCCCGCCCCGCTCGTCGCGCCATAGAGGGCGACGTTGCCGATGATGATGTTCTCCTCGGGCACGAAGGTGGCGTTCTTTGGCGGATAGACGATGAGCTTTCCGCCGGAGAGGCCCTTGCCTACATAGTCGTTGGAATCGCCCTCCAGCCGCATGGTGATGCCCGAGGGCAGGAACGCGCCGAAGCTTTGACCGGCGGAACCCGAGAATTTGATCTGGATCGTGTCGGCGGGCAATCCGTGTTGGCCGTATTTTCGCGTCAACTCGCTGCCAAGAATCGTCCCGACGGTGCGGTTGACATTGCGAATGGGCATCTCGATGCGGACCGCTTCGCCCCGCTCAAGGGCGGGCGCGGCGAGCACGAGCAGCTCCTGGTCCAGCGCAAGCTCAAGGCCGTGGTCTTGCATGTTCACGCGACGCGTGGGCACGTCGTCCGCCATCGACGGGCGGTAGAGGATGGCGGAGAGGTCGATGCCCTGCGCCTTCCAGTGATCGACGGCGCGGCGCGTTTCAAGCAGATCGCTGCGGCCGATGAGGTCATCGAGTTTGCTGTAGCCGAGCGACGCCATGAGTTCGCGCACCTCTTCGGCGATGAAGCGGAAGAAGTTGATGACGTGTTCGGCCTGGCCATCGAACTTTTCGCGCAGCTTCGGATTCTGGGTGGCGACACCGACGGGGCAGGTATCGAGATGGCAGACGCGCATCATGATGCAGCCCATGACGACGAGCGGCGCGGTCGCGAA
>DAOTTM010000168.1:0-4676 GCA_034437915.1 Dehalococcoidia bacterium | reverse complement strand
GAGGTCCCCTGGACCCGCCCGTTCGTGATCGATACAGCGCCGCTCGGGGCCAACGTCTGGCGCCTTGATGCAACGGCCATCCCTCTCCAGAGCAAACTGCGCATCGGCAACCCGTCGTTCGCGGATCCCGCGGTGATCGTGCAGCTCTACATCAAGCGCTCCACCGGGTGGCAGGGTCCCATCGCACTCACGAGCGAGTTCCAGCGATTCTGCGGCCTTATCACCACCGGAGGGATCCAGGAGCTCGTCATCGTCGCAACAAACGGGGAACTCACGGGGCCGCACCGCGGGGGTGACATGAAGCCCGCTTTCACCGGCGAGCCCTGCACCATTCACGTCGATGTAACGGTTTCGCAGGACTACGAGGTCTCGCCCGACCCACCAGCGCACCCGGTGAAACGCCACTGGACGATCACGTCGTCCTTCGACATGGAGCTGCGCACGGGACCCGATACGGGCGTTTATATCTACGACTCGCTGCCTGGTGGGACGATCCAGTGGACGCTCACGGACCAGCACTGCACCGGACAAGCTTCCGGGAGTTTCACAATCGGCTCTCAGACGACATCGACGGTAGGCTATGCTCGCTTTCGAGACGAAAAAGCGACGAATACGTACTTCACACCGGCGGTTTTTAACCCCTTCAACCTTGAGAACCTGACGCACACCTGCCCGTGGGGCAACGAGAACACGGACCCGCCCGAATTTTGGTTTGCCGGCCCAAACGGGAAGTTGTCTTTCGATTGGGAAGACGGATTTCTCGGCGCCTACACGTTCCACTCGTTCATCGGCGATACAACGATCGACCAGAACTGGACCTGGATCGTCGGCCCGAAATAGTGGACCGCTATTGGGCGGGGCCAAGGACCCCGAAGAGGGCGCCAACATCGAGACGGAAGTCCGGCAAAACGGGGGCCGCGTCGATCGTGTCGCCGACGGTGTGGTGGGTCGAGGGCGCGCCCGGGCGGTGCGCATCGAGCGTGCGATCGTCGGGGTCGATCACCCAGACGAGGGGAGTGTTGTTGCGCATGTAGAAGGCCAACTTCTCGGCGATGCGGCTGGGGAGATCATCGGGCGAGAGGATTTCGATAGCGATATCCGGGACGATTTCTACGGGGCCGCGAGCGAGGGTCTCTTGGTCGGGAAGATGTTCCGCCAGGACGACAGAAACGTCCGGCAAATAGGCGCGCCGTTCCGAGCGTTGGGCGTGTCGGCCATCAACGACAACCCACCCGAGCGCGGCGTCGGCGAAGTAGTTCAGGATAAGGCGGCAGATTTCGGCGGCGATTCGACCGTGGAAGTAGCTGGGCATGGGTTTCTGCACCACCTCCCCGCAGAGGAATTCGGAGGGTGGCTCGGTTTCCGGCATCGCCAGGAATTCATCGAGCGTCATGCGCTTTGTCGCGGTAACCATCTTCGTATCCTACACCGTTGCCGGTCATATCTGGACTGAAGACCGTGTCGCCCGGCTGCGGAGTACGCCGAGTATACTCGCGGCCACACGGGCTGACGCGCCTTCAATCAACGCACCGCCCATCTACGAGAAAGCAGGATGCACCCATGGCGCTTGAAGCCAACAACACGACCTTCAACTACGAACCCGTCGTCCAGTGGGAGTCGCTCCCCGCCGGGATGACGCTCCACGAGACGCCGGGAGTCGCCGTCGATGCGAAGGACTGCGTCTACGCGTTGACCCGGAACCCCGAGAATCCCATCCTCGTATTCGAACGCGACGGGAGCTACCGGACGACGTTCGGCAAGGGCACCTTCACGAACCGCGCGCACGGCATCCTCGTGGGTCCCGATGGGATGATCTATGCGACCGACGACGGCACCAGCACGATCACGAAGTGGAGCCCCGAAGGCGAGCTGCTCATGACCATCGGCACGCCGAACGAGCCATCGCCACGCTGGAGCGGGCGGCCCTTTTCGCGTCCAACGCAGGCTGCCGTTTCGCACCGGACGGGGCATATCTTCATCAGCGACGGCTATGCGAATGCGCGCGTGCACAAGTACACGCCAGACGGACAGCTCGTGATGTCCTGGGGCGAACCAGGCATCGACCCGGGCCAGTTCATGATCCCCCACAACATCGCCATCGATGCGGGCGACAACGTCTACGTGGCCGACCGCGAAGCCCACCGCGTCCAGGTCTTCGACACCGACGGCAAACTCCAGGCGGTCTGGAACAACATCCATCGCCCCTGCGGCCTCACCGTGGGGCCGGACGGAAACATCTACATCGGCGAACTGAACGGCGTCGGCCTCGTCGAAGATTGCCCGGGCTACGGCCATCGCATCGAAGTCTTCAGCCCCGCGGGCAAGCTCCTCGCGCGTTTCGGCGACCCCGAAGAGGGCGAAAGCCCCGGGCATTTCATCGCGCCTCACGGCATCGCCGTCGATTCGGCTGGCGATATCTATGTGGGCGAAGTTTCGTACACCATCCGCGGGCGTTTGCTCAACCCACCTCGCGAAATGCGCAGCCTCTGCAAGATACGCCGGGTGTAGGCGGGTCCCACAACACGTGCCGCAAGCCCACGGAAATGGAGTTCTATCATGCGATTCGGACTGGTCTACGACTTTCGCAACCCGGCTGCGTGGCGGAAACCATGGCCCGAGGTCTACGCAGCCCTGCTCGATCAGATAGCGTTCGCGGACGAACTCGGGTTCGATTCGTCGCTGCTGGATATGTGCGACCCGGCCCCGGCGCGGTCACCATAGACCAGGGCTACATGATTGGCTCACCGGCGGAGATCATCGCGCAGGTAGACGGGCTCACGAAGGAACTTCCCGTGACCGACCTCATGAGCTGGGGGACGCCGCCGAGGATGGACCCCGCCGATTTCAACCCACGGCTCGAACGATTCGCGCGAGAGGTCATGCCGCACTTCCGATAACGGGTGCTCAGGTCCCAGTGCTGAGTTCCGCGAGGCGATGAACGCGTTTCCGGTTAATCTTCCGCGATCGGATCGCCGAGCCCGAGGACGCGCACCTCATCGCCGACGCTGATTCGCCCACCGCCGACGACGGACACGCGTATGCCGCCGCGCCCATCGAGTTCCGTGAACAGCCCCGGGCGTTCGTTCAGACGCCCAATATACCCGCAGGGCGCGCAGACCCGTTGCGCCCGCATCACCGTATCGCCGATGCCGAACTCCAGGCCGATGAGGTCATTCAGCTCCATCCCGCGCACGACGATGTTGCGTCGTAGGGCGTGTGGTTCGAGGCCGAGTTCGTCGAGCAATTCCGCGGCGACGAGCGTGAGTTGCTGGTCCCGCCACTGCGGGTCGCTCCAATGGCCGAGCCGCGTGGCATAGCGGTCGCCCGGAATCCCCAACCCGGCGACCACCTCGACGGACTCGTGCGCGAGCATCGGGGCGCCAGCGGTCGCCGCGGTGAAGAGCGCGATAACCCGTGGCGCCTGCGGTTCGTTCATCGTGGCAATTGTAACCGCGTGTCGTTGCAAAGGTGGATTCCGCCAGACATCCCAGGGTGAGGCGCTTCGAGGGCGCCCCGAGATCTGATAATGCGTCCAAGCGTTTGTGAAGATAACAATCGGTCGAACATAAATATCACTACACCATCGTGCACGCTGCCCCATGAGACGTTGTAGGTTCACAGACTGCGGACGCACCGTTTAGCTGTACCGCTCCTCGCGCCATGGGTCGCCGTAGATGTGGTAGCCGTAGGTTTCCCAGAAGCCGGGGCGGTCCTTGTCCAACAACTGCATGCCGCCGATCCATTTCGCGGATTTCCAGAAATAGAGGTGGGGGATGACGAGGCGGATGGGCCAGCCGTGTTCCTTATCCAGCTCGTCGCCATTGTGCGTGTGGGCGAAGAGCACGCCGTCGCGCATGAGGTCCGCGAGGGGGACGTTCGTGGTGTAGCCGCCGTAGCTATGCAGCATCGCGAATTTCGCCTCGGGCTTCACTTTGACCGCGTCCATGACGGCGGCGAAGGGCACCCCCTTCCACTCGTTGTCGTACTTGCTCCAGGTCGTCACGCAATGGATGTCGCTCACATCCGTCGCCTGGGAGAGGGCGTTGAAGTCGTCCCACGTGAAGCTCTTCTCCTCTTCGACCAGGCCCCAGATGTGGAACTTCCACGTTTCCTTATCTATACGGGGCACAGAGCCGTAGTGGAGCACGGGCCAGCCCTGGGTGAGGTGCTGCCCCGGGGGGAGGCGGACCTTGCCGTCAATGCGCATCTCTTTCGTCCCCGTCGCCCTGGCCATGCTGTCGTCCTTGTTCCTGGTGAAGAGTTTCATGCTGTGTAATCCAAGCGTAGCCGGATCCGTTTCACAGCGCCAAGAAAGAGGGCTTTATCCGCAGTGCCGGAGTGCCGGAGTGCCGGATTGTCGGGGTGTGGGGGATGCGTACTTGCTATGGGACTGGAGCCACCGCGATCAGGTCGAGGACGGTCGATTCGAGCAGTTCCGTGAGTGACTGATTACGCTTGGCTGCAAGGTCGCCAGGGCGCGCACCTGGGCACGGGACACTCGAACCGACAGGACGAAGGTCCTGTCAGGCGATATCCGAACGTCGCTCTTGGCCCACACGATCGAATCGTCGTCTCGGTCGGCCCAAGCCTCCGCGATGAGGCGCTCTTCTTCCTCCGGAGTTAACCGCCTTCCTGCCACCGTCGGATCTCCTTCCTCGTGCTCGGCCACCCCTGTT
>DAOTTM010000167.1:0-3418 GCA_034437915.1 Dehalococcoidia bacterium | reverse complement strand
TAGCCCCGGTTCGTGACACCCGAAACGCGGTCGGCGGTGAGCCGGATGATGACTCGACCCTCGCCTTTGAGGCGTTCGAGGAAGCCCTCTGGCGGTGTGAAGTCGGTCCCGCGCATCGCCTTGTTGATGAGGATGTGGCCGGGGACGATGTCGTCCGTTTCGATTGTCGCGCTGCCCTCAACGGTCACGTAGCCGAACGGCGCGCCCTCGTCCACGACGCAGATGTTGATGCGCGGGTCGTTGCGGACGCTCTTGCCCTTGAGCCGGTTCGCGGTCGTGCTGAAGAGGAGGGCGTCGCCGTCGCGCGCATAGAAGATGACGGAGCTGGAGGGTGAGCCGTCCTTGCGCAGCGTCGTGACGACCGCCCATTTGTTCTTGTTGATAAACGCGTCCTGGGCTTCGGTGCCGATCATGGTGGGGCGCCTCGTGAATGGAATGGGGCAGTGTGAGCCGATCAGGCCCGGGGCTGCAAGAGGCCCGCGGGCGGGGGACAAACCGCTCGCCCGCCGCGTGTCGGAGGCCTTAGGCCACAACCAGCGATGAAACGTCATTTCCCCAGCCTGGCGAAGGTAAACGGGTGCCCCATCGCCCGTTCGTGCTGAGCCTGTCGAAGCTGGACGGGCAGCGCGACGAGGGTCGAACAACGGACTCACCCTTCGACAGGCTCAGGGCGAGCGGCGGAGGTGCCCGCACACCATTCCCCGTTCCCCGGCCCGCCCGTAGGCTGAGGATGGATGCTCTCCTCCCCACGTCGCGCGTTCGTCGTCCTCGGTTGCTCCGCGCTGGTCGGCTGGCTGGCGGTGTTGGGGATGGTCGCGCTGTTTGTGCGTTTGAGTTGGCCACACGTTGAACCGCTGGGGAACCCGGAGTTTGGCATCAACTTCTCCTGCAACCATGCCGAATGGCTGCTGCTCGAAGACCCGGCGAAGGGCGCGGCGGGGTATGTTTCCGACGAGCGGACGGGGCGGGCGGAATGGTGCGCGGCCACCCTTGGCACGCTCCTGCGCGAACTCGCGCCGAAACACCTGCGCCTCTCCGTGGAATGGGACCAGGTCGAGCCACAAGAGGGCCGCTTCGATTTCCGACTGGTCGATGCGCTGCTGGCGGAGGCCGAGCGGAACGGCACGCGCGTCGTGCTCACGGTGGGCATAAAGGCGCAACGCCACCCGGAGTTCTTCATCCCCCAGTGGCTGCTCGACCGCGCACCCGTGGCGAACGACACGGACCCGGCGGACAACCCGCTGATCCGCACGAAGGCGCTCGCGATGATCGAAACGGTCGTCGCGCACACTGCCGCATCGCCCGCAATCGATGGCTGGGGCGCGGACAACGAGCCGTACATCACCTCAGCGCGCGCGACCGGCTGGTACCTGGGGCGCGAATTCGCGCGCGAAGGGGCCGCCGCCATCCGCCGTAACGACCCGCGCAGACGCCCCGTCTCGATCAACCACGGGCAGCACTTCGTCTTCGACCGGCGCTGGCAGGACGCGCTCGCGGATGGTGATGTCCTCGCCGTGAGCCTGTATCCCTTCCGCAACGACGTGTTTTTTGGGCGCGATGTCGTCCTGCCCATCCTCGAAATCGGCCCCCTCGCGCCCAACTACGCCCACCAGGGGCGGCGCGCGCATGCCTCGGGAAAGCAGTTCTGGATCACGGAGATGCAAGCCGAGCCGTGGGCCGAAGACGACACGCGCCTGCATGGTCCCGCGAACCCGCTCCCAAACCTGGACCTCGCCAAACTGCGCCGGAATATCGACTACGCCCGTCGCAGCGGGGCGGATCGCGTGTACCTCTGGGGCGCGGAGTGGTGGCTGTTCCAGCGCGACCGCTTCGGCGATGCGAAGTGGATGGACGAGGCGCGCGGTATCCTCCACCAATGACCGCGATCATCGAGCGCAAGATCCAGGCCGATGGCACAGTCCGCGAGTACGCCTGCACGCTTCTCCACGCTGAGCTGAACCTCGTCGTCATCCGCTACACCGTCGTTGGCGGCAGCACGGGCTTCGTGACTCCATTGGCGTTGCCGCCCGGAAGCACAAGCGACGGCTACTTCTGGCGCAACAAGCACTACAACCTCTACCGTTTTCGCGGTCCGAGCGGCGAAGTCCTCGGCCATCGGTTCGATGCCGTTACGGATGTCCGCGTCGCACCGGGTCTCGTCGAATACCGCGACCTCGCCGTCGATTGGTGGGTGCTCGCTGACGGCACGCTGATCGAAGAGGACCGCGACGAACTGGACGCGCTCGCTGCCACGGGAGTCCTCAGCCGTACCGACATCGCCGCCGCGAACGACGCCTCCCGCCAGGTCTTCTCCCGCTACCGCCACATCATCGATGGCGCCGCGGCGTTAGAAGGGCGGATTACGCGACACCTTCGAAGGGAATCGTAGAATGAACACCAACGCCGCCGCCGCCATCACCGAGCGCGTCCGCGCGATCTGCCTCGACTTCGCGGACGCCACGGAGAAGCTTTCGCATGGCGAGCCGACCTTCTTCGTGAGGGGCAAACAGTTCGCGAACATGGACACGAACCACCACAACTCCGGCCACATTTCGGTCTGGTGCGCGGCGCCGCCGGGCTCTCAGGAGACGCTCGTCGCCGCGAATCCCGCGCGCTTCTTCCGCCCGCCCTACGTCGGCCATCGGGGTTGGGTGGGCATTGTCCTCGATGACGACGCCGTCGATTGGGACGAGGTCGCGGGCCTCCTCGCCGATGCCGCCACGGACCGGCGCGTCAAGCGGTAAGAGCAGCGTCTGCTGAGCGCCTTTGGGGCCAAAACAAGACATGCTTATCGGCGGGGCGGCGGTGCCTTTTGCTCGCGCTCCGAGCGTCTTGACCGCGTCCCGTAGACGAACACGCTTACCATGCCAACGAGGTCGCCCGTTGCGACGGCGGCGCCCCAACCGGACTCGCCGAGATAGGCCATGTACGCTGCAAGGGCGAACCCGCCTAACGCAACGGCCGCCGCAGACACCACGCCCCACCGGGCCAAGGAAATCTCGTGCGGAATCACCTTCGATTCCATCAGGTGACGGTGGGCCATCTGTTGCTCCGCCATTGTCACAATGCGATTGGCCGCGCCCGGAAGGATTTCGTCGTATCGCGCCAAGTCATCCGGCTGGGGCAACGGCCCGCTGTAACTAGTGGTTGCACTGGCTTGCACCTTCGCGATCACCTGCGGTCGCCGCTGAGGAGGTTGAGGCACCTAGTCCTGCCTCTTCTCCCAGTCCCTCATCGCCAACCGCAGGTATGCGCCCACGGTGAGCCAGTCCTGGTGCAGGGCAATCGCGTCCGCCTCCTCCTCAGGAGTTCGGTTGAACTCCATGAGTGTGGTGCCCATATCCAACGCCCGTGCTGCTCCGCTTAAGAACGATGGACGAGCGTACAGATAGTCGGTGGTTATGGTGTAGTTTCCCAT
>DAOTTM010000166.1:0-1767 GCA_034437915.1 Dehalococcoidia bacterium | reverse complement strand
CGGCGACGCGCCGTGGCAGGTCATCCGCGCCGTGTTCAAGGAGTACGACTTCGAATTCACCGACGGCGAGCCATCCGGAGACGCCGTTGTAGCGGGCGATGTCGTCCTGATACTCGCCGTCGGTGAATTCGAAGTCGTACTCCTTGAACACGGCGCGGATGACCTGCCACGGCGCGTCGCCGTGGCGGACAGCGTCGTACGGCACGATGCGAATGTCTGTGTTCATGCGTGGCCGGGCGGCTAGTCTTCCTCGTCCGACTGCATGCCCATGATGTTGTAGCCGGAATCGACGTAGAGGACCTCACCCGTGATCGCCCCGGCGGAGTCGCTGCACAAAAACGCGGCGGTGCCACCAACGTCTTCAATTGTCACATTCCTGCGCAGCGGTGCCGTGCTCGCGAAGGTCTTGAGGTAGCTGCGGAAGCCGCTGATGCCGCTCGCTGCGAGCGTACGGATGGGGCCCGCGCTGATCGCGTTGACGCGGATGCCCTCCTGCCCGAGGTCGTTGGCCAGGTAGCGCACCGTCGCTTCGAGCGAGGCCTTGGCCACGCCCATCACGTTGTACTTGGGCACGACCTTCTCGGCGCCGTAGTAGGTGAGGGTGAGGATGCTGCCGCCGTTCGGCATCAGCGGCCGCGCGGCGCGGGCGAGGCCGAGGAGCGAATAGGCGCTGATGTTGTGGGCGAGGATGAACCCGGCGCGGCTCGTATCGACGAATCGGCCCTTGAGGTCCTCCTGGTTGGCGAAGGCGATCGCGTGGACGAGGATATCGATCGTTCCGAATCGCGCCTTGGCCTTCGCGAAAACCTCATCGATCGCTTCGTCCGAGCCGACATCGCACGGTTCGATGAAGTCCGCGCCGAGGCTCGCAGCGAGCGGGCGCATGCGCTTTTCGATGGCGGCGTTGGCGTACGAGAAGCCGAGCGTGGCGCCTTCGCGCTGGAAGGCCTGGGCGATGCCCCAGGCGATCGAACGCTCGTTCGCGAGGCCGAAGATGAGGGCGGTCTTGCCGTCGAGTGTACCCATGGCCCAAAGCGTACGGAGGTGGCGGCGAAGAGTCGAACGCAGGCCCTCACTCCCCGGCCTCGTCGACACGGACATGGGCTTGAGCCTGATGAAGTTCACCGCGGGCGTGGAGGACATGCGCACGCTCGATGCGCGCATGCCCTTCGGCTACGTCTGCACGCCCGGCGACATCGCGAACTCCGTCGCCTACCTCGTCGGCGAAGAGGGCCGCTACCTCACGGGCCAGCGGATCACGGTCAACGGCGGGAGCTTTTAGAGCCTGTTTGAGAAACGGACTCCGATTCGTTGCGGGACAAGTTGGCGAGAGCTGCCGGACGGCGGCGTTGGTGGCTTTGCCATGGAGCGTAACTGAACAGGGAAGGACTCGTTTCAGGTGTCCGCCGTCGTTAGTGCGGATATCCAACAGAAGAGAAACCTCGTAACATCCTTGGCGAGGATATGATGGCACAACGACTGGGACGCTGTGGCTCGGTTGTGGCGCTGCTGGTTGTAGCAGGGTTTACAGCGGCGGGTGGCTGGTTGTGGACAACGCGGAACACGGATATCGAGCGCGCGCCAGTATATGTCGAGCGCCCGCCAACGTATGGTGAATCCGCTCTCCAGGAAATGGTGACCTCTTTGCGGAACGGAGACGTCGGTCCGGTTGTCTCACGGCTGTCCTTCAAGGCGATGCCATGCGGGATCCCCCTGGAAATCCATGAAGGCGAAGCAGTTCCTGGTCCAGAGTGCCAGGGCGACGAA
>DAOTTM010000165.1:0-6055 GCA_034437915.1 Dehalococcoidia bacterium | reverse complement strand
CGCTTTTGATCACATGATCCCCCGGTGGTAGCTTCGCGACGTTGAGGCTATCACCGCCACCTGTCCGGTGGTCATCCAGCGCCAACAGCGGGTGATTCGATGCGGTTGGCTCTCGTCATTGCGGGCGGTGGACTCGGGACGGTGGCGCGCTACTTCGTCGGTCTGTGGATGGCCGGGCGTTTCTCCGCGGATTTCCCCTGGGCCACGCTCAGCGTGAACGTGGCGGGCGCCTTCCTCATCGGTCTCCTCGCGACGATGGCCGATGAAAACGGGGCTATAGGCGCGGACGCGCGCGCCTTTCTGATCATCGGTATCCTCGGCGGTTTCACCACGTTTTCGAGTTTTGCGTTGGAATGGTGGAGGCTGGCGGAAGGCGGGAACTCCACCAATGCCGTGCTCTACATCGCGGCAAGTCTGGTGCTATCCGGGGTCGCGGTCACCGCCGGGATTGTCTTGGGACGGGCGGTTGCCTGACTAAATCCGGAGTTTACAACAAGCCCCAGCGACCGGACTCAAAGCTCGGAAAGCCCCGCCTCCCTGAGCAGGGAGTGATATTCCGCCACGGTATTGCAGGGCCGGAAACTCGCGAGTGTTGGGTCGGCTTCCCGGAGTTCCGGCTCTTCGAGGATGAAGGCATCGATACGTTCGGCGAGCAGCGCGAGTTTCCTCTCCCCAGACTGAAGCAGCGCCCGCGCCCCACCGAGGACATCCCTGCGGTAAACGGCGCACGTAGGCACGAGATACCCATCGACGCGAGGGATGACCGCTTCGAACGCTTCGAGCGTCCCAAAAAGCAGTTCGACGAGCGCCGGGGCAAGCAACGGTTGATCACACGCCACGACGAGGCAGGTGGACCCGGAAGCAGCCGAGAGGCCCGCCACAAGCCCTCCGAGCGGCCCCTGGTCATCGACGTCATCCCACGCAATGCGTTCCAACGGGGGAAGCGATTGTCCCCGGCGCGCAACAACAACGATGTCATCCACGAACGGCGAGACGATGCGGACGACGCGTTCCACCATCGTCTCGGGGCCAAAGGGGAGGGTGGCCTTATCCCGGCCCATGCGGCGGGAGGCGCCGCCCGCAAGCACGATTGCAGACCGTGGCGCGCCGGTCACGGACGGGCGGACGGGCGGGTCGCCTCGACCGCATCGAGTTTGCCGGACAATTCGTCCACGGCTTTGAGCCAATCCCGGAACTTGGAGACGTTACGTTGCCTCGCAGCTTCGCGTCCGAGGGCGACATCATCGGCGAACGCTGCAAGGACATCGTCGAGGGCGCGGTCGTACTGTTCGAAGCGCTCGGCGGGTGGGGAGATGGTGACCATTTGGCGAGCGAGACAGGCCGCCTCGTCGGAGGTTACGGCGAGATCGACGCGAAAGGCCGCGCTGCGCACGAACTTGCGGCTGGGCCAGCGGTCGATGAAGCCACGTGCCATGGATTCGAGCCGTGTTTGGGCGTTGACGACAGTCTGGAAATAGCGCTGCGTCGCGAACTGCCCGGGAGAGGGTGCGGTGCTCGTGGGCGCGGCTGGGCAGGCAATCGGGTCGGGGAGCGTCGAATCCTCCGTGCCGCATCCAGACAACAGCAGGCCGCAAGCCAACGTGCAGGCGATAATCATCGCAACGTTCCTCATGCTTCGGCGGCCTTGAGGAACGCGATGGCGGCGCGAACGGCCTGGCCCCGGTGGCTTTTGGCGTCTTTCTCCTCGTCCGAAAGCTCCGCCTGGGTTCGGCCGTCCCCGACGAGGAACACGGGGTCATAGCCAAATCCGCCTTCTCCCCGGGTTTCATGTCCGATGGAACCCTCCTGGACACCTTCGAAGAGATGGACGGTTCCGGCCGCATCGGCGATCGCGATGACCGCGCGATAGCGGGCAGTGCGCCGAGCGTCAGGGATGCCATGCAGTTCGCGCAGGAGGAGCTGTGTGCGGCCGGCGTCATCCATGCCCGGTTCGCCATATCGCGCGGAGAACACGCCCGGTCCTCCGTCGAGGGCGTCCACCTCAATGCCGGAATCGTCGGCCATGGCAAGGCTACAGGCCGCATCGGCGAAGGCGCGCGCTTTGAGGGTTGCGTTTGCCGCATACGTCGTTCCGGTCTCTTCGATATTGAGCGCGATATCGAGTTCGGCGGGCGTGACGGCCTGCAAGCCGGAGTCGGCCAGCAGGCGCCGGAACTCCCGCACCTTGCCCGCGTTGTTGGTGGCCAGCACAAGTTGTCCCATTCGCCGAAGTTTCCGGTTGCGGACGCAAGCGGGCAAGAGCAAGTAGAGTACACAACACGATTTTGGTTCAGGAGATGTTCAGAAATGCGTGCAATGGTGCTTCGTGGCAAAGCTCTTTCGATTGAAGAAATAGAACGACCGGTGGCCGGGCCCGGACAGGTCTTGGCGCGCGTGCTCGCCTGCGGGATCTGCGGGAGCGACCTTCACGCGGCCCGCTTCATGGATGAGATGATGGCTTCGGCGGCGGCGGGTGGGCGGAAGACCTGGTACGAAGAGAACCCCGGACAGGGCATCGTTATGGGGCACGAGTTCGTGGCGGAAGTCGTCGAATGCGGCCCAGGGGCGGAAGCGTTCTCGCCGGGCACGAGGGTCACGAGCATCCCCGTGTTGATCGCGCCGGAGAGTCCTACCGGCTTCCAGAGCATCGGCTATAGCCCGGTCGTTCCCGGCGCCTATGGCGAGTACGTGGTCTTGAGTGCGCCGCTGCTGTTGCGCGTCCCCGAGAATGTGGAAAGCAAGGTGGCGGCGACCACCGAACCCTCCGCGGTTGGGCTTCACGCGGTGCGCGAGGCCAGGCTAAAGCCAGACGATCGCGTCCTCGTTATGGGGGCGGGTCCAATCGGGCTGATGACGCTGCTCTGGCTGAAGAAGGAAGGCGTGACGAGCGTGAGCGTCAGCGACCCTTCGCGTGAGCGCCGCGAAGTGGCCGGTCGCCTGGGCGCGGACCAGGTGATCAACCCGGCGACGGAGGATGTAGCAGACGCGTTCGCAAACGTCCGAGACGGCGCCCAACCGAACGTCGTTTTCGAATGCGTCGGGGTCAAAGGCACGCTCGCCGAGGCGATGGCGCTGGTGCAGCTGAGGGGTACGATCATGGTCGTCGGCGTCTGCATGCACGAGGATGCAATCCGCCCAATGGTTGGCATCAACAAACAACTGACGCTGAAGTTCGTGCTCGGCTATTCCGCCGCGGAATACGCGGAAGCGCTCGCGGCCCTGGCGGATGGCAGCGTGAACACGGAACCGTTGGTCACGCGCACCATCACCCTGGACGAACTCCCGGCGGCGTTCGCATCGTTGGCGGACCCGAAGGATTGCAAGGTCGTCTTGTTACCCAACGGGTAGGGCTATTGGCCAGCCAGGTGGGCTGCATCGCGCGCGCGAGAGAGAGCGATGCCGACGAACTCGCCCTTCGCTTCGGTATACGCGGGCCGGTTGGTGGCGAACTTCGCGGCGAGTTCTCGCTTGAGTTCAACATAGGCATGGCCCGCCTGGGGATGGTCACGCAAGTAGTTTCGGAAGAGGATTTCATCGACCCAGAACTTGCCGCCCGCTTGGACCAGGTGCAGGTGGTGGGTGCACGGTTCCGGGGAACGAAAGAAGAGGCGGCCATCGATGCCATATGTCCCGAGATATGCATACCCAAGCGCTTCGATGAGGGGCACGCACGCCGCGGCATCCTCGAACGCGTGGACACCGATCATGACATCGAGGATTGGCTTGGCCGCAAGTCCCGGGACGGCCGTGCTTCCGACATGTTCAATTCCGCTGAGCCGACCGCCGCAGGCATCTTCGATTCGTTTGGCCTCCATGGTGAAGAGGACGGGCCAACAGGGGTCGTAATCGACGATGAGAACGCGGTCGCTTGAGAGGCCCAGGTGCGGCATAGAAGTATTATCGGGGATTAGTGCTGTGTAGGAGAGTGATCCACTTCACTCAGGGGGCCGGTAAATGTCGCTTCGTCCGCAAAAGAACGGCTTGGCATGATGGTTATGGGGGCGATCCATACCGGATCTTTCGGAAAGGCCCCGATCCGGCGCTTCAGCAGGTATAGCGCGCTGAAGGCGACGCCGCCCGCCGCGACGCCGACGACGGTCCAAAGGACGCGAGTGGAGACGTCATCGCCCGAGGAAGGACTCGGCTCCTCCGAGCGAAGCGAGCGCGCGATGGGAATTGGTTCCATTGGAGAGGAGGCAGCGGCGGGCGCAACCGCCGCGAGGGCGAGGATGGAAGCGACCACACCGGCCACGAAGAGGAGGGAGAGTTGGTTTTTCACCATCCCAAGTCTAAGAACTGGCGCTGCGCGGTCAAGCGCGGAAACTATTTACGGACGGACTGTTGATCCCGTCGTTAGTGTGTGCTAAAAATCATGTGGGCTGCGCTGGATGTCGTGTCCGCTCCACACATCCGCGCGCCCCTTCTTCATTTCCGGGCTCTTGAGCGCTGCGCCCGAGCCTCGAAAGAGCGTTCGTGCAGAACCTGTCGAAGCATGAACACCCGCCCGTTCTCCTCTTCACAACGTTTGGTTGTCATCGTCACCTGCTCCGAGCAACCTCGTGCCCAGCAGCGCGAACCCGGCAACGACAGCCCCCAGCACGCCGAGCCCCAGCAGCGACCCGGCTCCGAGGAGCGCCCCGAGCAGCACTCCAAGCAGGGACACGCCAAAAAGGACCCACGGCAGCAGGCGCCGTGGCAGGGGGAGCGCAGGGAACATCAGACGTTCTCGGGCGAGAGCGATTCGATGACCGCCCAATCTTCATCGCGAAGTGGTTGAAGTTCGCCTTTGCGATAGGAGTTGTAGAGACGGAAGAGCGCGTCCTTGTGGGGGCGCACGCGGCCAATGGGGCAGGCCTCCCAGTCCTTCTCCGATTCGTCACAGTACCCCAGGCGGTGCTCGCCACACTTGGGCTGGAGGTAGCGGCCCAGTTCCGGGACCACCTTCATGACCTCCGAGCGGAGAAGCGCCGCGACCTTACGAAACTCCCACTGGGCGCGCGTGCAGAGCCGGAGATCGCAGATGTGCAGCAAACTCTGGAAGTTCACCGTGATCTTGAAGTTCGTGTTGGTGGCGTTCGGGAGGAGGAAACGCGCGTCCTCGGCGGGGATGCCCGCCGCGACCATCTTCTCGTAGAGCCCGCTGACCTGTTCGAAGAGGGCGGACATCTCGCCTTCCATGCCAGCCTTGCGCACTGTCTCCGGCACGGTGTATGGAAACTCGCCTTCCTTGTACGTCACGTAGCGCTGGCTCTGTTGTTCGAACGAGATGCCCACGCGATGGCGCACGAACTGATGGCTAAAGGCGCGGCTCACGCCCGAGATCCCGAATTCGAACCACACCTGTTCGAGCGGGCTTGCGTGGCCCGTCTTGAGGCGCTCTTCGATAAACCCGCGCATCTCCTCCTCCGTAATGCGGTCGTCGTCGATGCGATTGAGGATCTGCTTCGGCGTGAGCTGGCTATAGCACGTGCGGTACGCCATGTAGAGCGAGCGCATCGGCTCGGGGGAATGCGAAATGAGAGTCACCTGGATGGTCATGGGCGAGACTCCGAGTTGCGAGTTGCGGTTGCTGGTGGCGCGGTTCGACTCATTCATTGTCGCACGAAGAACTGCGAAGGTGGGTGAGCGATAGGAAACTTTACGCGCCGAGCGCAGCTATGTCTGGCGAGCCGTCCGGCTCTCGATGATCTGTTTTCGCTTCGCCCACGTGCCGATTATCGCACTGGAGGGATCGAGATATGGCGCAGCCTGTTGCAGCATGGGCGAGTTCACTCTGGCAGAAGGCGCTGGAGTGGCCGCACCCCTCCGAGGTCGCCGAAGCCGACACTGTCGCCCTTCGCGCGAGGAACGCCATTTTGCCGCCTCCTTCGTCTTCGGCGCCGGTGTTCCCGAAGATGAAGGAACAGCTGACGGCCACCGACGTGCGCGCGGAACGCATGGTTCGCAAAGTCGAGGAACAGGTCGAGGGACTTCGTCGCAGCCTCCAGGCGGTCGAGAACGCCCGCGGCGAGATGTTGCAGGTGGATGTCGATGCCGTGGTCGCTGACCCAGGCGC
>DAOTTM010000164.1:0-3464 GCA_034437915.1 Dehalococcoidia bacterium | reverse complement strand
GCTGTCCGGACAACGCCGAGCCGAGGGCATAGCTGTAAAGGGACACATCGCAAGACAGCAGAGTGAGGCCCAAATCTGCCATCGTGCGCTCGATCGTGAAGTTGCCTGAGCAGCCAACCGCCAGCCTGGCTGGATTCCAGGCGGACACAATCTCGCGCAAAATCGGCCTCGCCGCGGCCGGGATGGTGCCTAAGAACATGCGAACTTTTTCACTCCATTCTGTACGCCCGCGGAATCACCTTCTCAGCGGTACTAAAGCCCCGATTCTCCCAGACTTTTGACTCCCCCTCCCTCATCTGGCTCCCTTCCGCGCATCGCAGGACGAGCACAACGTCTGGAGGTTGACCACGTCGTCGCTTGTCCCGCCCCTGGCTACGGGGACGACGTGGTCAACTTCGAGGTTCGCTGCACTGCCGCACAGAAGGCATCGACCGTCGCGGGCAATGACGCGCTTGCGGGTTGCGCTCCACGTCCAACCACTGGCGCCTGCCGCCGCACGACGTTGTGCGTGGGGCTTGCGGTGCACCCGTTGACAGGGGATGCAGCGGGAGCCGCGAACTATGAGAACACGACATGTCAGACAGCGGGTGGGCACTTCGAAACCTCCATCAGATTCCCGGCGTCCACGGCGAAGCTCGGCGTCATGCCGAGCACGAGGGCGTTCATGTCGCACGGGGAGCACGACAGGGCTACGGCAAGACCCGCACCACGTCGTCTCGCCGCAACGAGTGAGCGGATAGCCGCGGGAGCGAAGACAGATCATGAGGCCACCCCTGGGGACTCACGGACCCCGGATGTTCCAACGAAGTGACGCCGAACTTCACCGTCCGGGCGCGGCCAGCAATCACCGCAGATCACGCGTTTGGCGCGAACATCTCCGTAGTCGTGATCGCGATGGTGGGGGTAGCGGCACGGGGGCCGGGGGCCGTGTTCGCGGGGAGATGCCGCCACATTCCATCCTTCCGGAGCGACGCCCAGCACCACAAAGCGTTGGCCTCCGAGCATGGCGGCCAAGTCGTCGACAATGAACGTCTCTCCTGCGGAAGTCACGACGGCTGCGCGTTCTAACAGTTCACCGCAGGCCCACTCTGTAAAGCCGGGCGGCGATTCCACCACTCGGAACCGATCCTCTCGGTCAGCAACGTAGTCTCGGCCCAGTTGGTAGGTTCGCGGAATAGTGAGGTGCTTAACGATCTCGGCTTTGTGTTCACGGACCAGCCCTAACAGTTGATCCGTCAATGCTTCGCGTGTGCCTCCAAGGCGAAGGTCGGCGGCGTCCAACGTCACGGAAACCCCAGCAGAGCGAAGGGATTCGAGCAAGGCGGCTGCACTCATATGAGTACCTCGACCACATCTAGGGGGTTACCTGTTGATAAAACCGGCCCAACCGGCCCAACCGGCCCGCTGCCCATGGGGGCAGGTTCGCACCGCTTGGGAAATGGGCCGATTCTGTGGGCCGATTCTGCGGATGGTTCAAGAAAACCGGCCCACGAAACCGGCCCACAACCTTCGCTGGTTGAATCTGAGAAAGGGGAGGTTTCGAGCGATTGGGCCGGTTGGGCCGATTGGGCCGGTTCCTCAGCCTTGAAGACCCCTATGTGTAGATGCAGCACATACCGTCGCTCGCCGAGCACCGTCTTTCGCACTGTCAACCGATGCCGAATGTCGTCAACCGATGCGAGCAACCCGCGCTCATGCATGCGCTTATGGAGGGTCTTCGGCGATACGACAACACTCTCGCCCTGGTCTCCGGCCAGCCGTTGGGCGACCGCATACGAAGCGTCTGGATCCAACAAGATCCCCTCCGCGTCAACCCATCCGATTCTCTCGCCCATCGGGCGCCATTCTTCGCGATAGTTGTCGCCGCTACCGATCCCCATTTGTCGCCAGCCCCATCGGTCGGCATCGGGCGGCGCATGGCCGTTGACGGGTTCGGCCAAGTGCGCCCGCCCCGAGGAAAGTGCGGAAGCCAGCAATTCAACGAAGCGCTGCGCTGGATCGCTATCGCGCTGAAAGACTGATTGCCTCGATGCAGCTTCACCCAGGGCACGCCAGCCGCGCGCCCAAAGTGAGTCCGCCTCATCGGGCATGATGGCTCCGCTATCGACTGCGAAGCACAGGAACGCTTGGAGACCTAACCCCAGGTTGGCTACCAGTTCCGGAGTACGGCGATGGCCGCTTCCGTTGCGGGCATATTCCCGTAACCGAGCGATACGAGAACGCAACGTGCGTTGGAGTTCTTCGTAACGAGGGGCCAGCCATTGCAGGTAGCCCGCCATCGCCATGGCATACTTGCCGTCGGCCGCGTCACGCTGACACTCACTCAGCACGGCCCAGTTCAGAGATCCTGCTCCGTTGGCGGCAACCTCCACGATGAAGGTGCGGGCACGCAGAGATGCCCCCCGGGGAATATCCTCACCCGTCGAGAGAATCATCCCCCGCGGATCCTTCGATGGAGCGAGCGAGCCGTCGGGGCGCATGCGGCGCCGCCCTGTTGAGTTCCCTTGCGCCCGCAACAGGCGATCAGCATCACGATGGAACCGCTGCACGTCTGATGACGACCCGCCAGGGGCGAAGTCGTCCACGACGTACAGGGCGTCTTTCGCCGCGAAGCTCGCCCCTTCGTTGGCGTTGGCTGTCGATGACCATGCTCCGGGTAGGTGAGTGCGATCCATCCCCGCGCCGTAGTGTTGCTGGGCGAGAGCGGCGAGTTCGGTCTTCCCGACGCCACTGCTGCCCACCAGGTAGGTGCTGGCGTCTATTTGCCCCAGGGGCGGGCGAAACGTCGTGGCAAATATCGGAACCGAGACGACGTCGGCCGCTACCGACAGCATCTTGAGCGACGCCCGGACCGCGTCGCCCAGATCATTCCCGACAGGCGGATCGGGCAGAAGATAGCGATCAAGCGGTTTTTGTAGCCGGACCGATACGTCGCCCACTGGCCCAATCGGCCCAATCGCGCCACCGGCGTGGAGGTAGAGCCATTCTCCGTCTCGATCAATCCACCCAGTATGGGTGTACACGCGCTCTTGTCGGGCGTCGGGGCTGAGCATCTGGATAGCCGCGCGGGCATGATCGCGGACTCCCATACCAGGACTCACGACGGCGGACGACCCCAGGTTTTCGACGGCCCAATTCAGCGATGGGAATTGGGCGGCGGGCACCTGGAAGGTGTGCAGTCGCTGACCCTGCCGCGCGGAAATGACGAACTGCCGGCGCACTTCGCCACTGCCGTCGTCCTCCGTCACGTCAGCCGTGATGGTCGCCGCGAAGTTTGTCAGCGCAGTTTCGACATCGCCATCGCGGGTAGTCCGCGTCCAAACGATGCCGTTGTCCGTCATCCTGTATGGCGTCGATGCGGTTGGAGCGTCCACCCGACGAAGATTCGGCGTCGCCAGGGCGAACAGGTCCGCGACAGAGTGGCCCGCGGCGAGATAATCGTCGAGTCCCTGTTTCTGGCCAGC
>DAOTTM010000163.1:0-1735 GCA_034437915.1 Dehalococcoidia bacterium | reverse complement strand
TTGGATTTTCCGTGTAAAGCTAGTGTCATCTGAGTGCTTCCTCCGTCCTGTTCCAGGAGCGCTGTCCGCTTGTGAAGGCGGGCTGTGGGATGCGTTGATCTCTCCCCGTCGCATTCCCGATCGCGTTGTTACCTGGCAGTGACTTCCCTCCGAAAAGGTGTTTCGGGGCCTGGTGTGCGGGGCTGACCCTCCCGCGTATCCCTGACCGTTGTGATTGCTCTTATAAGGGAGCGATTTCCGCCCTGGCCCTGGGACCAGTGCCCTGTGGGGTGTGGCTCCCGTGTTCGCTTCCTGACCAGGAGGCGGGCCGGGTGGCCGGTTTGCCGTGGTTTCCCACCCTTGCGGGTGGGGCTTTGCCCTTATTCCAGCTTCCCCGTGAGCTGGGGGCGAACTCGCCGCGTGGTCCACTGCCTCCCGGTCTGCCGGGGTTCGATGGCGTTGGATGTAACGGACAGGCCACTCGGTGGCCACAGGCGTGGCTACCGAGTGGTAATCCCGTGAAGAATAGGGGGTTCCCCATGCAAAGGCAATGGATTTGTTAAGACGAAGCGTTGGAAAGCGGTTAGAGATAGCGAATAGGGGCGGAGGACCGAGAGCCGAGTGCCGGAGTTAGGGACGGAGAGTCCTTCGTGGGTAGAGGGCCGGAGTGGGGAGTGTCGGAGTGTCGGAGAACGAATTCCGGACGTTACGTGCGATTACAGACGCTTTGGTTCATGTTGAAAGGTTCATCGACGATGTAATTCTCGCTGGAGCAACCAACCGTTGCGCAGTTTCGACTCCGACACTCCGATACCCCGGCACTCCGACACTCATCCGTCGCTGGCCGTCCACCGCCGGGCAACGCGCGGTTGCGGTGGGGGAACCGATCACCATCTCGGGCCACCTTCCAGATACCAGGCCCGTGGTGTGCGGCGATGTCTTTGCGGTCGATTGCTCGCTTCGTCCCCGTGGCCCTGGCCTCGCTGGGCGTGTTCATGCTCGTGCTCGTGATTTCCGCGCCGGGCGGCGAAGCGCGTGCGCTGGTCAATTGCGATGTCGCGGACATGTCGCTCGATACCCAGGAGAACGCCCTCATCGCCCAATTGAACGCCTACCGCGCGGCGAATGGGGCGGGCACGCTGACCGTCTCGACCGTGCTTACGCGCGCGGCGCACTGGATGGGCAACGACCTCGCGAACAACAACTACTTTTCCCACACCGATTCCCTTGGCCGTTCCGGCTATCAGCGCTCGTTGGATTGCGGGTACCCGCAGGGCGCGGGCGAAAACCTGGCGGGTAGCATCGTGTGGGATACGCCCGAGTCCGCGATGACCGCCTGGAAGAATTCTCCGGGGCACAACCAGAACATGTTGCAACCCTTTTATACCAAGGTCGGCGTCGCGCGTGTCTACAAATCGAACTCACTCTACGGGTATTACTGGGTGGCGGAGTTCGGCGTCGTGGAGGACGGCAGCGGCGGCGGCAGCGCGCCGACGGCGACGCCTTCGCCTTCGCCTTCGCCATCGCCCTCGGCAACCGCGACGTCCACCGTCCCCGGCGCCGGCGTGCCACATGAGACGCAGGGCACGCCAGTCGTGGTGGCGTGGACGCCGACGCCAACGCCAACGCCAACGCCAGTGGCAGTTTCGCCCACGTCAACGGCCACTTCGCCGGCTGCACCCACCTTGACGCCGACGCTGCGTCCGGTGACCGCGGTCGTCCCGGACTACACGCCACCACCAAGAGCTTCGGCCAC
>DAOTTM010000162.1:0-15614 GCA_034437915.1 Dehalococcoidia bacterium | reverse complement strand
CTCTGTCGTCCACCCCGAGCATCTCCAGCCCGGCAATCATCGCCGTCAGTTCCATGCGGTTGTTCGTTGTCTGCGGGTCATACCCGTATTTTTGCGCAACGACCTTGCCATCGCGCACGTATACCGCCCCCCAACCGCCCGGCCCCGGGTTCGGCTGGCAGGACCCATCGGTGAACACGCCCGAGGTTGGCCCAGCCGTGAACCGCGCCAACACCTCCGCCACTGGAAGGTTCATGGTCGCAGTAACTGTCCTCCGCCCTTTGGCCGCACCCTTCGCAATAGCCCCGCCCTTTCCGGACGCCGAGTCGCGGCAGTCCATGCACGCCGTTGGCTTCCAGGTCGGATACTTCACCCGCACCGCATCAGGCAACGAAAACGCCTTACCGCACTTAGCGCAAAGGAAAGTATCGGGAGGCATCGCCCGAGTATGCCACGCCTCGGTGGTTCCGGCCCACCGGAGGACCATTGCGAGACTTCCCGATCTGGGCCGAAGGCGGGTTCAGCCCGATATAGTGCCAGCGGCAGCTGTAGTATCCGACATGCGAGGCACGCGGCGATGATGGCGCAGAATCGGTTTCGTCTCAGAGTACGACGGCTCGATCTCACGGGACCGAGTCCCGTGAGCAACGGGTCTCCTTTCGTTTGACGCTGTGTCACTTTCGGACAGACGGAGACGCGCATAGTGAGGGGTACGGCGTGTCATCCAGGCGAGCGCGCCGGTTCCGCCCATCAAACAAAGGCCGGGGAGGCATGCAGAGACCAAGACCAAGTTCGCGGCTACCTGCTTTCGAACGCCATTTACGCAACGGGGTGAGCGAATCGCTCGCCTGACAAGAAAAAGTCGGAGCGACGGACGTGGACGGACCGGTCACCACACTGGCGCCGAACTGGGCCGTATGAACGCGGCGGACTCCGTGCGTCGATTCTTGCGAACTGCGGTAGCTGATTCCAGCGCCGCGTTTGCGCAGGTCCGACGCCGGTGATTCACGCCAAGAGGTTTCCCGCATGAACCACCGACGGCGGGACGCCCGCCACCCGGAGGCTGTTCGCGCAGCCATTTCGATCCGCCGTCCCCAGGGGGAGTCATGCCCGGAAAGACCCCGGAAGTAGGGTTACTTCCCCGCAGTCAGCGGCGATTGAATCGCATCCCCGTGCCCGGCACCAGCCTGCCGCTCGGTGAATGTTCGCGGCGTGTTGCCCACAAGGTGCAACAAGACAACGTCACTGCACTTGCCGGGAACATGGCTTTTCGCCTCGTCTTCGCCTTCTTCCCGGCACTGATCTCGGTTCTCTGGATCATGCGCGTTGCCCACGCCGATGCCTTGATCGGAGGGTTGCTGGACGTTGTGGGCGCCATCATCCCGGGCGCACCCGCCGAATCGATCGAGGACCAGGTGCAGAACGCCCCGAAGGGCCAGCAGACGGGCGCCTTCAACGCCAGTGTGGCGATTTCCCTCGCCACCTCCGTCATGGCGATTGCGCTCGCCTTTCGGGCGACGATGCACGCCCTGAACACCGTGTACGGTGTGGAGGAATCGCGTAGCCAAATCCACCGAGTGGGGCTTTCGCTCGTCGCGTCGGTGGCGACGCTCTCGCTCTTTGTGATCTCCGTCGGGTTGATCTTTTCCGGCAACTCGCTGACTGAATGGGCATCGGATCAGTCTGGCAGCGGTCTGAAGTTTCGATGGGCCTGGGGGTTGATATCGTGGCTGGTGGTAATGGCCTGCGCCCTGGCCTCCTTCGCGCTCACATATTACTTCGCGCCAGACGTCCAGCAAGGTCTCCGCTGGATCCGCAAGGGTTCGATCGTCGCGGTAGTGACCTGGCTGGGGTTCACGGCACTGTTTTCGCTCTACGTGAACACGCTGGCAGCCCCGAAGGAGACTTACGGCGCGCTCGCGGGGGTCGCAATCTTCATGCTCTACGTCTACGGTTCCGCGTTCATCGTTTTGCTCGGCGCCGAAATGAACCAGGTGATCGAGAACTGGGAGCCGGAGGGCAAGGATACGGGTGAGCGCCTGGCGGAAGGGTAACTCAAAGGCCCCAGGCTGAAAATAGGATTCCGTCGAGCGGCAATTCTCTTGTTCCCGCGTGGCGCGGTAGTCAATGCCGTGGCTCAGAGCGCGAGCGGTCGATAGCGAGGCGGAGCGCCAGTCGTGGGGTTATCCCCTGGTGGCCTGGAGCCGCGTCCAACGTGGGTTGACGGTCGGGGGTTTCGGGGGGATGGCCGAAGTTCGGCCTCACGCGCGGATGCGGCGCCAGCGCAGGCTCATCGTCGCGGGGCCGCCGGACCTCGGCGGCGGCGTGAGGATGAGTTCGTCTTCGCCGATGAAGCGGAATTGGCGCGATTGGTCCGTGAGCAGACGACCGACACTGGCGCCGGTTACGTGGTGGATGAGGGTGCCCGCTTCGCCCTCGGGCGCTTCGAGTGTGCCGAAGTAGGCGACATATGGCCCGGTCGATCCGTCTCGCTGGCCAAGCTGGGCAGAGAATGCGCCCGATGCATCCCAGATGATGATGCCAAGGGGACTCGGTCCGAGCGGTTCGAGGGGCGAGCCATCGGTGGCCTTCGCATCGACGGATTCGAGGCGCCATGCGCCGTGGAAGCGGGTGTTCGTCATCGCGGGAATCCTACACCCGTTCCGTGGCGATGGCATCCCGGGGCCATTCGCGCGACGCCCATCAGCGCAGCAGGATGATGAGAATGATCACCACGACGATCAATCCCAGGCCACCGCCGCCCCAGGCGTAGTTCTGCCCGTCTTCGGATTTCGACAAGAGGTTCATGAGTTTGCGATTCAAGGTTTTCATTGTGTCTCTCCAGGGCCTCGCTGGGCCGGTGTTGACCCCGTCATCGTGCAGCTCGGAAGGCCAACCGTGATGGGCCGTGCGCCCATTGCTCATGGGCCACTCGGCCCAACTTTGCGCGACGGGCAAAGACCTTCCCCGGCGTCGTCCGGCCCCCCGTGGGCCGTTCTGGACGACGCCCGGATCAACGACGCACGGCTCAGCGCAGCAAAACGATGAGCAAGATCACCACGACAACGAGGAACAATCCGCCGCCGCCGTATGCGTAGCTCTGGCCGTCTTCGGCTTTGGATAAGAGGTTCATGAGTTTGCGATTCAGGGTCTTCACTTTTTTCTCCATGGGCCGTCGAATGGCCCGCAACGGGTGGTTCGTTCCCGGCAGTAATCGTCCGGGTTCATTCAAAGGTGTCACAACGTGAGCGTTTCGTCTGTCCGAAACTAGCCGACGCGAATCGTTCGATGACGGGGCATCGCAGGGTCAGGCGTGTCGTTCCGAACCCGGCGCAACGTTATCATCGCGCACGATGTCCCAGTTCTGTCTCCGGAAGCGCAGCGGCGCCACGCGCGACGCGGCGTTCCAGGCGAGGATGTCCCGGCTCACAAGGAGTCTCGGACGCGTGCTCAGTTCGTTGCTCGGCACACCTTCGACGAGGCTGACGGCGTCAACCCCTGCCAACGTTCCCCATGTGTTCGACTCTGTCATTCCTGGTCTCCTCCGGGGCCGTTGGCCCGATCGGCATCGACTCTGTGCTTCCAGTCGGCGCCTTCCAGAGGGTCGCACAGTCCGCAGCCCTTCGTCTGTCCGAAACTAGCGAACCGAAGCATTTCGTGGAGTGGACGTGGGCGCGGCGTTCGGACCTAGCGGCGGGCAGCCAAGGACCCCTCGGTCACCTCGCCCTTGTGGCCAGCAAACGACTTCTTCAAAGTCCCCGCGCGGGAAAAAGGAGAGGTACTGGCAGCGAGTGTCCGCCCAAGTTCCTTTCGGGCCACGGCGAAGATCAGACCGGGACTGACGGAGACTGGATGTCCAGGGCGGCCGGGAGAAGATTCGCGATCATGGGTGGGCTTGGGTTGCCTCTTTGGAAGAGGGCAAACTGGTCATGGATGACCGCGTAGCATTCACAAGACGCCTTCTCGAGCGCCGAACGATCGAGGATGGTCATGTCTCCCCGGTGGTACCTCACGATTCCATCCCGCTGCAACGACGCCGCCGAGATGGCGACGCTCGGGCGGCTAACACCGAGCATCTGGGCGAGGAACTCCTGGGTGATGGGGAAGCGACCGCCGCCGGCCTGGTCATGCGTCATGAGCAACCACCGGGCACAGCGTGCATCGACGTGGTGGGCGCGGTTGCAGGCGGCGGATTGAGCGACCAGGGCGAGCATGACGCCGCTGTAGCGCGTGAGGATGAGCGCCAACTCGGGACTCCGTACGATCGCGGCGAGGAAATCCGCGGCGGGGATGCGCAGCGCCTCTCCCGGGACCTGGGAGATGAGCGCCATGTTCGAATCGGCGAGGCCGAGGAGCAGGGGCGCCCCGGTCATCCCTTCGCGGCCGACGGTGGCGAACTCGATCATCATGCCGTTTTCGAGAACGGTGAGGACGGAGATGATGCCGCTCGTCGGGAAATACACGTAGTCCGTCGAATCCCCGGCTTCTTGCAACGTCTCGCGCATCCGCAGAGGATGAACCTCCAGGTGAGGGGACAGGCGTTGGTAAACATCGTCGCTTAGAGCTGCGAGGATGAGGTTGATGGGTTGGGTTTGTGGCTGGGGTCGCACGAGGTGCGTCGCAGATTGCGTAACATGCCGGCTTCCGATACCGCGTGCCAAGAACGCTCTTGCTTTCGGTCTTCTCGGCCATTGTACACGGTCTGTCAAGCGATATATTACAGAGCGTAAAGTATGACGCTCTTGATATAAGTGCGCTTCCTGCTGTCTATCCTTCACCGCCTTCCTCCGCGGGGCTGTCTGCCCGTGCTGCCGCGGCATCCTTCGCGGATTGATCCGCCGCCGCTTTGTGCGTGGCATTGCGGTTCACATTCCGCATCGAATCCCGCTTGACCTGCTCGGCGGCATCTTCCTCCGCATTCGTCCCCTTGCCGCGGAGCACGTTCCACCACTTGAGAATCATCGTACGCATAGCTGTTTTCCCTTTCATTTAGCCGCCGGGTGGGTGTGCATCGCCTGGAATTCGTGTTGAAGCCGCTTCACTTCGGCGTCGTCGTCGTCCTCAATATCGATGAGTTCGTCGCGTGCTTCAGCGATTACACGAATGAGTTCGTCGAGCTTGAGCTGGATTGCGCGCGAATCGCGGTTCTGGGTGTTCTGGATGAGAAAGACCATCAGGAAGGTGACGATCGTCGTGGCTGTGTTGATGACCAGCTGCCAGGTGTCGCTAAAGCCGAACAGCGGCCCGCTCGTGGCCCAGGCGAGGACGATGAGCAGGGCCGTGACGAAGGCGATCGGCGAACCGACCGCCGCCGATGTGGCCTGGGAGAATTTGCGAAAGAAATGACCCGCCGACGCCTGGTTCGCGGGCGCATCGACCGCGGCAGGGGTTTCGGCTTCCGTCATATCATGCCTCTCGTCGATGGGTGGCACGGCTCCCATTCACCGCCGGAACCGGCTGCCACCGAGCAGGCCCGCCAGGATGACGACGGCGATGCCGATGAAGAAGACCTTCGCCACGAGAATACCGAGACTCCCGAAGAGAAGAATGCCGAGCAGCAGGAACAGGATGATCATGACCATTGCGTTCACCTCACCCCCATGATGAGTGGGTCCGTCTGCCCGAAACTAGCAGAACGTGAAGGGACGAGAACTCGGCCGAGACAGCAGAGGGCACGGTCCAACCGCGAGGTTGAGATTCGCCTTCGTCTGCTACTTCCGGACAGACACGCTGTAATAGCCTGAACACACGGAGCGCTCCGCAACGGACCATCCCGAACGAGGCTCCGCGGGTTTTTGATGCCCAGGAGGAAACGAAAATGGAATTGGTATTGACTTGCCCTGCCGCATCCCGAGCGCCAGGCGGCCAGCGATGACGAGTAAACCAACGTGCATCATCGCCTGGATGGGCGAAGGCGAGCACTTCGCTCCCCTGTTGAAGCAGGCGATCGACCTCGCCCACACGGCGGAAGCGAGCCTCGTCCTCTATGACGCCGACGCGGCCACGCGCTTTGCCGAGCCACTGCCATCGAACTGGTCCGGCACCGGGGCCGACGGTCTGTTCGGAGACCTGCTTTCGCCGAACGATCTCGATCGCGCGGGGCGAGGCGCGATGGCGGGACACGTCCGCGCGGCCCTAACGGCCGGTGTGAAGGCAAGCGGCTGGCTGCCCGGTTCTCGCTCGGCTGCCACGCTCGCCGAATACGCCGAGAAGATCGGCGCGGACATGATCATCCTCCCGGAAGATCTCGAAGACCGCAGCCTTTACGAGCGCTTCCGCGGAGACCCTTCGCCGGGCGACGTGGAAGAGAAGACGCACCGCCCCACGCTCGTGGTCGCAACCAGTGGAGTCGTTTGAGATGGCAGCGCTTTCGGTGAGTCTCGTGGCGGCGTCGTTCCTGGCACTCTGGGTGACCTGGCTAGCCGCCGAGATCCAGCTATAGAGCCACTCCTCACGCGTTAGGATGCGACCCGTGTCCCCGCGCTTCCCGTGGTTGGCGGGAGCAGAAACACACGTCGTTGGTGTCACACGTCGGCTCAAGGTGGCCGAATCGGAGCCCCGCCTAGAAGAAGGGGAACTCGGGATCACCGCCGAGTTCGACGCGGCCGGCGGCTTCGTACGTCATCTGGCCGACCATGACGTGTGCGCCGGCGGTGTGGAGGTCGCGGAACTGGCGTTCGAGCGGGCTTTTGCGCATGATCGCGCTGGTCGCGAGGGCCTGGTAGAGCAGGTCCACGGCCTGGATGCTGGCGCGGGCAGCGTGGCTGGTGGCGAGGCGAAGGCGGGCGCGCTGCACCGGGGTACCCTCGCCGCCAGACTGGTATTCGTCCCAGAACTCCTGCGTCACTGTATAAAGGTACGTGCGCGCGGATTCGACGAGGACCGTTGCCTCGGCTATCACCGACTGCATGCGCAGGACGTTGCGGAGGGGCACGCCGCCCCAGCCGATCTTCGTGCTCGCCATCTCGCGCGCCTCGGCCACGGCAGCACGACCGACGCCGAGGGCCTGGCTGCCGTGGTTCGTGAACACGAGCGGGAACGCCTTGTATAAGGAATAGGGGTGCTGAATGGGATCGACCAAGAATCCAGCCCCGTGGCCGTCGGGGACGAAGACGTTCTCCGCGCTGAAATCGTTGCTGGCGGTGCCGCGCAGGCCCGTCGTCTCCCAGACATCGTGGATAGTCGCGTCCGCGCGCGGGAAGATGGTCATGCGGCTGACGTCGTTGCCCTCGGCGTCCTTCCGCGGCTTGTCGCCGTCGTAGACGATGCACTCACCCGCGAACCAGGTGGCGTGGCTGCTGCCGCTGGCGAAGGGCCAGCGCCCAGAGACCATGTAGCCGTCGGACGGCGACTTCGTGGCGACGGCACGGCCGATTGGGCGCGCCGTGCCGCCCACGATATCGCGGGGCCCCCAGATCGCCTTCGCATCCGCGGGCGGGATGAAGCCCGCGAAGGAGGCGTTCTGCCCGGCGATCATCACACACCAGCCAGCCGCGCCATCGAAGAAGGAGACCTCCTCCACGACCTTCGCGGCGGTGACAGGGTCGAGTTCGGAGCCGTTGTAGTCCCTGGGCAGATAGATATGGAACAGCCCCGCATCGAGCATGGCATCGACCAACTCCCGAGGGAGCTGGCGGTCACGGTCGATCGCCGGGGCGAGTTCGCGGATTTTGGGCCCGAGGGCGCGGGCGGCGGCGATGGGGTCGGAAACAGATGTGGTCGGCATAGAGTGCTCTCCTGCTTGAAAGGCTTGCGCCGCACACAATATGCCGACCACGAAATCGTGTCTACCAGTAGGTAGAGGCCGCGCTTACTCGACGAGGGTGGCGGCCCGCGCGCCCCCGCCAAAGCCCTGGTACACGCCCTTGGGCAGCTCGGTCACGAACTTCACGAATTCCCCTTGCACCTTCTGGCTGCCGCCGTTCCCGATCACTCCAGTCAGGTACATGTAGGAGAACCCAAGGATGGTCGACATCTGCGGGTTCTGAATCTTGTCTACGACGGGGATGATGACAACGCGCGGACTGGCTTCGCAACCGGGGCGGATGGTTACGCTCCCGTCTCCGTTCGTGATCAAGACGTCACTGCGCGCGTTGCCAGGGCAGCCAGCGGGCGCGGGTCGGCTGAACCTGTCGCCGACGCCCTGGCTGGTCGGGCCCACCATGTTGCCGGTTTCGCTCGGGACCTGGTCGCCCTTCTTGTAGACACCCGTCGAACCGTTGGCGATGTTGTTGCGGTAGGTTGAGGCGCCCGAGCCCCCAAGGACAACGCGCCGAAGTCGCCGCCCGCATTCGAGCCAGCACCTTGTTTGATGGTGCACGGCTGGTTCTGCTTGAAGGTCGGGACGCCATTGACCTGGCCGAGGTAGCACGGGTTCTGCAACAGCGTACTGTTGTTGTTGTTGCTGGCTATGAAACCCCAGGGCACGAGGCCCGCGCCGCCAACGTAGTCCCCAACGCGGACCTTGGCTTTGGCGTTGACGCTCATCCCGCTCATTCCGATAGCTTTCAGGAACGTGTAGTTGACATAGCGCGTGGTTGTCACCTGGATAGTGTCGTTCGCGGCATACGTCTGGCTGAACACAACCGAGGCCGCAGTCGTGCCCCCGGTGGAGTTGGACGACACGTACGAATTCGCCACGGAGAGGGCGGTGGAAGTCGAAGGCAGGTCCTGGGAGCCCGCCATGGCGGCCGCGTCAGCGGACTTTTGGAGGTCGGTCCTCGTCGCCATGACGTGGCCAACATCGATAGACATACCGACGAAGCCACAGAAGGCCGCGAGCCCGGCCGCGAAGAGGACGAGGGCCTGGCCGCGTTCGCCCCCGCCGGGCAGCCGTGAGCAAAGACTCCGCAATAGATTCTTCATGGTTGATCCTTCCACACCGATCGATGTCGTTACTGAAGAGGATCGCCCATCCCGATCCGGCTTGCCAGAGGCCAAGCGGTGGCGTTTGGGTGACAACTCCAGCGAGGCCGAACGGTTAAGCGCGCCCCGCACCCGAAGCGGCGGCGGACAACGCGAGGGAGCGGAGCGCGGGGCGGCGCAAGAACAACCCCGCCGCGAAGACAACGATCGCGCCCGCCACGGCGAACAACCCCAAGGGTGGAGGGGCCGGGGCCTTCGTGGATGACAGTGGATGTCCGAACCGGCGCAGCAGACCAAACCGGGGCGTCAGGCGGAACACGTGCAATCGAACGAACACAACGCCCATGCAAAACTTTGACGCCCACCCCTCAGGAACCGAAGACGCGCGAACCGGCACTCCAATCCGTATACTCGCGGGCATGAGCACCATGAACTTCTGCCCCCGCTGCGCCACCGCCCTCACGTCGAAGATGGATGGGGGACGCGACCGGCCCGCTTGCCCTTCGGAGACCTGCACCTTCGTGCACTATGGCGACTTTTCTATCGGCTGCGCGGGCGTCGTCATGCGCGATGGCAAGGCGTTGCTTGTGCAGCGCGGCTGGCAGCCCTTCGCGGGCATGTGGCAGCTGCCGGGCGGCTATGCCGAGCACGACGAGCCGCTCGCGCTCGCCGTGGAACGCGAAGTGCTCGAAGAGGCGGGGATCGAGGCGCGCGTACGCGATGTCATCGCCTTTCGGCACTCGATCGGCGGCGGCGTCGGTGGCCCATCGACGAACATGTACGTCGTCTTCCGCCTCGAACAGGTGGGCGGCGAACCTCGCTTCGATGGTGACGAGATCAAGGACGCGGGTTTCTTTTCGCTCGAAGAGATGTCCGCCATGGAGGGCGTGCAGGGGCTTTCGCGCTGGGCAATCGAAAAGGCGCTCGAACACGATGTCCTCCATGGCCTTCGCCCGGAGACCGATGGGCCAATGGTTGGCCGCCCCGGGTGGCAGCTCTTCGGGCTACAATCCGTAAGCGAATGACGCGGCGGGAAGCCACGATCGTGGCCGTCCGCCCGAGATTAGACCGGACGGCTGAGGATATCGACAAGCGCCCAGAGTGTTGCCGGGGCCAAGACTGGTTCCGCCGTTGACGCGGGTTCCGCGTCAACGAGCGCAAGCAGCCAACGGGCGTTCGATTCGACCTGGACGCCGCATCTCCACAGTTCGACCCGCGCCGGCCGGTGGTCGCGATCGCGGCGGTGGTCGATGACGAGGAGGATCTCGGAGTCCGTTTCGTACACGTCCAGCTCCATGCCGCCGGCGGTAATTGTTCGCGCCGGCTTCGCATGAGGGGTAACGGCGTGGCTTTCGCAAACAAGCTCGAACTCAAGGGATCCGATCGTTGCACGCATCTCAATCGGAGACTCTCAGAGCGTGATGAATATAAAGTTAACGGTATCCACGGGTAGGACGACAAGCGTGGCGGGGTTCCGGACCCGGGTCAGGACTGTGAGGCCAAGGAACTGTTCGCGTTGCGGAGGCGGCGTGAGAAAGTCCGCATCATTTCGATTGCGAAGAAGGGGTTGCGGCTAACCTGGCGCGTGAAGGTCAATTGGTTGACCTCTACCACCCGGCACAGCGTGCGCGCGATGGCAGTGGCTGATCTGGGCGCGGATTCAAGCATACCCATCTCGCCGAAGAACCCGTCGACACCGACGGTTTCGACCAGCTGTTGACCGACCAAGAGGTCGATCTCCCCCGACTGCACGGAGAACATCGAACTGGCGGGGTCGCCCTCTCGAAAGATGACTTCCCCGGGTTGATAGTCGATTCCTCCTGGTTCGTGGGCGAAGATGCTCGTTGCCATAGTGACCGAAGATATCGGCGCTGTTTTAACAGTCGATGAACGGCTCCGCCACGAAGATCGCGAATGGCCCCGGTTGGGCGGACCACGGTTCGACGAGCGAAAACGATAGCTGGCCGTTAATGCCGATGCATGAACATCGGCGCGGGTAACCAATCCAGCCCGTTAAGGAGTCTTGCTGATGAATGTCCTGACCAACCGCGCCCGCTGGGCGGCCCTCCTCGTTTTGGCACTCGCTTCGATGGTGCTCACGCCCGGCGTCGTCCGCGCCAATGAGCACGACGGTGGCGAACACGAAGACGGTAGCTACACGATCGCCGTTATCGGCGACATCCCCTACGGCCCCGCTCAGATCGCGAACTTCCCGAACGTGGTCAGCCAGATCAACGCCGATAAAGACACACGCTTGGTGATCCACCTCGGTGACATCAAGAGCGGTTCGTCGGTGTGCAGCGATACGTACTTTCAGTCCATCAAGACCGAGTTCGACAAATTTGTCGACCCGCTCGTGTACACGCCGGGCGATAACGAGTGGACCGACTGTCACCGCGTCAACAACGGCGGATATAACCCGCTCGAACGGCTCGCCGCGATTCGCACGTTGTTCTTCCCGAAACCTGGAAAAACGCTCGGCCAGCACAGCGTGGGCGTGAAGTCCCTGGCGAAGGCTGGCTTTCCTGAGAACGTCATGTTCGCACGTGCGGACATCGGCTTCGGCGTTGTCCACATCGTTGGAAGCAACAACAGCCTCGTGCCCTGGAGCGGACTCGGTTTCGCAGCGCCAACGGTGGAGCAGCTCGCCGAAGTCAACGCCCGCACAGCCGCCGTGGAATCGATCATCCGTTCCGTCTTCCGCAACGCTCGCGAGGAGGACCAGCGCGCTGTTGTGCTTGCGCTCCAGGCGGACATGTTCGACAGCACGATTCCAGGAGCGCCGGGATCCCTCGTCTTCGCGCAGTGGTCCGGGTTTCAGCCAATCGTGCGGCTCATCTCCGAAGAGTCGGCTCGCTTCGGCAAGCCCGTCTACCTGTTCGACGGGGATAGCCATGTCTTCCACGTCGACCACCCGCTCGCCCAGGGTTCGGGCTGGCTCGCGTTCTACGGCGTGAACACGCCCGCGCCAAACCTCACGCGCATCACCGTCGATGGTTCGACGGGCGCCAACAACTGGCTCAAGGTCACGCTTCACGAGGAGGGCCCGAACCCGTTGACGTGGGAGAAGATCCCCTTCGCGCCCTAGAAGGCCTTTCGCACACGTTCGCTGGGGGCCAGCGCCGTCTCAGGGCCGGGTTCCCGGAAGGACCGGGGACCGTTCCTCCTATCAGCGCTTGGCAATGCGGCATGTTAGCCAGAGGCCGAAACCGCCCAGCGTCGCGACAGCCGCGAGCAGCGCGACCACCGGGACCTCCCGGCTTCCCAGCGCGCCACCGGTGCCAGTAGCCGGGGCAAGAGGCGTTGGTTGGACGACGGGGGGTGTTGACGGCGAAGGCTGAGTTCGCGCCACCACCTCCACCGTGCCGGCCTGGCCCTGGTTGGCATGCAGGATGCAGTAGAACGCGTAGGTCCCGGGCCTGGTAAATGTGAGACTGAACTCCGTGCCCAGTTCGCGATCGATCCCGAGCACGCCGCTGTTCCAATAGCCTGCGCCTTCGTAAGAATTGGCCGGTCGTGAGACTGCATCGACGAGCGGATTGCCGGGCAAGGGCACCCCGGCCGGGAACGGGCCAAGCGTCACGGTGTGCGGGGTGCGGGCGGCGCTCCGCCAGGTGAGCGTGTCGCCTTCGTCGATGGTGATGCGTGGGGGGAAGTACTGCTGGACATCGCCAAACGGCGTTTCGCGGGCGATCTTGATGATGCGCTCGGCGGTGCCGTCAGGGAGTGTGTGCGTTTCGATGGGCGCAGCGCGGGCGGCAGAGGCGATGCTCTTCAGTTCGGCGACGGCGGCCGAATACTCGTCGCGGGCACGCGCGTCCACCGTTGCCTGGCTATCCGCGTCGCTGGAGGAAGCGTCAACAACTACCACGGTGCCCTTCTGATAGGCGTGGATGAGGCAGTGGTAGGCGTACGCCCCAGCGCGCGAAAACTGGATGGTATACGACTTGCCGGGGCCGAACGTGACGTCGGAGGTCACGAATTCGGCGCCGTCGTACGTGGTAGGCGACGGCGTGGAGGTGATCGGCGTTGCCGTGGGCCTGCCGAAGGAGATCGTATGCGGCTCATACCAGGGGAAGTCCCAGCGAAGCGCCGCACCCTGGCGCACGGTCACGGACGCCGGGAGGAAGGCATTGACGGCATACCCGCCTTCGCCGCTACCCGCGAGGAGGACGATATCATCCTCCGCCATCGCACGGGGACTCCGTCCGGAGAACCCCCCGACGACGAAGGTGAGCGTGAGGAGCAGGGCGAATGACCAGGGCCGAATGCGCATGGGAGGACCGTAGCGGTGATGACCGCGATGGGGAACGCCCGAAGGGGACCCAAACTTTCGCCCCGTTTAGCCCCCCGCGAGGTCCCGACCGACGAAGGGGCATTCGGTCTCCAGGTCCATGGGCAACTCTTCGGTCTACAAACGCGCTAATCGGAGCCGCGCGCGAGAGCATGCGGGCCAGTCGCAGACCACAACGCAAACTCGGCGCTGGAGATGATTCGCAAGGGACCCTGCCTTCTTCGGCATCAGTTCGGCACCGGCAACGAGCACGCCCATCCCGTTCGCTCACCTTCGCGGCTCGATCCACGGTCTGAGTTAGATCGACGCCAGGAAGCGGAGCATCGCTTCGTTCGTGGCGGCGGGGGCTTCCTGCTGGGTCCAGTGGCCGACGCCGGGGAGCATCACCAACTCCTTGAGGTTGGGGACAGAAGCACGCAGGCCGGCTTCGAAGTTCGGGTTCATTCCGATCACGCCGTCGCGGTCGCCGGTGATAAACATCGCGGGCTGCGTGACTTTGAGACCGGCGAAAGGGCCCATCAGTTCCCAGTTGCGGTCGAGGTTTCGGTACCAATTGAGGCCGCCGCGGTAACCGGCGCGCTCGAATTCGGCGGTGTAAAAATCGATATCGGCTTCGGTGAGCCACGCAGGCAGGGTTTCGGGGTCCGTCATCTGGTCGAGGAAGCCGATCGTGTTGGGGCGCGGCTCGGGAGCGCGGGCGGGGCTGTTGCCGCTGGCGGAGTAGAGCGTCCGGCGCATGGTCTGGCGGACATCCTTGCGCAGCTCGTGCTCGGCCACGCCCGGCGTCTGGAAGTAGAGGATATAGAAGAAGTTGTTGCCGAAGGCCATCTTCATGCCCTCCGTGGGCTTGATGGAGCCACCAAGGCCGACGGCGCTGGTCGAGCCAGACTTCGCCGATTTTCCCGCTGGCGAAGAGAACGGGACGGACATACCGATGACGCCGCGGATACGGTCCGGGCGAAGAAGAGCGGTGTTCCAGGCAACGGGCGCGCCCCAGTCGTGCCCCGAGATGACGGCAGTCTCTTCGCCGAGGGCGTCCATGAGGCCGATGATGTCACCGACGAGGTGGAACTGGGTGTACTGGTCGATGGCCTCGGGCGCATCAGTCTGTCCGTAGCCACGCTGGTCCGGGGCAACGACGTGGTAACCGGCGGCGGAGAGCGCAGCGAGTTGGTGTCGCCAGGAGTACCAGGATTCGGGGAAGCCGTGGCAGAGGATGACGAGCGGCCCCTCGCCCTGCTCGGCGATGTGCATCTTGATGCCGTTGGTCTCGATGAAGCGGTGGGTCAGTTCAGTGGGCATGGGACTCTCCTTGGGATGTGCGCGAATGATAGGGCAGGTTCGCGGATCCGTGCGCTCTGCGATTATACTTGCCGGCTATGCAGCTCACACTTTTGGGGACAGGGTCACCGGTTCCAGATCTTCGCCGCAGGGGTCCGGCGTCGCTCGTCGTCGTGGGTGCCCAACGCGTGCTCGTGGACGCGGGCAGCGGGGTCGTCCACCGGTTGCTCGAAGCCGGGCAACCGGGCCGCGTGGCGCCTGGCGGACCGCCAGCAATCACACACATCTTCCTCACCCATCTCCACTCGGACCACATCATGGGACTGCCCGACCTCTTGTGGACGGGCTGGATCATCGGTTGGTGGGCGACGCCCCCGGCGATCTTCGGCCCACCCGGCACCGCCGAGTTGATGCGCCGGTTGGAGCACACCTTCGCCTACGACATCACCGTGCGCAACGCGAACGACCGGCTAGCGCGCCCGTGGCAATCGCCGGTCGTGATTGAATACGACGAAGCGGCGCCGCCGATTGAGACGAGCGACTTCCGCGGGCGGCCGTTTCGCGTCGAGCACAGCCCGGTGGACCAGGCGTTCGGTGTGCGCTTCGATAGCGACTCAGGCAGCATCGCCTTTTCCGGCGATACCTCGCCACAGGAGTCCCTCGCCCAAGCAGCACACGGAGTCGACATCCTTGTGCACGAAGTCTACGACTCCGCCTCCTCGCGACAGCGGCTGACGACAGTGCGAGAACAGTTTGGGGAAGCGTCGCTCCAGGTTCGAGCCATGACGGGGATCTACCGGTATCACACCGGTTCGGAGGAGCTGGGGCGAATCGCATCGCTAGCCGATACTCCTCACCTCGTCCTGAACCACGTGCTCGGACCGCCGGACACCGACGTGATCGCGCGAGACATCGCTGCGGGGTATTCGGGGCAGATCACCGTGGGTGAGGACCTACAAGAGTTCACGACGGGATAAAGGCTGGGCGATGTATGGAGCGTTTCGCCGTCGATGTTATAGGGTGGGCGACGTATGGAGCGTCGCCAGTCCATGTTGGGTGGGCGTCAAAGTGTTGCGTGCGCCTTGTCCTGGTTCGATTTTCACGTCGTTCCGCCTGTCACCCCCGTTCGTCCTGAGCCTGTCGAAGGATGAACACGCCGCTGTCCATGGTTCGAGTGTGACCGGCCCTTCGACAG
>DAOTTM010000161.1:0-8014 GCA_034437915.1 Dehalococcoidia bacterium | reverse complement strand
CGGCCGATCCCAGCTACAAGGGCAGGGCAACCCCAACAGTCAAGGCACTCTAAATAGCACTCGCAACCGCCTGATCGGGTGGCGCATCAACGGCGCCATCCCGGTCGCTGGTCGCCTTGCTGCGAACGTACAGGGGTCCTATGCGCGACTACATCATTCGGCGTCTCTTGCTCAACATCGTCGTCCTCTGGATGGTGGCCACGATGGTTTTCGTCGCGCTGCGCGTGCTCCCGGGAAACTACGCCGTCGCCCAGTTCGCGAGCGCGAACATCGGCGCCATCAGCGATGAAACGATCAAAGAGGCCGAGCGCGAGTTGGGACTCGACAAGCCCGTACTGCAACAGTACCGGGAGTTCATGACCGATCTTGTGCAGCTGGACCTCGGGCAATCGTTTCGGACCAAGCGCAGCGTTTGGAGCGAAATAGGCGACGCGATCCCCTACAGCCTCGAACTGGGCTTTCTCGTGGTCCTCGTCGGATTCTCCGTCGCGTTCCCCGTGGGCATCCTCAGCGCCGTCCGCCAGGACCAGTGGCCTGACTATGTCTTGCGCGGCGTCGCCATCGGCGGGCTGGCCGCGCCGGTGTTCTGGACGGCGTCGATCGCTGTTTTCTTTGTCTTGGCTTTCAATCTGTTCAAGATTGACGTCACGGGGCAACCGCATATCTGGGAGGACCCGAAAGGGGCGTTGCAATGGTATGTGATACCCATGTTCGCCGGTGGGCTCGCGTCGACCGCGAACACGATGCGCCTCCTCCGCTCGCAGATGTTGGAAGTCTTGCGGGAGGATTTCGTCCGGACAGCGCGGGCGAAAGGCCTGGACGAACGTCACGTCATCATCAGGCATGCTCTCCGCAACGCCCTCCTGCCTGTCTTGACCGTGATGGGTCTCACCGTCGCGACCATCGTTGGTTCGCAGATCGTCCTCGAGCAAATGTTCAACGTCCCGGGTGTGGGCCGCCTGCTCTTCACATCCATCATAATCCGCGACTATCCGGCCACGCAGGGCCTCGTCTTGCTCCTGACCTTTATCATCGTCACGACGAACCTGGTCGTTGACCTTCTGTATGGGTTCTTGGACCCTCGAGTGAGGTTCTCGTGACCGAATCAGCCCGTCTTCCGATGCTCGATACCGGCATCCAGCTTCGCCCAACAGGGTGGCGGTCGGTCCGGGCCGCCTTCTTTAGCTTCATGCTCCGCAAACGTCTCGGGGCAGTGGGCCTCGTCGTCGCTGTCGTTTTCATTCTCGTTGCGGTCTTCGCCACCGCCATCGGGCGGTACGACCCGGATCAGATATTTCAGGCCCCGAATCCGGACTATAAGAGCGACCCCTCAATCTCCGACCTGGCCAAGAATCAGAGTGTCGGTTCCCCGGATATCGTGGCCCAGTACGAATCTCCGAGCGCAACGCACTGGTTCGGGACGGACAAGGTTGGCCGCGATATATATTCCCGCATCGTCCACGGCGCGGGCCTTTCGCTAACTGTCGGCTTTGGTGCCTCGATCATAGCGGTCGCTATTGGCCTCCTCTTTGGCGTGCCATCGGGGTTCTATCGCGGGTGGTTGGACCTTATTCTGCAGCGCTTCATTGATGCCCTGCAGGCGTTTCCCGCGCTCGTTCTGCTGTTGCTGCTTGTCCAGATCGCGGAGCCGTCCGTCAGGAATACCGTCATTGCGCTGGGAATCATCGGAATCCCGACAACCACGCGGCTCACTCGCGCGGCCGTCCTCGGAGTGGGTTCGAGAGACTACGTGGCGGCGGCGCGCGCGTCCGGGGCTACGGATGTGCGCATCATGATCCACCACATCCTCCCCAACATCGCCGCCGTTCTCGTGATCAGTTTCTCCATCGGCATCGGCGCCTACATCCTCTTCGAGGCGACGATTTCGTTCCTGGGGGTTGGCCCATCCAACGTCGTTTCATGGGGCAAGATGGTGCAGGAAGGCCGCGCCGCCATCGATATCCATCCGTGGCTGTCGGTCTTCGCTGGCCTGGCGATCGCCTCCCTTGTGGTCGCCTTCAACTTCCTCGGCGATGCCCTGCGCGATGAGTTCGATCCGCGTCTTCGTGGAAACCGGTAGCCTTCGACGTTCGACGCGGAGCGCGGTTGTGTCAGCCACGCTACGATGAGTCCATGCCCCGAATTCGTGTGGAACCGATCGGCATCGAAGTTGAGGCGCCGCGCGGAGAAACGGTCATGGATGCCGTTTGCGCTCACGGATACTTCTGGCCGGTGGGCTGCGCGAAGAACGGTGAATGCACGAACTGCGCGATGGAGGTCGTCTCCGGCCTTGCGCGCGTGAGCGCGATGGGCCGCTTCGAGCGATTGAACCTCATCCGCCAACGCGGGAGCAGTTCCATCGAGGATCCGCGCCTTCGCCTCGCCTGCCAGGCGCGTGTGGAAGGCGACATCGTGGTATACAAACGCGGCGTCGAACGCCAGTAAGCGCAAGGGGGGTCCGAATGCCCTACGTCATAACCGAACCCTGCATCGACACGAAAGACGCTTCGTGTGTGGACGTTTGCCCGGTGGATTGCATCCACACGACGGACGATGCGCCCCAGTACTATATCAACCCGGATCAGTGCATCGATTGCGCGGCCTGCGAATTGGTTTGCCCCGTGACCGCGATCTTCCACGAATTCGACCTGCCCGAGCAGTGGACTGACTTTATAAAGGTGAACGCAGACTTCTTTAAGCATTAGACTAGCGGCGGGAATCTCCCCGGGGACAGAACACTTGGAACTTGCTCAGCTCGAAGCCTTCCTCCAGGTCGCGCATCATCGGTCGTTCAGTCGCGCGGCTGAGGCGCTCTTTCTCACCCAGCCTTCCGTCACTGCTCGCATCCAGTCGTTGGAGCGAGAGATCGGTGAACGGCTGTTCGAACGGACTGGCCGCAGCGTGACACTCACGGATGCCGGGCATGCCTTCATGCCTCACGCCCAGCGCGCCCTCACCGCCGTGCAGGAGGGAACGGACGCAATCGAAGCCGTTCGCCACGGAGACGTGGGGAGCATTCGCATCGGTTCCAGTTCGACGATTGGCGCCTACATCCTCCCCGCCATCCTGCGCCGCTTCCGCGATGAACGCCCGCGCGTCCACGTCCATCTGCGTTCGGGCACGAGCGAAGAGGTGATCGAGGACCTCGTGGCCGGCGAAGTGAATGTCGGCATCTGCCGCCTGACACAGCACCCGGAGGTCGAATCGCTGCACCTGTTCAACGATGACCTTGCGCTCGTCGTCTCGCCGCGCCACCCGTTCGCCGCCAAGGGGCGCGTGACCGTCGCGGAGGCTGGCCGTGAGCCGTTCCTCTTCTTCGAACGCTCCTCCAGCTATCACAGCCTCGTCTACAGCATGTTCCTGCGCGCCGGCGTCGTCCCCGAATCGGTGATGGAGTTGGACTCCATGGAGACGACCAAGCATATGGTCGAGGCGGGCCTTGGTGTGTCGATCCTGCCCGTCGTGTCCGTGCAGCGGGAGCTGGAGGCGGGCCAGCTCAAGGAAGTTGGCATCCGCGATATGGAACAGCCCACGCAGCGCGAAGTCGGCGTGCACGTCCTCCGCAACCGCATCCTCGCCCCGCCCCTCATCGACTTCCTCAAGGTCCTCACGTCCGAATACGGGATTACCTATGCGTTCGAAGGGCGCCGCGCCGGCTCGTAGGTTCCCCGTGGTTCGGCCCTACGCGGTCCGGCTCGGGGCGCCCAAACTCAGCACTCAGAACTTCAGAACTTCGACCTCCTACCTCGCCTTGAGCGGCGCTTGGCCGAGGTGGGCGCCGGCATCGACGATCAGGATCTCGCCCGTGATGAGGTCAGCGCCCTCTATGAACCAGACCGCGGCCTGGGCCATGTCCTCGGGCGTCCCGGCCTTCTTCAAGGGCGTGTTGCGCTCCTGGGCGAGCTTGGCAGCCTCGTAGATCTCATCGCCCATGCCGCCACGCAACCAACGACCCTGGATGAAGCCCGGGCAGATGGTGTTCACGCGGATCTCCGGCCCCAGCGCTCGCGCCAGGGACAACGTCATTGTGTTGAGAGCTCCCTTGGACGCGGAATAGGCGATCGAGCTGCCGACGCCCATCACGCCCGCGATCGACGAGACGTTGACGATGGCGCCCCGTCCGGCAGCCTGCATGTGCGGCGCCACCGCTCGTGTCATCTGGAACGGCCCAATGACGTTGACACCGTAGATGCGGTGGAAGTCGTCTGCATCGAGGCCGTCGAGATCCGCGTGGTTCACGAACTGTGTCGTGCCTGCGTTGTTGATGAGGCCATCGATGCGCCCCCACTTCGCCATCGTCTCGGCCGCCATGCGCCGACAATCCGCATCCACGGAGACGTCCGCCTGGCAAAGCAGCGTCTGCACGCCAAGCGCTTCGCAAGCGGCCTGGGTTTCGCGGGCTTCGGCCTCGCTCTTCGTGTAGTTAATGACGACGTTGCAGCCCTTGCCCGCGAGCATTTTCACCGCGGCGGCCCCCACGCCCGTCGCCGACCCGGTCACAATCACCGTTCCACCCTTGATGTCCATCTGGCTTTCCCCTGAAGTAGGTGAGCGGAGTCTACGGCTTCGGCTCGAAGTGTTCGAACGGGCGAGAATCGTTCATCAAGTGTTCAGGATCGTGACGCCGTTGATTGGTATGGTTCAGCCCATGTTGGAAACGGCCTGTGACGCGGACATCGCGATTCCCCACCGCCTTTGGGTGTACACCAACTACGATTGCAACCTTTCCTGCACGTACTGTGTGGCGAAATCGTCTCCACGCGCGGAACGGCGCGGCATGTCCATGGCAAACTTCCGCCAGGTCGTTTCCGAAACGGCGGAAGCGGGCATCGAGGAGCTTTTTCTCACCGGCGGTGAGCCGTTCATCTTGCCTGATATCGTCGAACGGCTCGAGGTGGCGACCAGCGCCATGCCGACGCGCGTCCTGACCAACGCGATGCTCCTCCAGGGTGCCCGCCTCGAACGCTTGCTTGCCCTGCGCGACCGGCCACTGATCCTGCAGGTCAGCCTCGATGGGCACGAAGCGGCGCTCCACGATGCCTACCGCGGTAGCGGGGCCTGGGCGAAAACCGTCGAAAGCGTCCGGGCGCTGACCGGCCTTGGCTTCCACGTGGCGATTGGAGCAACCGAGACCCCCGTCAATACGGCTTCCATCGATGACCTTCGCGCGTTCGTGGCCACACTCGGTATTGCGGACAAAGATTTCTTCGTTCGTCCGCTTGCAAGACGCGGCCTTTCTCGCGAAGGCATGGAATTGGGCGTAGAAGATCTCGTGCCCGAGATGACAGTCAACAACGACGGCGTGTATTGGCACCCGCTCACAACGGAGGAGGATATGCTCCTTACGCGTCGCATCTTCCCCATCCGTGGGGCGCTGGAGCTTCTCCATGAGCGCTACCATGCGGTCCTGAGCACCGGCGCCGTGCCTCGCCCGTTCAGGTGAGCGTAGACCACCTAGGCGCCTCGTTGAGGCGTCTTCACATCCAACTGAACGAGGAGTTAACCATGACCGTCCGTGCATATGTGTTGATCGAAGCTGACCAGACCCGCGTCAGCGAGCTGAAGGAGAGCCTCCCGTTGATCGAGCTCGACGGGTCACGGATCACGGCGATCGATGTTGTGGCCGGGCCATACGACCTCGTCGCCCAGGTGGAGAGCACGGACTTTCAGCAGCTCGGCAGGTGAATAAGCGAAGGCATTGCGGCCGCCGGTGGCGTCCGAAGAACCCTCACCCTCCTCGCACTCTAGGATCAACGCTTTGAAAACTACCTCCGCACCCGTCCCGTCCGACCTTCCCGCCTGGCAACAATCGGCCTTTCGGATGGCGATGTTCCTCTTACGAATCGGCTTTGGCTTGCTCTTCCTGGCCAACGGACTCGCCAAGCTCCCGGGCCTGGAGAATGTCAACTACATCCCTTTTCCCGGATTTCTTATCTCCTACGACGGCGCGCGAAACAGCCTGGCGGCGGACACCAGCAACCACCCTATCGGGCTGTACACGGACATCGTCGACAAGGTCATCCTCGCCCATTACGCCCCTTTCGGCGCTGGGCTTGTCGCGACCGAGATCGGCATTGGGTTGATGCTCATTTTCGGGATCAGCGCGAGCTTGGGCGCGTTCGTGGGCTTCCTCTCACTCTTCCACATCTGGTTCGCGAACTGGGGACGCTACGGCGACCGCAGCCTTTGGGCGTGGGAGGGTCCCGTGGAATGGATTCCGCTGTTCGCCCTTGCCTTCCTTGCTTCGGGCCGGTATTACGGCCTGGACCGCTGGGTCGCTTCCCGCCTGCCCGTTCGGCTTCGGCGCTGGCCACTTACCGGGTAGACGAGCGCGCCGGGCCAATGGCCCCGTACAGTGCGCGCTGTTGATTTAAGCAGGGTCCTTTACAGTTGGCGTGGAAACTGGCGCTGGCGGATTTTCCGCAGGCTGGTGCTTCGAACTACCAGGCTGCTACGCGCTCGCCGCTCCAGAGCAGGACATACGTGCGCGGATGGTCCTCGCTATCCTCGAATACGCCGCCTGGTCCCATCTGCGCCAGGCCGAGCGCCTCTTCCTGGATGTCGATAACGTCCGGGTTGCCGAGACGGTGGAGACCGGCGGCGACCTTCGCGCTGGCGACAGTTTTGCCTTCTTCGCCCATGACGCCGAAGCGCCGACCGGCCGGGAGTTCCCGGCCTGGGCGAACCCACATGACCTCGCCCTCGATGAGCTCCGAAAACTCGCGGCCGCTGTCCCGAGGGAGATGATCGACCACCAACTCGATGCGGATGGACGAACCATTCGCGGCATCTTCCAGCATGTGGGCGAATGGAATTCTTTTATGCCCAGCGACTGGCGCCGGGCGTCCCGGAGAAGGCTCGGCCCGTCCTCACCGAGCCGCCGTTCCGTGAACTGCAGGATGTCCACATCCTCCTTCAGCAGGTGGTCTGCGGCGCTCCGCCCAACATCCTCGTGAAGCGCGACGCCCCTGGCGTGTTTGGACGGGAGACGTGGTCCGTTCGCAAGGCGATGCGACGCTCCACCTGGCACGTGCCTTACCACGCCTGGGAAGCGCGCCGCTCGATGGGTAGCCTTCGGCTCGCGTGAACTCAGCCGACCTCTAACAGATCGAAGATGTTGCGGCTGGCATCAGCAATAGCCTCCCACCCCAACGAGCCATCCGTGAGGATCGCTATCACATACGTCCCGGACGGCGTTTGTACGAAGGCAACGTCGTGCAAGGCGCCCTCCCACGTGCCCGTCTTGTTCCCGGCCACCGTGGCCGTCGGCAAGAGGGCTGGGATGCCGAAGCGGATGGCCTGCCCAAGCAACAATGCGCGGGCATGTTCGACCGCTTCTTGACTGAGGCCCTCGCCCGTGACGATTGCCTCCATCAACCGGGCCATATCGGCTGCCGTCGTTGGCAGTCCTTCCATATTGACGGAGGTGTTCCTCAGACCAAGCTCGAACAGCGTTTGGTCTATTCTGGCCGTCCCCATCAGGTGCATGAGGGCGACGGCCGAGGCGTTATCCGACACCATGATCATGTAGTGAATGGCCTCGCCGATGCTGAGCGAGCCATCATCCGCCAGGGGTAATTCCCCGGACGTGCCGAGATCCTCACTGAAGTCCGGGTAAATGGAGCTACTGAAGTCTAGTTCACCCGTGGATTGCTCGCGCTCCGCCTCGTATAGCACGGCCAGCTTGAAGAGGCTTGCGGCGTAAAACACCGTCTCGGCGTCATGGCTCGCGCTGGCGCCATCGCTGAGCCGGTGAACCGAGGCGGACATTCCGGCCGGCAGAGAGTCCATCAGCTTCACCAGATTGCGTTGGAGGGCGGGGTTCACCAGCCGGGTCGGGGTAGCCGAGGGAATGACCTGGATGGGAGGAGTCACTGCTGCCGCGTCGGGGGAGTCTGTTGATGTCGGCGCGGTCGTTTCCACATCCGCGTCGCGAACGAGTTCGAGGTTGACACGTTGACGGTCATCACGGATTTCGCCGCGGGTTGTGACCCCCAGCCACGCGACGCTGCCA
>DAOTTM010000160.1:0-3197 GCA_034437915.1 Dehalococcoidia bacterium | reverse complement strand
CAAACTCGCGGGCCTGTTGGCGAATCGAACTGTCGTCCCCTTGGTCGATCCGGGCTCCGCGGCGTCTCTGGACGACCTCAGTTGGACCGCGAAAAGCCTCGGCAGCGCGGTTCGAGAATCCATCGACGAAATCATCCACGTGTACGTCGGCGATATTGGAGACCAACCGGGGAAAAGTCGCGCAACTCGATTCGACGGACGGAATATCAATCGCCGCCGCATCGACAAAAACGAATTCATGAATCCTCGGCTGTGGCAACCTCCGACCACTCCGCGTTGCCATCAGCGCGTACTCGCCGTGTTCATGCGACGAAATCCGCGTTCATCGTGGGCGGACACGCCGAACTGGTTTCCCGAACTGGCCCGGAAGGTTGCGGTGTCCGCCGGATACCGGTTGCTTTGGTGTGGGGATGCCAAAGAAATAGAACTTCGTGACGGCGAGAAGCGCTTCTGTGCTGGAGACCTCCCGTTCCTCCAGCAGATGGTCAAACTTCGACGGCTCGGTCGTGTCGCGGTTGGGTGGAATTCGGGAGGCCTTGATCTTGCAGCGGCCGGCGGGTCAGCGACGACGCGAGGTATGGCTGGTGTCGAGGCGAATCAAGTTGGTGGTGCTCATCGGCGCTGTGCCGATCGTGGTTGGACTGCTGTCCGTCTGGTACATCGGTGGACTCGCCGGTCGGCCCAGGCCGGTGGCGGCCATCCGCCAGGTTGTGACCGTGCCTGGCGACAGGCTGGAACCCAACCTTGGACAAACCAAGTTCACAGGATCAATCCAGTTCTCCGTGGTCGATGTCGAGGAACTCCACGTCGTGGAAGGCGACCGATACCGATGCGGGGGAACGATGCGCCCGAAGGGGAAATTTATCGCGGTCTACTTCACCGTCAAGAGCGACCTCAACCAGAGCCTAAACTTTCCCACTCAGGTTATCGACGAGCTGCAACTCGTCGATAAGCGGCGCCGTTCGTGGCGTGACGCTGAGGACTTCGGCGGGAACTGTCAACTTACCGCCAACGTGCTTGCCCATCGAGACCCTCTCGAACGACCGGCGAGTTCCATCGGTGCCGGCTTCACCGGAACGAGCGCGATCGTCTTCGACGTGCCGACGGACGCCGAAGACTTCACGCCCGAATGGGCGGCTGCCGACGTTCGGATTTACATCGGGAACTACACCCGCGCCGGTGCGCCTTGACGCGGGATGTCGCCGCCGGGGCCACGGGACCAGACGCCACGCAGCACGTCGGGAGCGAGCAAGGCGAGCGGGCTCTGTCGGGTGGCAGGCACGGACTGTCGCTCGGGCGCGCCCAAACCCGACGCGGTTTAGGCTTGGACTGAATCCTCACAAACTAACGTCCCCATGCGACACCTACGATTGGTCGTCCTCATCTTCACGATATTCTCGACGACGCCGAGGCCGTCCAGCGGCTCGGGCGCTACCGGGCACGGGACGGTAAGCTCGAGCGACTGCACGTCGCCCGGGCCGGTACATCGTCCTATCCGGTATGTTAGAGTGCGCGCGTGGAATTGCTACTCTTCATGCTCATCCCGTGGGGACTCTACTGGGGCTTCGCGACCGCCTATGTTGCCGAGGAGAAGAATCACGGCGGGACGCGTTGGTTCTTCATGGGCTTCATCTTCGGGATCTTCGGGTTCCTGCCCATCGCCGCCTGCCCCGCCCGCGCCCATCGCCGTCAGAAGGTCCGGATTGACGAAGAGGACGAATACGCGGCGCACGTGGCCCGTTCACGTCGGAAACGGGTGCCCGCGCTCACCCGTGCGGAGTTCGAAGAGAACATCCGGCGCGGACCTTAGGGCTTGTCAGTAAATTACCGATGCACTTCCTGAATCTAACACAGGTTCGGACACGGAAGCGGTTATTGCCAGACAGTCCCTTAGTGGCGGGGGCTCCTGGACAATTCTTCCTTCGCCTCGACCTCCGCAACCTCGCCATCGTCCGCCAGGAGTTCGGCAGCCTGGACACTGGGAGCCTCCCGAGCGCACGGGGTTGTGGTAGCAGCCCTCGGCAGGCACCTTTAGGGACGGGATTGGCGCAATGCGAGCGACTACGACGGTTTGGCGAGACGAACGGATGTCGAAGGATGTGCCGCACCGGCGTCGAGGGCGTCCTCCGTAGCGCCCTATTTCCCGGTGGCAGCGTTCGTCTCGGTCGCGACGGGCGCGGGCGGCGCCGCACTCAGCTTCTCCTGGATCGGGCGGGCGTCGCGGTCGCCGCTTGGTATGCGGGCTTCCCGTTGCTCTCGCACGCAACGCCGTCATTGTCGGAGTCGAGATTATAGGGGTCGGCGGCCGACGACGGGAATCGCCCAGCATCTACATAGAGGATGCGCCGCGGCGCATCCTCTATGCTCGCCGGGAAGCGCTCACCGTGGAGGGCGTTGCAGATGGGGCAGACCCGCTCGTCGTTAACCGTGCTCCATTCCCATCGCCCGAAGCCGCTGAGCTTGTACTGTTCGACCGCCCCCTGGCCCATGACCGTCGTCAGTTCGGTCGTGGCAATCATCAGGGCGCGGTCCGCGTCGAAGTACGGGCGCAACAGGTTCGCCACCTGCTTCGGCGTGAGGCCGTGCTCCCGGGCCGTGAGAAGAGCTTCGCGCAACGCATCCCGCCGTGAGGTACTGAGCTTCTCCCACCAGGCGGACGAATACGACCGGATGTACCGCATCCCCGCCGTGTTGATCTGGTCAATCTCGAACGCCAGGGCCGCTTCGGCGTCATCATCTTGATAGGCTTCTCTCTGGGCGGACTGTTCGCGACGTCTGACCTTGGGCTCGGAGAGCTTGTCTTTTACCCGACGCAAGAGCGATGGCACTTGGTGAATCTCCCGCCGTTCCGACCTCGTTGCCTCGCCAGCGAGTCATTCGCCCGCTGGTTGTGGTGCCCTCTCAGTCGAACAGCCCTTTCCGCCCGCAGCTTAGCAGCACTGACCTGAAATCGGTAGTTTGCGTGAGGTGTTCAAATACCGAAGGAACCGGTCACGCGCGCGCGACCGTGGAGAGGCGCGGAGTCGCGTTTGCTGATTCGCGGCCCCGTCCTACTGCTTCGCCTTGAGCCAATCGCCGGCGGCATCGACCACGTCCGGGCCGATTTCGAAGTGGCCGCCCTTGAGCCAGGTGATCTCCTTTTCGCCGGGGAGGGCGTCGTAGAGGGCGTCCGTGGAGGCGCGGGGGACGAGTTCGTC
>DAOTTM010000159.1:0-2400 GCA_034437915.1 Dehalococcoidia bacterium | reverse complement strand
CCGCCGTTTCACTTCGGCGACGACAAGTAGTGTGTAACGGCGCCTCGGAGTATCCGCGCCTCGAGACGACACGCCCGAAGCAGCCACTCCGATACCCCGACACTCCCTACTCCGTTACTGGCGGCCGGGCCGGCGGCGGCTGACGGCGGGGTTCTTGCCTTCCCACATGCGGTCGTGGCCCATCTTCACGTAGCCGAAGATCATGTCCTGGGCGGGGAAGATGTAGAAGCGGCTTTCGCGGATGCCGTTGACCACGTGTTCGGCGACATCGGCAGGAGCCATCGCGCCGCCGAGGGGCGCGGCGGCACGGTCCATCACGACGCGGCTCTCGGGGATGATGCCCTCGGGAGCGCCGTATTCGCCCGGCCGGTTGCGCTCGGAGGCGAAGATGTTCGTGGAGACGGCGCCGGGGCAGACGACAGCGGCCGTGATCTTCGCCTCCTGCGTGGCGAGGTCGCGGAAGAGGCTCTCAGTGAGCGAGAGGACGGCGTGCTTGGATGCGTAGTAGACGCTCGCCATGGGCGCTCCCGTGACGAGGCCCGCCATCGAGGCGGTATTCACGATAATGCCCTCTTCGTCCCCGGCGATCATGCGCGGCACGAACGAGCGGATGCCGTTGACGACGCCGCTCACGTTCACATCGAAGACCCACTTCCAGTCCTCGATCGACTGTTCCCACGTGAGGCGGTCGCGGTTCTGGACGCCGGCGTTGTTGCAGACGACGTGCACGGCGCCAAACTCGGCGTAGGCGAGGTTCGCCAGCGCTTCGAGGGCCTCCGGTTTGCGCACGTCCGTGACAAGCGAGACGACGGGCTGGCCGATGGCGCGAACGTCGGCGGCCGCGGCTTCGAGCACCGGCGCTTCGATGTCCGCCATGACGACGCGCATGCCTTCCTCGGCGAAGCGCTTGCTCAGACCCAGCCCGATTCCGCTGGCGGCGCCGGTGACGACGGCGGTTTTGCCGGAAAGTTGGTCCATGGGATTGCTCCTTGGTGGCGAGGGCAGCTCTGGCCCGCGAGAATGGGGCAATCATAGCGGTATCGCAGTATCGCGGGCGACGCTCATCCGCAGATTGTAGTCACGGTCGCCCCCGGGCGGGGGTTCGGCACGAATGCCCGGCGTTTCCCGCATCCCGCCGGTTGTTGCCTCGCAGCGAACGAAAGGCCTGGCATTCGCGACACCCTGGAATTTTTGGCAAAAGCCAACGATGTTCACCGTGCCCCCGGCCACAGGGGCCGTGACTACAATTCAGGCGTCCGGGCGTAACTCTGCAAAACCAAATCGCGGAGTCTGCCATGATCCAGGTAACCATAAACCTTCGCGCCGTGCTCATCGGCTTCGTCCTGCTGCTCGTCGCCGGGGGCATCGCCACGCCCTTCGCCATCTCCCTCGCCGCCGACGGCCCAACAGGCGACCGCGTGTCCGAACAGCGCTTGGCGGGGCCCCTCGGGACGGCCTTCACCTACCAGGGTCGGCTTGACACGGGCATCGGCTCCGCGAACGGCCAGTATGAATTTGAGTTCCGCCTCTTCGATGCTCTCAGCCGCGGGACGCAGGTGGTCACGAATCCCGTGTTCGTGGGGGCGACACGGTCGGTCACCAACGGCCTCTTCTCCGCCGAACTGGACTTTGGCAACGGTGTCGGCGTCTTCGATGGCAACGCACGTTGGCTCGAAGTAAAGGCGAAGATCGCGGGTGGCGCCCTGTTCGACACGTTGGCACCCCGCCAGGAGCTGAAGCCCGTCCCCTACGCGCTGCACGTCCCATGGAGCGGTGTATCCGGCAAACCCGTGGGCTTCGCCGACGGCAGCGATAACGATGTGCTCGGGGGGTTGTCCTGCGCGAATGGCCAGGTCGCGAAGCTTATCGGCAGCTCATGGTCCTGCGCGGCGGACAACGACACGACCTACACCGCCGTCCCCAACGGCGGACTCACGCTCATCGCCAACGCCTTCAACGCCGACCCGGCCGGGCAGCTGCCCGGCCGGGTCGAGCATTCGAGCGATCGACGCGATCGGAGCCGTGGTGTGCGAAACGGACGATGTGGGCAGCGGCTGGTCGCTCACGGGGAACGCGGGCACGACCGGCGCGAATTTCCTCGGCACGACCGACAACACCGCTCTTGAGCTTCGCGTCAATGGGCAGCGCGCCATGCGGATCGTGCCCAACACCAGTCCAAACATCATCGGCGGCTATAGCGGCGACTTCATCGGGGCGGGAGCCTCCGGCTCGACGATAGGCGGCGGCGGACAGAGTGGGTCCATCAACGCTGTGGGTGGCAGCTACGCAACGGTCGGCGGGGGCCACGGCAACACCGCCAGCTTCGACGCACCGACCGTCGGCGGGGGCTTCGGCAACAATGCAGGCAACGACTACTCGACTGTCGGTGGGGGCCACACC
>DAOTTM010000158.1:0-11352 GCA_034437915.1 Dehalococcoidia bacterium | reverse complement strand
GCTGTAGGAGCGCTTCACGGGCTCGTCGTTGAACTTGTAGCCCGGGCCGCCGCTGCCGGAACCGGTGGGGTCTCCGCCCTGGATCATGAAGCCTTTGATCACGCGGTGGAAGATCACGTCGGCGTAGTAGTCGTCCTTGGCGAGGAAGACGAAGTTGTTGACGGTGGCGGGGGCATCGCCGCGGAAGAGTTCGGCGACCATGGTGCCGGCGCTGGTCTCGATCGTCGCGGTATACGCCTTCTTCACGTCGATCGCCATAGCGGGCGCGCTGCTGTATTTCTTCAAGGGACACTCCTCGGTGATGTGCCTTCAGCGTACCGCAGGAGGGCGAATCACACCCGTTGCTCTTTTACGCCCTGGGGGATGAGGGAGTCGTTCACACTCCCCAGCCATTCCCGGATCCAGGCCTCTTCGCGCCGTTGCGGGAGGGCGCGGAGGATGTCGCGCGTGTGTGTGGGTTCGTGGATGGCGATGCCCCAGAGGAGTCCGCCGAAGCGCACCATCGATTTCTCAAGGTTGAGCGTCTTGCGGTCGCCGCCGTAGGGGATGATGGCGTCGAGCTGTTCGTCGGTCATCTTCGCAATCGCGGCGGAAAGATTTGTGCGGTGCGTCGCGGATTCGGCCAACAACGCGTCGATGGAGGCGTCCGCGCACGCACGCACGGCAGCTTCGTTCCAATCGTCGATGTCGAATGGCGCGGGGATGGCGACATCAGGCAGTGGCGCGGTGAGGCCCACCATGTGAGAGAAGCCTGGGGCGATCAGGCCGTCGATCGTGCAGAGGTGGGCGATGTAGTCTTTGACGGTCCAGTGTGAATCCGGGATCGCGGTCGCGAGTTCCCCAGGCGAGAGCGAGTGGCAGAGGTGCGCGAACTGGACGCGGTGTCGCGCGAATTCATCGAGGATGAGGCTGGTGCGGATGGTCATGGATCCTCCGGGTTGATATGGGAGTGTACTTGGATTCGCGGGCGGACGTCGCGGCCCCCACCCCCCAGCCCCCTCTCCCGGCTTCGCGGGCGAGGGGGAGCAAGACATATCGAATGTGGCTAAAGCATCCTGAATTTGCCGGGGCTGAGGCGGACGCGGACAATCTTCGGATGACTCCGAGAAGTGCCCATCACAATGGCCAGTGAAAGCAGACCTTTGCTGCTTTCGGGTGGCTTCGTCTTCGACAGCGAATCGAGGACGTTCAGCGGGCCGCGGGATGTGTTGTGCGAGGGCGGACGAATCACGCGGATCGCCGCCGGGATCGAGGCGCCGGGGGCGGAGCGGCTGGATTGCGCGGGCAAGTTCGTGTTGCCGGGACTTATCGATTGCCATGTGCATCTCACGTCTTCTGGGGAAGGGAATGAGCTGAATACAGCGGCAAGCGACCCCACGGCGGTGCGTGCCTGGCGGGCGGCGGGATACGCGCGGACGACGTTGCACAGTGGTGTGACCACCGTGCGGGACCTTGGGGCGGCGGAACGGCTCAACATTCACCTGGCGAAGGCGATCGACGATGGCCTGGTCGAAGGGCCACGCATGCTCGCGGCGGGGTTGGGCGTGACAATGACAGGCGGGCACGGCCACGGTTTCATTGCGCGCGAAGCGGACGGGCCGGACGAAGTGCGCAAGGCGGTGCGCGAGCAACTGCGGGCGGGGGCGACGGCGATCAAGCTCTTCGCGAGCGGGGGCGTGCTGACGGCGGGCGTCGATCCGCGCTCGCCGTCGTTCACGGAGGATGAATTGCGGGCAGGCGTGGAAGAGGGGCACAAGGCGTTCCGCGTGGTCGGCGCGCACGCACAATCCAACGAGGGGATCAAGAACGCCATCCGCGCGGGGGTGGATTCGATCGAACATGGCGTCTGGCTCGATGAGGAATCGGTCGGGTTCATGCTGGAGCGTGGAACCTATCTCGTCGCGACCCTGTCGGCGCCCTACCACATTGCCCTGGGAGGCCGCGCCGCCGGCTTGCCCGCGTACGCGGTGGACAAGGCGAACCAGGTGCTCGAAGACCACCGAACGAGCTTCCAACTGGCGATGCGCAGCGGCGTGCGGCTCGCGATGGGGACCGACGAGGGCACGCCGCTCAATCGGCCGGGACAGAACGCGCAGGAGATTGTGCGGATGGTGGAGCTCGGGCTTTCGCCGGGGGCAGCGCTGATGGCAGCGACGGGCTGGGCTGCTGATCTCCTTCGCATCGCCGGTGACCGCGGACGGATTGCCACGGGGCTTGCGGCCGACCTGCTCATCGTGTCCAACGATCCACTCAACGACATCGCCTGTTTGACCCGCAGCGAGGATAGGGTCGCCGTCATCAAAGGCGGCAGCGTTGTCACCACCCGAATCCAAGGAGCACACGCATGAGCGGCATCATTTCTTTCGAGACACTCACCCCAGACTCGCTGGGCAAGGCGTGCGAGGACGCGATGGCGGAGTGTGACCGCGCTATCGCCGGGGTCGTGGCGCTTCCCAACGGCGCGAGGACATTCGCGAACACCGTGCTGGCGCTGGCGGAAGCGCACGAGGCCGTGAGCCACGCCTCCGGGATGTACGCCTTCATGGCCTACGTTTCGGCGGACGACGCACTGCGAGAGGCCGCGCGCGAATGGGACGCGAAGCTGGACAAGTACAATGTGGACCTCGCCTTCCGCGAAGATGTGTACCTCGCCGTGCGCGCCTTCGCCGAGACGGCGGAGGCGAGGGCATTGACGGGAGAGGCAAAGCGGCTCCTCGAATTCGAACTGCGCGACTATCGGCGAAGCGGCTTCGAGTTGTGGGCGGAGCAGCGCGAACGGGTGCAAGAGCTATTCAACAGGCTGGTCGTCCTGGGCACGGATTTTCGCAACGCGATAGACGACTGGGACGAGGGGATCCTCGTGGCCCGCGAAGACCTCGGTGGGCTGCCTGACGCTTATGTCGAGTCACTCAAGTCTGTCGAGGAGGGCGGCACGACCCGGTACCGGGTTTCGCTGGACTACCCGGAATATTTCCCGTTCATGTCGAACGCGAATTCCGAAGCACTACGCCGCGAGCTCTTCATGAAGGAGCAGACGAAGGCGGGCCGAGCGAACATCGAGCGGCTCGAAGAGGCGATTCGCGTGCGCACGGAGATCGCGACGCTCCTCGGGTACGACTCGTGGGCGGCCTATGTCGTGGAGGAGCGCATGGCGAAGGAGCGGGGGACCGTCGATGCATTCCTCGCGGATCTCCATCCGAAAGTGATGGCCAAGGCGGCACGAGATTTTGCCGAACTTTCGGCGCTGAAGTCGGAGCATATCGGCTCCTCGACCGTGAACATCTGGGATTGGCGCTTCTATCACAACCGCCTGATGAAAATGAAGTTTGCCGTGAACGAGTTCGAGGTAGCGCAGTACTTCCCGCTGGAGGCCGTACTCGACGGGTTGTTCGCGGCCACCGGACAGGCGCTGGGAGTGACCTACCGGGCCGTTCCAGACGCCCCGAGGTGGCATGCGGATGTCCGCGCGTTCGACATCCTGGACGCGGGCGGGAGCGAAGCAATTGCGCGGTTCTACATGGACCTTCACCCGCGCCCGAACAAGTACGGCCACGCCGCGGCATTCACGATGCAACGGGGTCGAACGCTTCGAGACGGATCGTACCAACTGCCGATCAGCGCGATCGTGGCGAACTTCACCAAGCCGACCGCGGACCAGCCCTCGCTCCTGCGGCACAGCGAGGTCGAGACCCTCTTCCACGAATTCGGGCACGTCCTCCACCAGACGCTGACGCGGGCGACGTTCGCGCGATTCAGCGGGACGGCGACGGAGCGTGACTTCGTGGAGGCGCCTTCGCAGATGCTGGAGCATTGGGTTTGGGATGCCGATGTCCTTCGAAGCTTTTCGCGCCACTTCGAAAGCGGCGAGGCCTTGCCGGAGACGTTGCTCCAGGCGATGTTGGCGGCGAAACAGGCGAGTTCGGGCATCATGTACCTGCGGCAGTTGTTCTTCGCGACGCTCGATTTCGCCTATCATTCGCCCGGCTTCGACGGCGACACCACCGCAACGATGGAGCGGCTGCACGATGTGACGGGCTTTCCCTACACGCCCGGGACGCATTTTCAATCCGGGTTCGGACACCTGTTCGGGTACGATGCCGGGTATTATGGGTATCTCTGGTCACAGGTGTTCGGCGACGATATGTATACGCGCTTCGCGGCGACCGGTCCGTTGGACGCCGCGACGGGGGCGGACTACCGCGAAACGGTCCTGGAGCGCGGTGGTTCCGTCGATGGTAGCGCGATGGTACGAGAGTTCCTCGGCCGGGAACCGAACAGCGATGCCTTCCTGCGGGACATTGGCCTGGGCGAATAGCCTTGGCCGGTTGACCGCGACGGTGCTTCCGTGCAGGATTTGACGGTTTGGCAATTCATTCGGGGGAACGGTTATGACGGCATCGGTGAACAAGAACGGGGTACTCGCGGGCAAGGTCGCGGTGGTGACGGGCGCATCGCGGGGCATCGGCGAGGCGATCGCGATTCGCTATGCGATGGAGGGCGCGAAGGTCGTGGTCTCGGCGCGGACGGAGAACGAGGGCGACCACATGCTCCCGGGGAGCATGGCTGGCGTCGTTTCACGCATCAGGGCGGCGGGTGGTGAGGCAACGGCGATCCGTTGCGACCTGGGCAACGCGGGCGACCGGGAAGCGCTGATCAAGTCCACGGAAGCCACCTACGGACCGGTGGACATCCTCGTGAACAACGCGGCGGTAACGTACTTCATCCCGATCGAGGCCTTCCCGGAAAAGCGGCTGCACCTCATGTTCGAAGTACAGGTGTTTGGGCCGATGCACCTCGCCCAGCTGGTGCTCGGCAAAATGAAGGAACGCAAGTCCGGCTGGATCCTGAACATCTCTTCGCACGCGGCGCTGCATCCGACGCTGACGAGCGGGGGACGGGGCGGGACCGTGTATGGAATGTGCAAAGCGGCACTGGAACGGTTCACGACGGGACTGGCATCGGAAGTGCACGCGGACAACATCGGCGTGAACGTGATTTCGCCCGGTCTTGTAGCGACGCCGGGCGTGCTGCACCACCACCTGATCAACGATTCCAATCGAGATTCACAGACGCCTATCGAACACATGTCCGAGGCCTGTCTGCGGCTGGTGTACGGCGACGCTTCGACATTGTCCGGGCGGATCACGTATGCCGTGGACATGATCAAGGAGTTCAATCTGAAGCCGGCCGACCTGCTGACGTAAGCGGCGTGGTTGGACCAAGATGGGCCACCGACAGCGGTGATGTGGTCAGTTGAGTCGGCTGCGCGACCGACCCACGGGCCCTTCGGTCCGAACCCACCATCCCGAAGTGCGTTCGGCTGACTGAGATTCGTTGCCTGGCGGCGCGCCCTCACCCCCAGCCCCTCTCCCGACCGCACGGGAGAGGGGAGCCAGAGTTCGTCAATTTTCCTCGCTCGCTCCGGCACCGCGCTGTCTTGGCCTCCCGACTCGTGCCTCGCGGGCGAGAGGAGAGAAGGATCCAGAAGTTAGCTCGATTGGAGCCCGGCGGCCTCGGCCGCGCGCACCCAGCCCCGCCCGGCAACCCGGAGGACGCCGACCGCAGCAACGACGGCGCTGGTCGAAGCGTAGATGATCAGGGCAAAGGGGGCGGCGCTGTCGGTTCCGCTGGTGATGCCGTGGACCAAAGCGAGGAGATAGCAGGGGAAGCTGAGGTAGTGCAGCTTTCGCCACAGACCGTAACTGAAGCGGCCCGAGAACGCCGTGGTCGCGAGCACCAGGACGAGAAGCCATTGGCTGATCGTCCCCAGGCCAACCTGGATCGGTCGGAAATCGCTGGAGAACGGGATGAAGGCGTCGGCGATTTTGAAGTGAACGACGGGATCGAGAAGCAGCGAGAAGACGTGGGCAAAGACGAAGCTCAAGCCGAGGGTGGAGGTGATGCGATGCGCTTCGAGGATGTACGTCAGTGGGCTGCTGGTGGGCCGAAGCCTCAGGTGGATGGACATTCCCGTGACGACCGAAGCCCAGAGCAGGAGATAGGCGGCAAATCCGGCGGAGCGTGATGCGTCCCAGGTGGCGGTGCCTGATTCCGGCCCCTGGGCCAATCGTGCCGCGACGATCGCGACCGCCAGCATCAGCATCAATGCGGCAGGAATCTTCCAGCTCATCTCAAGAACCGCGGCTCGTGCGGGCGCGCGTCGTGGGAACGGCAGCGGCGGTCGATATGGGCGTGGGGGTCGCAATGGCCCTACCCGCCGCGCCCGTTGGCGTTGGGTTCAGGCGGCTGGATTGGGTGGGCGCGCTCGTCGCGGTAGGAGTTGGAGTGGCGGGCGGAGGGACATCAACGACTTCCGGCTGTGCGGCCGCGAAGCCAAACCAGCCAGCCGCAAAACCGCCGACCGAGAGGGCGACGAGGCCAAGCTTGAGCCTGGGGTGGCGTTCGTTTGCAAAGCGACTTGGTTGGCTCATGGCGTTCACTATCGTAATGGGTTGGCGGGGATGGAAAGGGTCTCGAAACTGTGACGAAAGGTAAAGGCGCAGAAAGGCTACGCACGGTCCCCTTCGTCCGTCACTGCAGGGGAAAACCACGGTGAGGGAATTTTCGGAGCGACCCGTCACTTTGCGGGGATCAGCGACAATACCCCCATGTGCGACGGCTCACGGGCCAAAGCGCCAGGAGTGTGACAGGTGGACGAACAGCCAGACATTCCGCCCATGGGGCGAACCTGGGACAAGCCACGGACACGCCGGGCCATCCTCGGGGGCGGCGCGGCGATTGCGGCGGCGGGGGCGGCCGCTGCCATCGTCGGCGTCACGGCCTATGGTGGGAGCGACAGCTCCAGTCAGGGTAGTGGCGACACCGGAGAGCAACCGAGTTCGCCCAGGGCCACGCCGACGCCTGATCCGAACCGTGAGATCGCCGAACCGCGGCGACGAGCGGCCCACCTCTTGCGGCGGGCTGGTTTCGGGGGCACCCCGGCCGAGGTGGACGAGTTCGCGAAACTGACGCGGGCGGAAGCGGCGGACCGCCTGATCAACTTCGAAGCGGTGGACAATTCCGCTCTCAACGCCCGGCTTGCGACATTGAACCTGGAGCTGAACGACTACGGCAACGGGCTTGTTGGCGATATGCAGCGCTGGTGGTTGACGCGCATGGTGTATACCGCGCGGCCGCTGGAAGAGCGGATGACGTACATCTGGCACGGGCTGCTCACTTCGCAGTTGAGCAAGGTGGGGAACCAGAAGGCCAAGCTGATGGTGAAGCAGAACGAATTGTTCCGCGCAAACGCCCTGCCGAAGTACGACACGCTGATCAAGGCGGTGAGCCGCGACCCGGCGATGCTGATGTATCTCGACGCTGTCGATAGCACGCGGGAACACCCCAACGAGAACTACGCACGGGAGCTTATGGAGCTGTTCACAATCGGCGTGGGCAATTACAGCGAAGACGATGTGCGGGAGAGCGCGAGGGCATTCACCGGCTGGCGGGTATCACAGCCCCCCCGTCCCAACCTTGGCCCGAACCCGACGCAGCAGGAGAAGAACGAGGCGCAGCGCAAGTCGGCGGCGGAATGGGATGCGCAATTTCAGTTCGCGCCTCGGCTCCACGACACGGGAACGAAGACCTTCATGGGCAAGAGCGGGAACTTCGACGGCGATGACATCATCGACATCATCATGCAGCAGGAGGCGACGGGCCGGTACATCACGAGCCGCCTCTTCACCGAGTTCGCGAACTACAACCCGGAACCCAGGACGGTCGACCGGCTGGCGGGCGTGTGGGAGAGCAGCGGGCACGAGGTGAAGGATGTCGTCCGCGAGATACTGGTGAGCGACGAGTTCTATTCGGAGCGTTCGTATCGTGGGTTTGTGCGCAGCCCGGTTGAGTTGCTCGTGGGGGCGATGCGAGGTCTTGGGTTGGAGTCGGACTTCCGATTCCTTGCCGGTGGCCCGCGGCGCGGAAACCCAGCGGCAAACGCCTTCCGGGGGATGGACCAGGTGCTGTTCGAACCACACAACGTGGCGGGTTGGCCGGGCGGCTCGACGTGGCTCTCATCGAGCACGTTCTTCGCGCGAGTCAACTTCGCGGACCAACTGCTCTTCCCCAACGGGCGACCGGCGAAGGTTCCCGCGCTGGCCGCGGCAACCACGACCGAAGAGATGGTCAGCATCGCCCTCGACCGCCTCGTCGATGGGAACACGACCCAAGAATCGCGCGACGCCCTCACAAGCTTCGCGGCCTCGATTAAGACGCCGGAAGAGCGGGCCGCAACGGTCGCCTACCTGGTGCTTTCGAGCCCTGAATACCAACTGGCGTAAGGAGAACAAAGATGATCGGTCGAAGAGATTTCGTGAAAGGTGGCGTCGCGCTCGTGAGCATTGGGACGACGGCGCAATCCTTCTTCAAGGGTGCCGTCGCGTTCGCGGCACAGAACCCGGCCGACCTGGCCGTGAAGAGCAACGGCAAAACGCTTGTCCTGGTGCAAATGGCGGGCGGCAACGACGGTCTGAACACGGTGGTTCCTGCTTCGGACGGCGCTTACCGCACGGCGCGCAAGGTCTTGGGGTTGGACGTTGGCACGGTTCTTCCGTTACAAAACGGCTTTGGATTGCACCCGAATCTGACCGGACTGAAGGGGCTGTGGGATTCGGGCAAATTGGCCGTCGTGCAAGGCGTCGGATATCCGAACCAGAACTATAGCCACTTCAAGTCGATGGCGATCTGGCAGGCGGGCGACCCAGAAATGAAGCTGAACGACGGCTGGCTGGGGCGCACGTTGGAGAAGATGGAGCACGATTCCCACGACCCCTTCCTCGGTTTCAACATCGGGACCTCGACTCCGCCGGAGATGCGGACGGCGCAAATCTCGATTCCCTCGGTTTCGGACCCGGCCGATTACGCCTTCAAGGTGGCCGGGCGGAACGCAGCGGCTGGTGACCAGCGGACGGCGACGCTCATGAAGCTCTACGACCAGTACCCGAGCAACTCGCCCTATGGCGTGCTCCTTGAGACAACCGCAGAGACCGCGGTATCGAGTGCGCAACAGCTACTGGCCGCGGCGGGCACGTACAAAGCGGCGGTGCCCTACCCGGCGTCGTCGTTCGGATCCGGCCTGTCCGTGCTCGCCGAGGCGATCACGGGGAACCTGGGCATGCGCGTCGGGCATATCACGCTCGGCGGCTTCGATACGCACTCGGGGGAGCTTGACGACCACGCGAAGCTGATGAAGGACCTGGATGAGGGCCTCACGGCGTTTTACCAGGACCTCGCCGCGCACGGCAGGGAGAACGACGTGCTCGTGCTGACGTGGAGCGAATTCGGGCGGCGCGTGCAAGAGAACGCCAACGGCGGCACGGACCATGGTTCCGCAAGCATGTGCTTCGCGCTTGGCGGTGGGGTAAAGCAGGGGATGTACGGCGAACCCGTGAGCCTGACCAACCTCATCGACAAGGGCAACCTGAATTACACGACGGACTTCCGTTCGGTGTACGCGACCGTGATAGAGCGTTGGCTCGGTGTCCCGCACGAGGCGTTGCTGGGGAAGCGCTGGGACCAGCTGGGCTTCATCGCGGCGTGATGGTGCGCCAGCGTAGAATGCCCGCACATGGAACTGAAAGCGCTGATTCGTGATATCCCGGACTTTCCGCTTGAAGGCATCTTGTTCCGGGACATCACGCCATTGCTTTCGGATCCCGCGGGCTTTTTGCATGCGCTGGAGATGCTCGAACAGGCCGCGGCACGACACAACCCAACGGCGATCGTCGCGGTGGAATCGCGCGGGTTCATCTTCGGGGCGCCGATGGCGGCGCGGATGGGTTTGCCCCTTGTGCTGGTGCGCAAGCCTGGGAAGCTTCCGGCGAAACGGATGTCGATCGAATACTCCCTGGAATATGGCCAGAATCAACTCGACATCCACGAGGACGCGCTCGGTTTCCAAGACCGGGCATTTATCGTCGATGACGTTCTTGCCACCGGTGGGACGGCGCGGGCAACGGCGAAACTCGTCGAACTGCTAGGCGCGAGGGTCGCTGGCTTCGGCTTCCTGATCGAGCTGGACGCACTGGGTGGGCGGGGGCAGCTGGACGGCTACGCGGTGGAGTCCATCGTGCGGTATGGCGCTGACTGAAGCGGAAGAAGCAGCGCCCCGACCTGGCTCGCAGCGGGTACACTCTGGCCATGGCGGAAATCATCCCATTCCGGTTCGAGTCAGGCGAGGCGTTGTCGATCCTCGACCAGACGCTTCTGCCGGGAGTCGAGCATCACCGGGAGATAGGCGATGTGGCGGCACTTTGCGAAGCAATTGCCACATTGCGGGTGCGCGGCGCTCCGCTGCTCGGGACCATGGGCGCGATTGGCATTTCCATGGCGGCGCACGAGGATGTGAGCGACGAATCTTTGCGGGCCGCCGCTGCACGGATCGCGTCAACCCGACCGACGGCGGTGGATCTCGCCTCCGTCACAAACGCGGCACTTGCCGTTGCGCTCAACGTGCCGGTTGCCCACCGCGCGGACGCTGCCGACGAGTTTGCCAGGAACTTCGTTCGGATGCGCGTGGAGCAGGACCGCGCAATGGGGATGCTCGGGGCGACGCTGCTGACGGGCGGCGTACTGACGCACTGCAACACCGGGGCACTGGCAACGGGCGGGATCGGGACCGCGCTTGGGGTTATCCGGACGGCGTGGGAACAGGGCCGCATCTCCATGGTCTACGCGACGGAGACTCGTCCACTATTGCAGGGAGCGAGACTGACAATGTGGGAACTGGCGCGACTTGGGATACCAGCGACCTTGTTGCCAGACACCGCTTCGGCAGCACTGATCGCTTCGGGGCGCGTGAACGCGGTAATCACGGGCGCCGATCGCGTGGCTGCGAACGGCGACACGGCGAACAAGATCGGCACATTCGGACTGGCACTGGCTGCTGCCGCCCACGGCGTACCGTTCTTCATCGCGGCGCCAACGAGCACGATCGACGCGGCGTGCCCGGATGGGAGTGCCATCCCGATCGAGTTTCGGGCGGCGAGCGAAGTTGGGGGCTTTGGTGGGCAACGCTGGAGCCCGGATTGGGGGGAGGCGTTCAACCCCGCGTTCGATGTCACGCCCGCCAGGCTCATCACTGCGATCATCACGGAAAACGCTCTGCATCGGCCCGCGTTCGAGTTCTGACTGGATGATTGGCCTCAAGGGACTGGCGACGCGCGACAGCCTTCGGGGCTGACGATCCCAGCGCTTGCTTACGCGCGCGCTACGGACTGATTCCAAGTGTGCCGCGGGGTGGGCGTCAAAGTTTTGCGTGCGCCTTGTCCTGGTTCGATTTTCACGTCGTTCCGCCTGTCACCCCCGTTCGTCCTGAGCCTGTCGAAGGATGAACACGCCGCTGTCCATGGT
>DAOTTM010000157.1:0-19603 GCA_034437915.1 Dehalococcoidia bacterium | reverse complement strand
AAGGTTGGAAGCGTGACGGCGGTGCGGAGCGCGGATGGGGGGACGAACGCGATGCTGTTGGGGCCTCCTGGGCGCTTTGCCTTGGGTTATGGGCCGGGGAGCTTCGACAAGCATATGGTCGCCGCCCTGGGGGCGGGAATGGCGTTTAGCGAACACCGGAACGAGGCGCTTTCGTTGGACCTGGATTCGCCAGCGGATATCGTCACGCTCCTTGGGAGGGCGGGAGCTCGCGATGCGCGGGTCGTGGAGTACCTGCGAGGCCTCAAGCTGCACGGGCGAGAGGGCTGGCCGAACGATGCGTGAGTTGGGCGCGCGCGCTTGGGGTTCTCTCAGCCTGACGTGGTCCCGCTTGCCGGAGCTGGGCGGTTGGTTGGCGTCGCGGCGATGGTTCGGAGCATGGCTGCGTACCCTCCTTTGCAGTCGGGGTGCGGTAGGTTGGGCGCGCGCGCGTAGGGCTCTCTTAGCCTGACGTGGTCCCGCTTGCCGGAGCCGGGCGGTTGGTTGGAGTCGCGCCCGCGGTTCGGAGCCTGGCTGCGTACCCTCCTTCGCAGTCGGGGTGCAGTAGGTTGGGCGCGCGCGTAGGGCTCTCTCAGCCTGACGTGGTCCCGCTTGCCGGAGCCGAGCGGTTGGTTGGCGTCGCGGCGATGGTTCTGGGCCTGGCTGCGTACCCTCCTTCGCAGTCGGGGTGCAGTTTGTGGGGACGGGCGGGCGACTGAGCGGGCGGTCCAGCGTAGACTCAGCACTCACCACTGAGCACTCAGCACTCAGAACCTCAGCACTGGAGACTTTGCCATGCCCGGAACCGTTACCTATGAGCGCGATGGTCACGTCGCGACGATTACCTACAACCGCCCGGAGGCTCTGAACGCGATCAACCAGGAGTTGCGCGAAGACCTCAACGCCTCCTGGGTGACGTTTCGAGAGGACGACGAAGCATGGGTGGCGATCGTGACGGGCGCGGGGCGGGCCTTCAGCGCGGGCGCCGACCTCCGCCAGAGCGCGAAGCCGCAGGGCACGACGCACTGGGAAACGCCCAGCATGAACTCGCTCGAAAGCGGTATCGAGATTTGGAAGCCCATCATCGCGGCCGTCAACGGGTACTGCCTCGGCTTTGCCTGCACGCTCGTCGCGGCTTGTGACTTCGTCATTGCGAGCGAGCGGGCGGAGTTCGGCTTCCCGGAGGTGCGCATCGGCGTGCCCACGATCCAGGGGTCTATCCGCATGCCCATGAAGGTGGGCTGGCAGAATGCCATGGAGTTGCTGCTCATCGGCGAGCGCGTGAACGCCCAGCGCGCGAAGGAGATGGGCCTGGTGGGCAAAGTGGTGCCGCACGACGACCTCATGAAGGAAGCGCGAATGCTCGCCGACCGCATCTGCCTCTCTGCCCCACTCGCGGTGCGCGCGACCAAAGAGGTGGCGATGCGCGGGCAGCAGCTGCCGTTCGTCGATGCCATCCGCTTCGGCGAGACGATGCGGAAAGTGGCGGGGGCGACAGAGGACGCGGCTGAAGGCGGTCGGGCCAACCGGGAGAAGCGCGCGCCCGTCTGGAAGGCACGGTAAGCGGTGCCGATAATCGCGCTTGGCGATAGGAAACCGCGCATTCACCCTTCGGCGTTCATCGCCCCCACCGCCAGCATCGTTGGCGACGTGACGATCCATGAGGGCGCGTCCGTCTGGTATGGCGCCAGCGTGCGCGGGGATACATCGTACGCCGTCATTGGGCCGGGTGCGAACGTTCAGGATGGCGCGGTCGTGCATGGACGCGCGGACCAACCAGCACTGATCGGGGCGCGCGCGTCGATCGCCCACAACGCCATCGTGCACGGCGCGACGATCGGCGAGGAAGCACTCATTGGCAACGGCGCGCAGGTGCTCGATGGCGCGGTTGTCGGGGCCAGGGCGTTGATCGCGGCGGGGTCTGTCGTGTTGCCGGACATGGTGATCCCGGAGGGGATGCTCGCCGCGGGCACTCCCGCCGTCGTCAAGCGTTCGATCCTGGGCACGCCCTCGGAAGAGTGGGTAACTGGGAACCCGGGGCGGTATGCGCAGCTCGCGGTCGAGCATCGGGACACAGGGCGAGTGATCGAGCGGTCGGAGTGCTTGGCGCCGGAGTAGGAGATAGGAAATAGCAGGTAGAAAATAGCTCTGCCGACGAGCGAAAAACACGAAGACGGATGGCTGAATGAACCTTCGCATTCTGATGAGCACGGCTCCTATCGTCATATTTTTCGTGTTGAACCGGGCGGGGGCGCCGGCGTGGGTGGCGATTCTCGCCGGTTTCGCGGCATCGACGGTTGTGTACTATCTGAACCGCAAGGACCGCTTGATCGGGGCGTTGACGCTGTTCGGGTTCGTCGTGGTGACGGTCTCGTCGGTGGTCGGCATCATTTGGGACAGCGAAAAAGCATACCTGGCCAGCGGACCTATTTCCGATTTCCTGTTCGTCGCGCTGTACGGGGTCAGCATTGCGCTGCGAAAACCGCTGATTGGAGGAGTGGCGCGGGAGTTGTTTCCCCACGTCGTTGGGCGGATCCCCGTCGACGCGGTGGTTTTCATGCGGCTGTCGGTGGCCTGGGCACTGTACGATCTGGTGCAGGGTGTGGCGCGTTTCTACTTGCTCGGGCAGCTTTCCATCAGCAATTACATTATCTGGAGCCGTGTAGCCAGTTGGCCGTTCGCAGCGGCGCTGATAGGGCTGACAGCATGGTTGATCTACCGGGAGGCGAAGCGGCATGAGCCGGCGCCGCTTGTCACGGAGGCGGGGACGGTGGATTCCGAGAGCTGATTCCTGGCCGGGCCGCCCCGGCGAACTTCGCCGAGGTGGAAGATGCGGGGTTTCCTAGCGTAGAGTCGAGGAATTCACGGACCCCTACGATATCGAAGGCGGTCGAGGTTACGAATTTGGAAGCAACAGCACTCTCACACCTGCGGATATGCGACTTCACGGGCCAGCTCGCGGGCGCTGGCGCAACGAAATTCCTGGCAGCCTTCGGCGCCGAGGTTATCCGCATCGAGGACCCCGTGGCGCAGGGCCGCTGGGACATCCTGCGCGGAATTCCGCCGTTCAAGCCGGGGCAGGCGGGGCTCGAATATGGTGGCGCGTTCAATAACCACAACGTGGAGAAGCTCGGCATCACGCTGAACCTCCGCACCGACCGGGCGCGCGATGTGCTTCGAAAACTCGTCTCGGTCTCGGATGTGGTGAGCGAGAACTTCGCGGCCGGGGTTCTCGACCGCTGGGGCTTTGGGTATGAGGAGCTCAAGCGCATTCGCCCGGACATCATCTACGTCTCGAACTGCGGGTTCGGGCATATCGGGCCGTACGTCAGGTACAAGACGTGGGGGCCGATCGTCCAGGCCGTTTCGGGGCTGACGTTCAGCTCAGGGCTTGCTGGCCAGCCGCCCGCGGGTTGGGGCTATTCCTACATGGACCACACCGGCGCCTACTACATGGCGATGGCGATCTTGATGGCGATCTACCACCGCAATCGGACGGGTGAGGGGCAGTGGGTGGATATGGCGAGCACTGAGGCGGGGGCGGTCCTGAACGGCCCCGCGCTGCTCGATTACACCGTGAACGGTCGCCCCTTGCGGCGCCCCGGTTCGCCCGATTCGAATCGCAGCCAATACCCTTCGCTGGCGCCGCACGGGATCTACCCCGCGGCGGGCGAGGACAACTGGGTCGCGATTGCCTGTAGGGACGACGAAGAGTGGAATCGTCTCGCCGAAGTGATCGCGGTCCCGCGGGCGGCGGACGACCGGTACAAGGCGCTCGCTGGACGACTGACGGACGAGGACGAACTCGACCGGCTGCTTTGTGAGTGGACGCGCCAGCGGACCGCCGCCGAAACGACAGGCCTCCTCCAATCGCGGGGCATCCCCGTCACTCCCGTCCGCCGCCCCGGCGAACGCATCGACGCGGACCCGAACACCGGGGCCTGGGGCCTGTGGCCCACCGTTCAACACGCAGCCATGGGCGCCGTTCGCGTGGACGGAATGCCGGTCCACCTGAGCCGGACGGACTGGAGTTTGAATAGAGGAGCGCCCTGTTTGGGTGAACACAACGACCATGTCCTGCGCGAAATTCTCGGCTACTCGACCGCGGAGATCGCGGGCTTCCGCGCGGATGGTGTGATATGAGCGGACCGCTGGCGGGAGTCAAGGTCATCGAATTCTGCGATGAGATGGGCGATTGGGCGGGGAAGCTCCTGGCCGATATGGGCGCCACGGTTATGAAGGTGGAGCCGCCTGGCGGTTCGCGGACGCGCGGGTATGGACCATTTCTCGACGACATCCCGGGCCCGGAGCGCAGCCTCTGGTTCTGGCACTACAACACCAACAAGCAGAGCGTCGTCCTCGATGTTGCGGCCGCCAGGGACCGCCTGGCGTTCGCGGCGCTCGTGGCGGACGCGGATGTGCTGATCGAAGATGCCCCGCCGGGGCGCATGGCGGCGCTGGGGCTCGATTGGTCGGACCTTCAGACCACGAATCCTCGCCTTATCCATGTTTCGATAACAGCCTTCGGGCGCAGCGGACCGGGAACCGGCGATGCGTTCACGGACCTCACTCTGCTGGCAGGGGGCGGGCCAGCCTGGAGCTGTGGCTACGACGACCATTCGCTGCCACCCGTGCGCGGCGGCGGGAACCAGGGATACCAGACAGCCTGCCATTACGCCGTGATGGCGCTGCTTGTCGCACTCCTGGAACGTGACGTTTCTGGCCTCGGGCAATTCGTTGAGGTGAACGGCAATGCGGCGGCTAACGTGACGACCGAGGCGTCGAGCTACAGCTGGCTCGTCGCTGGCCAAACCGTGCAGCGCCAAACGGGACGCCACGCGGGCGTTAACCCATCGATCAACACGCAGATCCGTTGCGCCGATGGGCGCTATGCCACGACGGGTCTGCCCCCTCGCCGCGGAGACGACTTTCGGCGGATGCTCGGGTGGTTGGACCAACTTGGGTTTCGCGCGGAGTTCGATCAGTGGCCGTTCCTCGAACTGGGCATGGAGCGCGACCGCATCGACCTGGCAATGCTTGCCGAAGACCCGGAAGCGGCCGCGATCTTCGGTGCGGGACGGGACTGTGTGAACTTCATCGCCGCGCGGCTCCCTGCCTACGAATTCTTCACGCAGGGCCAGGAACGCGGCTTCCAGGTTGGGATCGTCTACTCACCGGAAGAGATGATGGAAGACCCGCACTTCAAGGCGCGCGGTTTCCCCACGGCGGTAGCGCATCCAGAACTTGACCGCGAATTCGTCTACCCTGGGGCGCCCTATGCCTTCGAGAAGTCGAAGTGGTCGATCCAGCGGCGCGCGCCGCTGTTGGGCGAGGACACGGATGAGGCGTTGGCCCCCTATCGGTAGGAGTCACCCGTGGAGGCTCGGACTGACAGTGACGGGAACCAGAGACGCTCTTGCGGGGTATTCCAGGCATCTCAAAGCGAGGTGTCCGGATGACCCAGACAGCAGCAGTTCCAAAAAATGGCCACGGATGGCCAATTCTCGGCGCATCCCTGTTGGCCGTCTTCCTGATAGTCACGGCCGCGGCGGTCGGATTCGTGAAGACAGACGAGTCCGATCACGAGGCGCCGGCCTCGATCTCGGCGGAACCGGCCAAGCCCACTGGCGAAGTGCTTTACTACTTGACCGGGGGCGGGGCTTTCGCGTCCGACGCCGCCGGCGGTGGACTTCCACGAAGGGCGACCTTGCCCGCCCGGCAGGCGTCCTCCAATCCGGGGACTCACAGCGCGCCAGACGGCAAAGCGGAATTGATTGTGCGCAGTTCGGAGGAAGGGACCTGGCTCAACCTCAACGAGAGCAGTTTCAAGTGGCAACTTTCGGGGCCATCGGATCCATGGTTGGTACCGGATGGGAAGGTCCCGGCGCGGGCCGTCGATGGTATTCCCTTGGTCATCGCCTGGTCGCCCGATTCGAAGGCTTTCGCGTTCGGAAGTGTCACCGGGGCGCCGTGGACGTTGAACGTGGTCAACAACGTCTCTTCGCACACACCCGTGATAACGTCCTACGAGGTTGTCGGCGGTTATGTGGGCGAGCTCGTCTATTCGCCGGACGGTCGCTACCTTGCCATCTCGACGTACTCACTGGACCGGCGCGACCACGTCGTCCTGGTGCTGGAGACGGCGACCGGGAGCATGAAACGGTTGAGTGACGGCTGCCACGTCACCTGGTCGCCTGACAGCCGTTTCGTCGCCGTACACCGGGATCCCACCCAGGAGCCCGGCGCATGGGTGCTCGCCATCGACGGGAGCTATCGAGCCGTCATCTCTGGCGACCCCCAGGCATTCCCGGTCGAGTGGAGTTGACTCCTTCGAAGACCTTCGCCGACGACCCTGGCGCATGTGAGTCCGCTAGCCGGGACCCGGCTACGGGAAACGGTTGAACCAGGCCAGGGAGAGTCCCGCGCCCGCGAGCAAGAACACGCCGGCGGCGGCGCCGAAGGCCCACGAGATCTCGCGCTGTTTGGTGTCGTAACCGATCTTGGAGCTGAGCTTCTTATAGACGTTCTGGAGCTGGTCGTTGCTGAGGGCGGAGTAGAACTCGCCCCCGGTCTGGCTGGCGATCTCCTTCAGCGTCGCCTCATCCGGGGGGACGCGTACGCGACGCGTGCCGCCGCCACCGCCGCGAATCTCGGCATCGACCACGCCGTCTTGCGTTCCGAGGGCGACGGTGAAGACGGGGATGCCCAGCTCCTTGGCCTGGGCGGCGGCATCGAGCGGGTCGGTGCGGCCAAGGGTGTTCGCACCATCCGAAAGCAACAGGAGGACCGTCGGCGGTCGCTTGCCTTTCGCAGCTTCCGGGGCCGACTGCGCACCAGCGGGGGTCGTAGCGATATCGGGCACGGTTTCGAGTGTCGTATCGAGCGCGAGGACGAGAGCATCGCCCATCGCCGTGCCACCGCTTGAGCGCAGACGATCGACGGCATCATGGGCGAGCTGGCGGTCGGTTGTCGGCGGCAGGCCGAGGGCGGCCGTGCTGGAGAAGGAGACGAGGCCCACACGGAACTTCGCCGGGACGTGGTCAAGGAAGGAGCCTGCGGCCGTTTTCGCCGCCTGCAGGCGCGTTGGCGCAACGTCCGTGGCGGCCATGGAGCCAGAAACATCCATGACGAGCATGACGGTCGCCTCTTCCTTGGGCACGCGGACGTTGGCGTGGGGCCGCGCGAGGCTGACGGCGAGGGCCGCCACGGCGAGCATGAAGAGAGCCGGGGGCACGTGTCGCTTCCAGTTCGGGCGGCTCTGGACGACGTTCGCGAGCAGGTCCAGGTTGGTGAATCGGACCGCGTACTTTGAGCGCCGCCGTTGCGCCAACAGGTACAGCCCGATGCCCATGGGCACGACGATCAGGGCAAGGAGACCAAGCGGCCAGTCGAAGCTCACAGGTGGGCTCCTTTCTTTCGCAAGTGTAAGGCAAGCGTCCGCAGCCAATCGCCGTCGGTCGAGAGCACGAGGTGGTCGATACCCGCGTTTCGCAGCTCGCGGGCGACGGTGGCGCGTTCCGTTGCCGCGGCAATGGCAAAGCGCTCGCGCAGCTTACGGTCGGAGGTATCGACGCGGAGGAGGCGGCCTGACTCCGGGTCGACAAGGTGGAGTTCGCCCGCGTTCGGCAGTTGCTGTTCGCGTGGATCGCGGATCTCCACGGCGAGGACAGCGTGACGCGAGGCCACGGCGAGGGCCGGGCGTTGCCAGCCCGGGGCGCCGCGGAAATCGGAGACGATGACGACGAGGCCCCGCTGTTTGGCGACTGCGCAGAGCTGGGCGAGCGCATCCCCGAGTTGCGGCCCGGGCGTCCGATCAACCGGCGGGTCACGGCGGACCACGGAAAGGAGGGTAAGCAGTCCCGCGCGTCCCTGGCGCGGAGGGCTCGCCTCGATCTTCGCGTGGCCAAAGGTCATGACGCCGAGGCGATTCCCCCGGCGAGAAGCGGCGTGGGCGATGGCCAGCGCAACGCCCTCGGCGGTATCCGCCTTGCGGCGGCTGGCCGTGCCGAAGTTCATGGAGGGGGAGACATCGAGCACGAGCCACGTCGCCAGCGAACGTTCGGCGATCTGCACGCGGACGTGCGTTTCGCCCGTTCGCGCGGTGGCGTTCCAGTCGATCCGGCGGGGGTCGTCGCCGACGTCGTAGGGGCGGATGCGTGCGAGTTCGGTGCCGAGTCCGGGGACGTTCGCGCGGTAATCGCCGGAGAGGAAGCCTTCGATGCGGCGCCCGATCGTGAGGTCCATGGCGCGCAGCAGGGCCTCGGGCATCGGCCCTGGACCCGGCCGGTCGGGCGTGCGCACGATTGTCAGTGCGCCCCGCGGGGTCATGCGGACTGCTCCTGGCGGGAGAGGTCGATGCGCGGGAGGGGCACCTTCTGGAGGATAGCGGCGATGATCGCGTCCGTCCCTTGCTCTTCGGCGAGGGCCTGGTAGGTGAGGCCGACGCGGTGACGGAGGACATCGAGGGCGACTTCGTGGACGTCCTGGGGGAGGACGTAGTTTCGTCCGCGCAGAAGGGCGACGGCGCGGGCAGCGTGGATGAGGTTCAGGCTCCCGCGTGGACTGGCACCCCAGGAGACGTATGGTGCGAGGCTGGCGAGGCCATGCTGGGCGAGCGCGCGGGTCGTCGCGACGATGCGGACGGCGTACTCCATCACCTGCGGATCCACGTAGATCGCCTGCACCGTCTTCTGGAGGAGGGCGAGGTCGTCGGGCGTCATCACCTGTTGGGCGCGGGGCGGTTCGCCGAGCGAACGCTGGACGACGGCCATTTCGTCGTTGAAGCCGGGGTAGCCGACGACGACCTTCATCATGAAGCGGTCGAGCTGCGCCTCGGGGAGCGGGTATGTGCCCTCGGATTCAATTGGGTTTTGGGTCGCGAGCACGAGGAACGGCGAGGGGACGCGGTGAGATTCCCGCCCGATCGTCACCTGGTGCTCTTGCATCACTTCGAGCAGAGCCGATTGGACCTTCGCCGGCGCGCGGTTGATCTCGTCGGCGAGGAGGAAGTTGCAAAAGACCGGACCGAACTCGGTGTCGAACTCGCCCGTATGCGCTCGATAAATGCGCGTGCCGACGAGGTCCGAAGGCACGAGGTCCGGCGTGAATTGGATACGATGGAAGGTGCCACCGAGGACATCGGCGATGGTGCGCACAGTCAGCGTCTTTGCGAGGCCGGGCACGCCTTCGATGAGCAGGTGTCCGCCCGTGAGGAGAGCGACGAGCACGCGCTCGAGCAGGACTTCCTGGCCGACAATGACGCGTCGCGTTTCGAACAGGGCTTGTTCAAGGCGCTGTCGCGCCAGTTCTGGCTCGACGAGTCCGTCGGCATTCACTTCGAGTTGGTTCACGTGTGTCTCCCCCCGCTGAGTATGGCTCGATTCCGTGCCCGCCGGTACACCATGGCGCAAGAGGGGTTTATCGCCAGTAAACCCGCGCCGCGAAAGGGAAAGGGATGTTACGGAATGACCACCCAGTCATGGCTCGCCGCCAACAAGCGCGATGAAAGCGAACGCGGTCGAAGGTGGACGTTGGCCCAATCGCCCGTTCGTGCTGAGCCTGTCGAAGCATGGACGGGCGGCGCGACGATGGTCGAAGAGCGTGCTCACCCTTCGACCGTTCGACAGGCTCACGGTCAGGGCGAGCGGTGTTTCGGCGATTTTCGGAGCAGCTTGTCGAAGGGCAAGAGCCAGATCGCCGTGTTCCATCGATGTGGTACGTGGGATAGCATCGACCGATGAACATCGAAACAGAGACGAAAGAGCTGGAGCGGGCGTATGCGACGAACCGGGCCCGGTGGGACGAATCGGTCGCAATTCACGCGGCATCCGAGGGATATGACCTCAAGGGCTTTCTCGCGGGAGAGAAGACGCTCCACGATGTGGAGATGGACGAGGTCGGGGATGTTCGCCAGAAGAGCCTCTTGCATCTGCAGTGCCACTTCGGCATGGACACCCTGAACTGGGCCCGCCTGGGCGCGACGGTGACAGGCCTGGACTTCTCGGAGCCAGCGGTGACGCGCGCGCGGATGCTGGCGAAGGAGATTGGCATCGCGGATGCCCGTTTCATCCAGTCGGACCTTTACGCAGCGCCGTCGGTCTTGAGCGAGACGTTCGACATCGTCTACACGGGCATCGGGGCGCTGTGCTGGCTGCACGATATCCGCGGTTGGGCGCGAATCGTCGCCGCCTTCCTCAATCCGGGCGGGTTTCTGTACCTGTATGAGGGGCACCCGGTGGTGTGGGCGATGGACGACGAACGCGAGGATGACCTGCTCGTGATGCGCTATCCGTACTTCGAAACGGCCACGGCTTCTGAACGGGACTACACCTACACGTATACGGACGGACCAGCGCTCCAGAACACCAAGACGTTTGAGTGGAATCATGGAATCGGTGAGACCGTGACGGCGCTTATCGACGCCGGGCTTCGGATCGATTTCCTGCACGAGCACAAGGAAATGTCATGGAAGGCGCTCCCCAGGATGGAGAACGTCGCCAGCGAAGCCGGAGACGGGCGTTATCAACGCCGCGAAGAATGGCAGCTGCCGGAAGCCCAGCGCGATGTCGTGCCCCTGATGTATTCGATCAAGGCGACGAAGCAGCCATAGTCTTCCCGACGGAGACCGGGCGAATCAACAACGGGTCCTTTGTCCGGTGGCGGACTCACGGGGCAAGGGTCTCCCGGCGCCCTCGCTGGTATCCGCTCGCAGCCCTCATCCCGTGAACAGGCCGCCATCTGGGAACAGGATCTCCCCGGTCACGAAGCTGGATTCATCGCTCACGAGATAGAGAGCCATGTACGCGATGTCCTCTGGTGTGCCGAAGCGGCCGAGTGGGGTGCTGTTCACGATCGCCCGCGCGCGGCCTTCATCGGCCCGCATCCGTTCCGTCATTGGCGTTTCGATGACGCCCGGGCCTATCGCGTTGACGCGAATCCCCTTGCCCGCCAATTCGAGGGCAAGCACCTTTGTCAGCATCCAGACGCCCGCCTTCGAAACGCAGTAGTCCGCCGCACCCGCGATCGGTATCTTCGCCGCGCCCGAGGCGATGTTCACGATCGATCCCGGCCTCCCTGCGGCCACCATCTGCCGGGCAAATGCACGGTCTGTCAACATCACGCCCGTGAGGTTCACGTTGAGCACCTTCTCCCAGTATTCCAGCGGCTTGTTGATGAGCAGCGACTCCTCCCGGCTGCCCGCGGCGCCGCCTGCGTCCTGCCCGCTAACGTACAACGCGTGTGCAACGCCCGCCGCCGCCAGGACGATATCGATCGGGCCGATGGCCGCCTCTGCCTGGGCGGCCAGGGCATCGCAATCAGATTCGCTACTGGTGTCTGTCCGGATGAAGAGCGATTGACGTCCCAACGCGCGCACTGCTGCCACCGTGTCCGCGCCGCGCAAGGCATCGAGATCCGCCACCACCACGTCCGCCCCTTCACGCGCGAACATCTCCGCGCACGCCCGGCCAATACCGCTCGCGCCCCCCGTGACCACTGCCCGTTTGCCGATGAGTCTATCAACCATGGTGTCCTCCGCAAATTCTCAGTGCCAGTTCTGAATGCTGAGTTTGCGTCTGCCCGGCGCTTGGTGCCAATAGCCAAAGGGTGGGCGTCAAACTTTTGCACGGCAACGTGCTGGGTTCCGGGTGACAGGCGGAACGACGTGAAAATCGAACCAAGAGTTTTGCGCGGTTGTGTGTCGAGGCCGAGCAGTCTCAGTAGTGCGGCGAACTCGCCGTCCGTAGCGCGCGCGTAGGCAAGCGCTGCGATGTTCAGGCTTGCGAATCTGGTTGGGCGGTCGAGGGCGGTCCGCGCTCCGGTCTCTACGCAAAACTTTGCACGACACCCAATAGCTAATGGCCAACAGCCCTACACTTGCCGGCGATGAGTGACGAGAGCAGGGGCACCGTCCTGGCCGCGCTGGCCGCGAATTCCGCAATCACCGTTGGTAAACTCGTCGCGGGGCTGGTCACCGGGAGCGCAGCGCTTTTGGCGGAAGCGGGCCATTCCGCGGCGGATACGGTGAACCAGGTGTTCCTGCTGGTCGGCCTCAACCTGAGTGGAGGAAAGCCGGACGCGAAGCACCCACACGGCTACGGCAAGGAGGCGTTCTTCTGGTCGTTCCTTGCTGCGATTTTCATCTTCGTGGCGGGCGCGGCGTTTTCGTTCTACGAAGGCATTCGCACGCTCGTCCAGCACCAGGAGCACCACCGCTCGGCCTTCGAACTCGGGCTCGCCTTCGGTGTGCTGGGAATGGCGTTCCTGTTCGAGACGTTTTCGTGGATCGTAGCCGTCCGAGGACTGTTGGCGGGTGCGCGGCGCAAGGCCTGGAGTCTCCGGAAGTTCATGAAGCAATCGCCGGACCTGACGTTGAAGACTGTCTTCTGGGAGGATAGCGCGGCGCTGACCGGGCTCGTGTTGGCTGCGTCCGGGCTGGCGCTCTCGGAGGTAACGGGAAACGAAACCTGGGACGGCGTCGCTTCGATGGCGATTGGCATCGTCTTGACGCTGGTCGCAATTGTGCTGGGACTCCAGGCGCGGGACCTCCTCCTCGGCGCCGCGGCGGACGACGAGACACAGGCGGAAATTGCAGCGACCGTGAACGCCTTCCCCGAGGTCGATGGCATCGTCCGCCTGCTCACGATGCAGCTCGGTTCGCACAGCATCCTCGTCAACGGCGAGATCCGCGTGCGGCGCGGCCTCCAGACGGCTGACCTTGAGGACCTCATGAAACGAATCGACGCGGAACTCGCGACCAGGGTGCCGACGGTCGTGGACACGTTCTGGGAGCTGCACCCGGGCGCCAGTTAGCTGTTAGCTGTTAGTGAATATACAAGCGCTCTGTCCTTTACGAAACACTAAACACTCTTTCGCGCACATTCTTGAGAGGATCGTCTGCGTGGAATGAGCCACTAATAGCTAACGGCTAATAGCTATTAGCCCTACCGCAGCCCACGCCCGCCATCGACGACGAGGATCGTGCCCGTGACGTAGGCGCTGGCGTCGCTTGCGAGGTAGAGGGCGGCGCCCACAACGTCATCTGGCTGGGCCATGCGGCCCAGCGGGATGTCCGCCATGAGGCGTTCGCCGTGGCGGCTGCCCATGAGGTCGCTAGTGAAGTCGGTCTCGGTCCAGCCGGGAGCGATGGCGTTGACGCGCACGTTGCGGTCGGCCCACTCGAGCGCCATGACTTTCGTGTACTGGTGTATTCCGGCCTTCGTGGTGCCATAGACGCCGATGCGCGCTTCGGGCGTAATGCCGAGCATCGAGCTGATCTGGATGACCGTGCCAGGACGTTCGGCGGCGAACATGCGGCTGGCGTTTTCGATGCTACAGAAGTAGGTGCCGCGAAGGTTCACATCGACGACGCTGTCCCAATCTTCGAGGGTGATGTGTTCGACGCGCTTGTAGTACGGGCTGATGCCGGCGTTGTTGACGACGATATCGATGGGCGAAATCTGCCAGGCCTTCTCGACCATCGCGGCGATATCGGCGGGGTCGGCGTTGTCGCAGCGGATGGACAACGCGTTCGCCCCCAGGGTCTGAGTCGCGGCGATGAGCGCCTCCTCGCCGCGCGCCGTGATGATGACGCGCGCGCCAGCTTCGATGAAGCCCTTGGCGATGGCGTAGCCGATGCCACGCGAGCCGCCGGTGATGAGCGCCGTCTTGCCATCCAGGGAGAATCTGTCAGCCATGGAACCTTCCCGCGGGTTGTGGTTCGACATTCTGGACTGTCGGGAGGGTCAGTGGCGAACACGTGACGCAATCCTTCCCCGTTTCGCGAATTCACGGCACGCTTCAGCTCATGATCGACGCCAGCGCCGCCGAAGCCCACCTGCGCGTCGCCGACCCTGTCATCGGGCGGCTGATCGCGAGCCACGGCCCCTTTGCGGTGCGCGTCGATCCGGAGGACCCGTTCCTCTCGCTCTCGCGCTCGATCGTGTTCCAGCAGCTCAGCGGCAAGGCAGCGGGCACGATCTTTCGGCGCTACCTCGCGCTGTTCGACGGGGCGGGCGCGCTTTCGGAATCCAGCGTGCCACGCACAGATCCATCGTGGGCGCCGATGTCGGAGCGCGCCCCTGAACCGGGCGCCGTGCTCGCGAAGAGCGACGAAGAGTTGCGCGCGGTCGGGCTTTCGCGGCAGAAGGCGGCGGCGCTGCGAGACCTCGCGACGTATTTCGCGGCTGGCGACCTGAGCGCCGAACTGTTCCACGAATGGAGCGACGAGGAGATCATCGCGCACCTCACACGAGTGCGCGGAATCGGGCGTTGGACGGCGGAGATGTATCTCATGTTCCACCTTGGGCGGCCGGACGTGCTCCCCGTGAACGACGTCGGGATCAACCGTGCTATCCAACACTTGTATGGGTTGGAAACGATGCCGAAGCCCGTTGAGGTGCAGCGCATCGGCGGGCCGTGGCGGCCGTGGGCAACGGTGGCGTGCTGGTACTTGTGGCGGAGTGGGGATGTGCGGTTGCCGACGGGCTAGCGGGCGGGAAGGAATCGTACCGCCTTCGAAGCGGGTTCGTCGCTCGGCATCCCGGCCCTCACCCCCGACCGCTCTCCCGACTCGCTGCGCTCGCGGGCGAGGGGGAATAGGAATTGACTTTAGGTGGGCTACTTCGCGTTCTCCCGGAGCCAGGCGAGGACTTCGGCTCCGTGGGCGTCGGGTTTGACCCGCGGCCAGACCTTCGCCACCTTGCCCGCGGGGTCGATGATGAAGGTCGAGCGGATGACGCCTTCATACTCTTTGCCGTAGTTCTTCTTGACACCCCAGGCACCGTAGGCTTTGGCGATCGCACGGTCGGCATCGACGAGGAGGGAGAAGGGCAGATCGTATTTCGCAATGAACTTGTTGTGTGAAGCCTCGCTATCGCCGCTGACGCCGAGGAGAGTCGCGCCCGCGGCATGGATGGCGCCGTGGTTGTCGCGGAAGTTGCAGGCTTCCCTCGTACAACCGGGGGTGTCGTCTTTGGGGTAAAAATAGAGGATGACCCACTGACCGCGGAGGGCGGCGAGGGTGACTTCCGCGCCGGACTGGTCGTTGCTCGTGAATTCGGGTGCCGCGGTTCCGGCTTCGATCATTCGGGGACTCCTGTTCGTCAACATGATTGTACATTTTGAGACCGAAGCGATTGCGGATGGCTGGCGAGGACTCGGGCGGGTCGGACGCCTGATCATCCCAGCGCTTGCTCCCGCGTGCGCTACGGACAGAGTGGACGGTGCGCCACCCTGGGTGGCGTCAGCCGGCGAGTTCCTGGGCGAGGCGGAGGAGGTCAATGTTGGCGGCGGGGTGGGCGTTGCGGACGACATCGCGCAGCGGGACTTCGACAGCACGACCACCCTGGAAGCCGATCATCATGCCGCTGCGGCCTTCGGCAAGAGCGCGAACAGCCATCGCGCCGCTCGTCGAGGCGACGAGCCGGTCGCGCATCGTGGGCCGCCCCCCGCGCTGGACGTGACCGAGGACGACGACGCGATACGGGTGGTCGAGCTGTTTGCCAACGCGTTCGGCCACGGCAAACGCGCCGCCCGCCTCGTCCCCTTCGGCGACAACGATGATGTGGCTTCGCTTGCCCCGCCCGATCGATCGCCGGAGCCGTTCGACGAGCTGGTCGGACTCGTCGTGGGCTTCCGGGACGAGGACGCCTGCCGCACCACCTGCCACCGCCGTGTGCAGGGGGGTGGCGCCGCTCGTCCGCCCCATCACCTCGACGAAAAACATCATGCCCGTGGCCTCGCTCGTATCGCGCAGCTGGTCGATGGCCGTCATTGCCGTATTGACGGCGGTATCGAAGCCGATCGTCTCCTCCGTCCCCCAGACGTCGTTGTCGATGGTCCCGGGCACACCCACGACGGCGATGCCGTGCTCCTCTTCGAGAGCGAGGGCGCCCCGGAAGCTGCCATCCCCGCCGACGACGATCAGGCCCTCGACCCCGCTGTCACGCATAAGCCGCGCGGCAACGGTTCGCACGGGCGCTTCAAGAAAAGCGGGGCAGCGCGAGGTGCCGATAATTGTGCCGCCGCGCTGAATGATGTTTCCAACGGCGCGGTCGTCGAGTTCCATCATTTCGCCCGCAACGAGCCCGCAATAGCCATCGATGTAGCCGACGACCGCAATATCGCGCGCGCTGGCGGAGCGCACGGTTGCGCGGATGGCGGCGTTCATGCCAGGGCCGTCGCCGCCGCTGGTGAGGATGCCGATACGCTTCATGTTGCCAGTGTAACGCGCCCTCACCCCCCGGCCCCCTCTCCCGACTTCGCGGGCGAGAGGGAGGAGGAGCACCGTGGGTCAGTGTTGGGTCAGAGAGAGGGTGTGGCCGTCGGGGTCCTTGAACCATGCCACCATTGCGCCGCCGGGAGACTGCCAGATGCCGAGCTCATCCTGGCCCATGCCCTCATAACGTTGGAAGACCACCCCGCGAGAGGCGAGGGCGGCGGCGGTGGCGCGGATGTCTGGCACGGCCCAGCCGAGGGCGGTGTAGGGCGCAACGGTTACCTCCGCCACCTTCTGGACGCGGAGCATCGTCCCGTGGGCATCGAAGACGAGGGCGAACTGCTCGTCGGAGACGAGCTCCAGGCCGAGCTTGTCCTCGTAGAACGCGCGGGCGGCGACGGGATCCTTTGTGGCGACGAACGCGACGATATCGAACGAACCGAGCATGGAGTCCTCCTGGGGGACAGGTCACGCGAACCGATAGTATAAACCGTCCCTCGCGCCGCTGGTATTGGACGCGCCAATCAGCCACACTCAGGGTCTACCCTTCCTTGAACGAGCACCATTTGTGACCCGCCGACTCTGCGATGTGACCGACGCCAGGCGTCTTCTGAACCCCGGTCCCGTGGCGATTGTCACCACTTCATGGCGGGGGATGTCGAATGCCGCGCCCATCGCCTGGACGACACCGCTGGCGATGGAGCCCCCGACCGTGGGGATCGTCGTCCACCCGCACCGGCACACGGCGGACATGATCCGCTTCAGTGAAGAATTTGCCATCAATATCCCCGGGCCTGCGCTCGTGAAACAGACAGCTTTCCTCGGTTCGTTCACGGGGCTGAACACGAACAAGCTCGAGGCCGCCGGGCTGGAGCTGTTCAACGGCATGTCGATCGACGCGCCGCTGATCGATGGCTGCCTCGCCTGGATTGAGTGCGGATTGGAAGATGTCGTGCGGTTCGGGGACCACTCGCTGTTCGTGGGCAAGGTGCTGAGAGTGCAGGCGCTCGAAGACGCGTACGCCCAGCACTGGCTCCTGAAAGAGCGCCAGTACAGCCCGCTGACGTACATCGGCGGCACGCGCTACGCGGTTGTCGGCGACCCCATCGACGCGGTGTTCGAGTCGGACATGCAGGGCGGCCTCATTCGCGAAAATTCGGAGGAGCGTGAACGGCGCGAGGAAGAGGAAGCGATGGCGGCGGAGCGGCGCAAGAGTGAAGGCGACGAAGGCTTCGCGGAGATGTCGCGCCCAACCAGCGCCACGCTCTGAGACAGCGCGCTACTCTACCACGCCCTCCGCCATCAGTTCGATGAACTCTTCCTCGCCATAGCCGAGCAGCTCGCGGTAGATGGCCTCGTTGTCGCCGCCGAGCATGGGCGAGGGGCGGAGGGGATAGAGGGGCGTGCGTTCGAGGCGGAATGCGGGCGAATCGAGCGGGATGGGGCCGAGGAGCGGGTGCGGAGTGCGCCAGCCGTGTTCGCGGTGTTGCAGTTGGGGATCGAGATCCAGGTCCGCGGTCGTGGCGACGATGTGGGCTGGCACGCCGGCAGCCTGGAGCGCTACAGCCAGCCCTTCGCCCTCCCATGCGCGCGTTACGGAAGCCACCATGCCGTCGAGGTCCGGGTCGCCCAGGCGACCCTCTGTCGTGCGCAGGCGCGCATGTTCCAACCACGCATCCCGGTCGACGACGGAACAGAGCGAGAGCCACTGCTCGTCGTTTTCGACGGCGATGGCGATCCAGCGGTCCGTGCCCGCGACCGGGTAGACGCCGTGAGGCGCCATGCGCGGGTGGCGGTTGCCGGTGCGCTGGGCGATGTGGCCGGTCGCCGTGTATTCGAGGACGGCTGCATCGAGGGCGTAAATCGTCGCTTCAAGTTGGGAGAGGTCGATGTATTGGCCTTCGCCGGTGCGCTTGCGATGTTCGAGGGCGGCGGAGAGAGCGAAGCTGGCGATGTGCGTCGCGAACCAGTCCGTGTAAGCGACGCCGGTGCCGACGGGGGCGCGGTCCGGCCAGCCTGTGAGGGCGGTGATGCCGGCGGTCGCCTGGAGGGTGAGGCCGAAGCCTTTGAAGGCGGCGTGGGGGCCATCCTGCCCCTCCATGGACATCGACATCATGATGATGTCCGGGCGGATCTTGCGCACGTGCTCGTAATCGAGGCCGACTTCCGTGAGGAAGCCGGGGGTGAAGCTCTCGGTCATGACGTCGGAAGTGGCGAGGAGCCGGGCAGCCACCTCGGCAGCGCGCGGGTGTCGCAGGTTGAGGGTCATGGAACGCTTGTCGCGGTTGAAGTTGGCGTAGTAGGCGCTGCGATCGAGACCCGTCGTGCCGGGCTGCCAGGGGCCACTCGATCGGAAGGTGTCCGGCTTGTGGGCGGATTCCACGCGGATGACGTCCGCGCCCATCATCGCGAGGAGCTGCGTTGCCCAGGGGCCAACGCCAACCCAGGAGAAGTCCGCCACGCGTAGGCCTTCGAAGACGCGGCGTGAGTCAAGCTCGCCGACCGCCGCAGGGACAGGGCGGTGACCGCGCGCACGGCCTGATTCGGCGCGTTCGGCCATCACTCCGCCCGTGACCCACGGGGTCGCGCTCATCTTGAACGGCGCGCCCGGAACCTTCGCGCCGGGCGGGAGTGTTTTGTCCCCCAGGTCCACGAAGAAGCCACGCGCGTTAAGTTGGGGACTCTCCAGGAGGTCGGCGACGCTGGCGACTGGGCAGACCATCAGTCCCCGGCGTTGGCCCTCTTCGTAGAGGTGGCCAGTGTCGTGGGCAAGGAAGAGGGGGCCAACAGCGCGGTCGAATTCGGCCATCTTTTCCGGGCCGGGTGCGGCGACGCCGACGAGGGGCATCACGCGCCATTCCGCCGGGTCGATGTTGTGGGCGAGGCCCTCATCCACGATCCATTTCGCGAGCAGTGCGTAGCTTCCCGCGTCGCGCCAGAAGGCGATATGACCATCTCCCGACGGGTAGATGAGGCGCATACCTGTTGAGCCGAACGAGCGGCCGCCGCCAACGCGTTCGTTCACGAGGCCATCGACGACGTAGTAGAGCCGGGCGTTGCCGAGGGCGTTGACGATGCATTCGTGCATAGAAACATCGACCAACTGGCCGACACCGAACTTCGCGCGGGCGTGGTGCGCCAGCATCGCCGCCTCGGCGCCGTTCACGCCCGCCTGGGCGTACCCCTGCTCAACCGTCACGCGCACCGGCGGGCGGTCACGGTCCCCGCAGAGGTAGAGCAGGCCGCCGGCGGCCATGGCGATGAGATCCGTGCCCTTCCAGTGTGCCCGTGGGCCAGTTCGCCCGAATGGCGTGATCGAGACCCAGATCAGCTGTGGGTTGGCGTCGGAGAGGTCTTCGTAGTCGATTCCAAGAGCGGCGAGTTCCTCGT
>DAOTTM010000156.1:0-3982 GCA_034437915.1 Dehalococcoidia bacterium | reverse complement strand
ATCCTTGTCCCGGCGCTGTTCAAGTGGCCCGACCAGGGGCTGAGCTTCGACGTCGGCCTGCACATCGGCACGCTCGTGGCCCTGCTGGTGTACTTCTGGCGCGACTGGTTCACGATGATTCGCTCCGGCCTGCGGGACCTCGGCCGGCACGGGTTGAAGATGCGCGAGTACGACCGACCCAGCCAACTGCTCTGGTTGCTTGCGCTCGGTTCGATACCCGCGGTGGTCGTGGGGTTGTTGTTCAATAGCTGGCTCGAAGAGAACGTGCGCCAGCCCTGGCTGATCGCGCTGGCCCTCGCGGGCGTGGGCACCGTGATGCTGTTCGCCGAACGGCTGGGACGGCGCGAACGCACGATCGCCAGCGTGGGCATACGCGACGCCATCCTCATCGGCCTCGCACAGGCGTGCGCCCTCGTGCCGGGCGTCTCGCGCTCCGGCGCGACGATGTCCGTCGGCCTCTTCCGTGGCCTCGACCGCGATAGCGCCGCGCGTTTCGCGTTCCTCCTCGGCACACCCGCCTTCGTCGGCGCGGCCGTGCTCAAGTCGAAAGACCTGGCGGGCGAATCTGGGCGCGAATTCGCGCAGCTCGGCGTCGGCATGGCGGTCTCCGCCGTCGTCGGTTTCGCTGCCATCCACTTCCTCATGCGTTTCCTCCGCACGCGCAGCCTCATGCCCTTCATTTACTACCGTTACGGCGTGGCGGTGATCACGCTCATCATCGCTGCCCTCCGCGTCGCCTGAAAGCGAAGAGGTTTCGTAGCCCGGTCCCGCAGTGGCCGGGAGCCGCGCCGATTGTGTCTGGCGCCGCTACACGTGCGGCGGCGCCTGTCGAAGACCGGTGTCCGCGTAGCTTGACCGCGGGCACCCTGGCGTGGTCTTGGCGGCGCCCGGCATTCGTGCCGTGACCCCCGGCCACGGCGGGTCCGGGGCTACGATGGGTTAGATGCCGTGTAGAATCGGCGTGTAGGAGGGCACGAATGCTCGAAAAACTAATGCTGGACGGCCCGCCACGGCGCGTCGCCATCGTCACAGGCGGGAGCCGTGGGCTGGGGAAGGCGATGGCCATCTCGCTTGCCGAGGCGGGCGCGGACGTCTGCATCGCCAGCCGCACGGAATCGCAGCTCGAAGCGGCGGCCGTGGAGATCGAGGCGGCCTGTGGTCGTCGTCCGCTCATCGTGCCCACGAACGTGCAGGACAGCGCCCAGTGCGACGCCCTCATCGCCAGGACGGTCGCCCACTTCGGTCGCCTCGACATCATGATGAACAACGCGGGCATCGGCGACCGGCGCGGAGGCGGCTCGCATGTGTGGGATCTCTCCGACGCGGACTGGCATGACACGATCGAGGTCAACCTCTACAGCACCTTCTATTGTTCGCGCGCGGCGGTCCGCCACTTCCTCGCGCAGAACGAGGGCGGCGTAATCGTGAACGTCTCCAGCGGCACGGCGTTGCGCGGCTACCCCCAGTCGTTCACCTACGGTGCCGCGAAGGCGGGCGTCATCTCCCTGACGAAGAGCATGGCGGCGGAACTGGTTGGCGAGAACATCCGCGTGAACTGCATCATCCCCGGTTTCGTCCTGCAATCGCCGCCAAAGGACGAAGCGGCGCGGCAGGCGGCGGCATCACGCGGCCGATTCAACCCGGCGCAACGCCTGGGCGAGGCATGGGAGCTTGGGCCACTCGCGGTCTTCCTCTGCTCGGATGCGAGCAGCTACATCACGGGCGAGTCGTTCACGATCGATGGCGGCGGCCTCACCGGTGGCATTTCGCCCGCGGGCTATACCCCGGCGTTTGGTTTTGGAGGTGAATCCAATGGTTGAGTGGGAGAGGAAACCGGGGTTCGACCTGACCGGCAAGAAGGCGATCGTCGTGGGCTTCGGTAACCCCGTGGGCGCGGCGATCGCGCTGGGGCTGGCGGAGGCGGGCGCCGATGTCGCCGTCACCTCCGCAACGCTCGAGGGCGACGAGATCATGGCCGCCAAGCGTGCGGCGAAGGCGATCGTAAAGCTTGGGCGCACGTCGTTCAGCCAGGGTTGGGATGTAACGCTGCCCACCAACGTCACCGTGGGGCTGCGCCAGGTCGTGAAGGAGTTTGGCCACCCGAGCATCCTCGTCTACAACGCCGATGCGCCGCTCGCGAAGCCGATCGAGAAGACGACCGACGCGGAGTTCGCGCGCGTCCAGCAGGTGAACCAGAACGGCGCCTTCTACTCCGCGCGCTCCTTCCTCAAGGAACTGCCCGTCGACACGACCGGACGCATCATCTTCATCACGTCCGTCGGTTCCGACCGCGGGGTGGCGAACATGGCGGCCTATGCATCGGCAAAGGCGGGCGTCGTGGGCCTCGCCTCCGCGCTCAGCCAGGAGTGCGGGCCGCGCGGCGTGACCGTGAACTGCATCGCCACCGGCTGGATGGACTACACGCCAGGCCGCGGCCCGGACGAAATCGGCCAGAACCTTCTCCTGCGCTATATCCCCATGCGCCGCTTCGGGCGCGGGGACGAACTGGCATGCTTGGCCGTCCTGCTCGCCTCCGATGCCTCGGGCTACATCAACGGGCAGGTCATCCACGTCGATGGCGGCGTCGCCACGCGGTTGTAGCGGTGGCCGCGAAGCCGCTGGCGGTGAGGCTGCTGGAGCAGCGCAAGATCCCGCACGAGGTCTTCGAATTCGACCCGGCGATCCGCTCGGCGGAACTCGTCGCGCGAGAGACGGGGATGTCTCCGCACCTCGTCTACAAGACGCTCGTCGTCGAACTGGACCCGCCCAAGGGCAAGCCGTACATCGTCATGGCGCCCTCGGATACGGAGCTCGACCTTCGCCCCCTCGGCGCGACACTTGGCGTAAAGAAGCTGCGTATGGCCGCGCACAAGGACGCCGAACGCCACACGGGCCTCCCGGTGGGAGGCATCAGCGCCCTCGCCCTCCTCGGCAAAGGCTTCACCATCCTCATCGACGAACGGGCACTCCTCGAGACACACGTCCTCGTCAGCGCGGGCGTGCGCGGCATGGATGTGAGGATGGGCGTCGCCGACCTTGTCAGCATCACCGGGGCGCGGGCCATCCCGCTCGGAACCTAGCCCCGGAGATTGGACCCGAGTCTGAGGAGGCGACCCGTGATCCCGGTAACTGTTTCTCCTGAACGAATCGAATCCGCCGACGCGGCGTCATCATGGTATGATGACGGCATGAGAACGATCATCGATCTCCGCGCCGACCAGGTGGCGGAACTTGAACAATTGTGTCAGCACGAGAACATTTCACGCGCTGAGGCGATTCGTCGCGCGGTGGACACGATGATCCAGGCGCGGGAAATCGCCCAACGCAAGTCCTGGCGCGAAGAGGGCTTCGGTTCGTGGGGTCCGCCTGATTTCGACGCACGCGAATTCATCGACGAACTGCGGAGCGAATGGGACGACCGTGAACGCCGTCTCGGACTGGACGGGCTTCAGTTCACGAGGTTAGCTGTACCATGAGGACGATAATCGACCTTCGCGTCGATCAGTTGGCCGAACTCGACGCCATTCGCGAGAAGGAACACCTTTCGCGTGAGGAGGTAGTGCGGCGGGCAGTGGACATTTACCTCCGCGAGCGAAAACGCGACGCGTTCAGGAAGGGTTTCGGCGCTTGGAAGCACAAGAACCTCGACGGGTTGGAATACACTCAGAAGATCCGTGAGGAGTGGGACGATCGTGAACGCCGTCTTCGACAGCGACTTCCTGATTGACTACCTCGGAGGTCTGGAGGTGGCCCGCGAAGCCGCAGAGACCTACGAGCGCCGGTACATGTCCATCATCTCTTTCGTCGAGGTGTTGACGGGCGCAGAGGATGCTGATGAGGACGATCAGGCACGGGCCGCGCTCGGTGGATTCGAGATCATCTCCGTCACAGACAGCATCGCTGAACGGGCGATCTTGCTTCGCCGAACACGACGACGACTCAATACGCCCGATGCCCTGATTTGGGCAACGGCTCAGGACCT
>DAOTTM010000155.1:0-17035 GCA_034437915.1 Dehalococcoidia bacterium | reverse complement strand
AATGCCGCCATCGTGCCTATCGCTTGCTCCATGCTCTTCGCCAGGGACTCGGTTTCGTGCGCCAGCGCTTCTTCGGAGGACTCGACGCGTTGGCGCGCCTCCGTCAACTGCATGAAGCGCTGGTCGATGCCGGACAGCGCCTTGAGTTCGTCGCGGACGGAACTATGCGCGGCTTCATCGTACGCACAGCCTTCCAATTGCTCGGTCGCAGTGAGAATGGCGGCGCGTTCGGGGAGTGCGAATGCTTGTGACGCCACGAGGTCGCCCAGTTCCGTGCGGCGGAGCAGGAACGTCGGAAGCGTCTGCGCTGCTTCTTTGGCGATGGCCAATTTCCCGCTCACGACTATCTGCTCGGTGTCGAGCGAGAGTTCGCGGGCTGTTGCCGCTTTGCGGAGTGCCGTTGCCTCCTGGGAAGCCACGAGTGCGGATGTTCGCGCATCTTCTTCCCGTGCTTTGGCCGCGTGATAGATGTCGCCAAGCCGTTTGCGTTCGGCGGCATACTCCGCTTCAACGCTGTGCATGTCTCCAGGAGTGAGCGTTCGGCGGCAGACCGGGCAGAGGGTTGAATCTCGCAGCTGGCCCTCTCGATCCTTGATCGCTTGCGCCTCGTCGCGTGCGTGTTTCATCTGCGTCGCAGCCTCGGCCTCGTGGCGGCCGGCAAGCGCCGCGGCGGCTTCGCGTTGCTGCGCGCGCTCCAGGTTCTGCTTAACGGACCGCGACTCGTCGGCCAGGCGTTCGTCCCGCTTCATGAGATCCGCGAACGCCGCGCTGTTGGCCTTCATCACGGCGATCTGTTCATCCACGTGCCCGAGTTCCGCCTGCAATCGCGCTGCTTCTGCTTCGACGCGGGATCGGGACAAGTTGAGTCCCTCCCGGATTACGGCGGACTCCCGCAATCGGGTGTTCCAGGCATCCGATTCTCCCCGTAGCAGTTGTTGGCGGCGATATGCGGCCTCAACGGTCTCGGAGTTCGCCAAAAGGTCCCTGGCTGCGGTGAGGGTCGTTTCCAAATGGGCGACACGCCGTTGCGAGGCATCAGCGGCGGCACGCGCTTCGGCCGCACGCTTTTGGCTTGCCTCGGCCTCCGCCCGGAGCATTTGAAACTGCCCGACCGCCTGCTGTAGCTCGGCGACCTCGCCCTCCAACGACGAGACGCTGACCTCGACCGCCGCCCGTTCTTCCGTCGCGCGCTCCAGGAGTGTCACCACCTCCGGCAGACGGCGGATATCAGCATCACTCTCTTCGTTGGCCTTGCGCACCTGGGTCAAGTCGCGCTGCGAATCGCGATGGCGATTGCGCGCCTCGTCGGCGTACTCCTGGTAGCGTTCCAGCCCCAAAACCTTGCGGAAGATCTCCTTGCGGTCGGTTGGCCCCTTGCGAGTGAACTCGTCCGAGCGCCCCTGGGCAATGAAGGCGCTGTTCACGAACGTATCGAAATCCATCCGTAGGAGACGGTTGAGCTCCTCCTGCGTCTGGCGGGCGACGCCCCCGGTCCGCGTCGTGCGCATCCCATTTTCATCGACCTGGTACACGGTTACGGAGCTCGACTTCCCCCTGCTCCTCTTGCGAAGGACGGCAAAGACGTCGTGTTCCACTTCGAATTCGAGTTCGACCAGCATCTCATCCGCGCCCTGGTAGATGGCGTCGTCCAGCGAACCGCGCGCCTTGCCCCAGAGCGCCCATGTCATCGCATCGAGCAGCGCCGACTTCCCGTCACCGTTGCGCCCGGAGAGCACTGCAAGATGCAGCCCCGTAAAATCCACGGTGCATTCGCGGTAGGACAGGAAATTTCGAAGGTGGAGGCGTCGCGGAATCACGGGCGGACGCTCCGCCCGGTGCGGATTGCGGTAAGTGCGCTCATTGAGGCTCGTCCACGGTACGGACGAGGTCGGAGGCGGCCGCAAGCAGCCGCGACCGCCGTTTCTCTTCGATCTCCTTGAGCTTGAAATACGTTTCCAGACTCTCCAGCGGCGACGCGGCGTCAGCCTTCGCGCCCGCCGGGAGCTTCGAACGGGAATCGTTTGGCAGGCGCGGATGGATTCCTTGTATGAAATGCGCCTTTTCCAACGCCCGACGGACCTCCGGAACGCGAAGCTCGCGGTTCTGTTCGAATGTGAGCTTCACTTCCACACGCACGATCGCGTCCACAACGTCATGGCGGGCAATGGCGGCGCAGACCTCCGTGGTCGGGTCGTCGGTGCGGGCGGTCGTTTCGATCGTGACAAACCGCCGCTGGGGGACGTGTTCCAGCCGTGGCAACCCGCTTCCACCAATACGAGACCCCAGGGACTTGGCGGGGTCGATATCGAAAACCATGAAGCCTTTGGCCTGACCTTCCTCTCCGAAATCCACGGGCTGCATCGACCCGCTGTAGAAGCAGGGGGTCCGGAGCTGGAGGTCCATGTTGTTGTGGTGGTGGCCGAGAGCGATGTAGTCGAAGGAGGCTTCGTGGAGCTCGCTCTTGAGCAGCGTCGCCGCCGTGCCGACGGTCATCCACTGCTCGCTGCCGGGGTTATTCTTGACGAGGAAGTCGTTGATCGACACGTGCGACGTGAGGATGGCGGGGACAGCGGGGTCCAGCTGTTCCGTTTGCGCGCCAATCAGTGCGGTGAGCTTGCGCTCGATCTCGGCGTGGACCTGTTCAATCGACATCGCTGCGACCTCGGCGTCGTTCGCCAGCAACCGTGATTCGCGTGGCCAGGGCAGCGCAGCGATTTGGAGGGGGCCGGAACGCGTCTGGAGGAACTGCGGGGCGAAGTGCTTGCCGGCGAACCAGCTTTCGTCGCCGATGTGCACGTTCGGTACCGCAAGCGTGCGATAGATCTCGAGGACGTGGGCTCGTCCCTCGGCGTTGGGCAGATCGTGATTGCCGACGAGCAAAAAGGTGGGGATCCCGGCTTCGCTCAGGCGCCGGATGCGCTTGGCGAATTCGCGCTGTTGCGTTTGCGTCGGCTCGCGGGACTTGAAGGCGTCGCCCGCGAAAATGACCGCGTCCACGCCCTCGCCGAGGGCGTAGTCCACGAGGTGGTCGAACGCGTCGAGGAAGTCCTGCATGCGCGAGGTCCAGGGCTTGTCCTGGAGCGGGCGCCCGTAGGTCTCGTAGCCGATGTGCAGATCGGCGAAATGGATTATCCGCATGAGCCTATCCTACGCGGTCATCGCGCAGGGTGAAGTATCGCTGACGATAGCGACAGAACCTGTCGCCGGGCTAGTTGGAAATGCCGGAGAGGGCTTTGAGCTGGGGGGCGTGGTCGAGGCAATGCACGCGCAGGAAGATGAGCCATTCGCGCCAGTTCAGCTTGCCGAAGAACTGGTGCTCCCACTTCACGTGGAGGTAGGCTTCGGGGTCGGCGTCTCGCACATGGGCGTAGAGCGAATCCATGGCCTGCTGCTGAAATTCGATGAGCGCGTCGATCGTCTGCGGAAGGGCCGGAGGCATCATGTCCTCGGGCAGCTCTCCGCTGAGCGCGACGTAGAGAATCTGCTGCGCGCAGATGCGGTTCCAATCAACGATGTGCTTCAAGCAATCAACCGGCGTCCACATCTCGCCCTCGCCCGGTCCAAGTTCGCTCAGCCGTTCCACTGGCACTTGCTTCGCAGCGGTCGCGACGGCGTCAATGGCATCCTGGACGCGCGAGATGAGCTCTTCGATCGAACGTTTCGTCGCCTGTTCGCGCAGGTACGCTGTGAGGCTTGTGCGTTCTTCTGTCGTCGGCTCGGCCATAATTGGGGTGCCCTTCTTAACTCTCGGACCGGGGAATTCCGGCGTAGCTCAGAAATTCGTCTTCCCATTGGAGGACCTGGTGGATGAGGGCTGCATCGATCGGATTGGGGTTGCCGCCGATGCCCCGGAGTTTGAACTCCTCCTCGATAGTCCGCGAGATGGAATCAAGATCCTGCCCTTGAACCCCCAGTTCTCGCTCCGTCTGGAGGATGAGGTCGATCACCTCGCCGGCGAGGAAGAAGCCGTCGTCCTGGAGCTGTTCCCAGATCCATTCGCCGCACTCATCAAAAAGTGGGCCGGTGAGGCGTCCAGGCTGTGCGTTGCTGCTCATGCTCGCCAAGCGTAAGGCCGGGTTCGTCACTGCACCAACGCCCCCAGATCACGGAGTTGGGAGGCCGAGGTCGCGGCGAATGGTTATGAGCCGCTCGATGTTCTCGCGGTCCGGGCCCTTGCCGTCGATGCCCGGTACCTCGAGCAGAAAGGGCACGTCGCGGAAAGCGGCGTGACCCATCACGCAACGAAAGCCCTCGATGCCGATGTGGCCATCGCCGATGTTTTCGTGGCGGTCACGAACCCCGCCGAGGGGCATCTTGCTGTCGTTCGCATGCACGGCGACCAGCCGCTCGAGGCCGATCTCCCGGTCAAATTCCGTCATCGCAATCTCACAACCCTCGGCCGTCGCGATGTCGTAGCCCATGGCGAAGACGTGGCAGGTGTCGATGCAGATGCCGACGCGCCGGCCGTTGTCCAGCCCTCGCAAGATGGCGCCGAGTTCACCGAACGTGCGGCCGACACAGGCCCCCTGCCCGGCGTTCGTTTCCATGATGAGCTTGGACGTGCCCGGCGCCGCTTCCTGCGCCTCCCGCAGTAAGCGACAGATCTGTGGAAGCACCGCGTCGAAGCCCGCGCCGAGGTGGCTGCCCACATGGAAGATTGTCCCGGCTGCGCCCAGGCGGTCCGCCCAGAGGAGGTAGTTCTTTAGCGACTCCACCGACTTTTGCTGGATCGCCTCATCGCCGCTGGCGAAGTTCATAAGGTAGACGCCGTGAAAGAAGACGGGGACGTTCGCGGCCGAGAAGCCCGCGGCGAAAGCAGACTCCTGTTCGGGCGTGATATTCGGCGCCTTCCACTGCTGGGGCGCGGAGATGAACAGCTGAATCGCCTCCGCGCCGATATCGGCCGCGCGCGCGAACACGGTTTGGCAGCCGCCCGCACTGGATACGTGTGCCCCGATGCGCATGTTGCTACGTCCCTTTTCGATACGTACTGCCATGATACCGGTGCAGATGCGCTTGCCACTCCGAAAACTCCGAACACCGATACCGAACACTACCAACGGCAAGGGCGTTGCATTCCCTGTCAGGCTGCTTTAGGATAGGGGGGTACCCTATGGAGACGGTCGATGACCCCCGACTCACGTAAACACGCACTTCGCCGCCTGAAGATCATTTCCGGGCAGCTGCAAGCGCTGGAACGCCAGATAGCGGAGGACAAGTACTGCATGGACGTGCTTGACCTCTCGATGTCCGTGCAGAAAGCCTTGCGCAGCCTCGATGCGCTGGTCATCGAAGGGCACCTTCGCACGCACGTCGCCGAACAGATGGCTGGCGGCGAAACCGAGCGTGCCGTCAAGGAGCTTCTGCGCCTCTACAAAGTCCAGGGCCCCGCGGAAAATTAGTCCTTCCCGCGAATGACCCGCCAGCAACGAAAGGAACCATCGACATGTCCCAGACCATCGAACTCAGCATCACCGGCATGACCTGTGACCACTGCGTCCACGCGGTGACCAACGCCGTCCAAGAAGTCCCCGGCGTGAAGTCCGCCAAAGTGAGCCTCGAAGAGAACGCCGCCGTCGTCGAAGGCGACGACCTGGACCTCGCGAAGATTCTCGCCGCCATCTCGGAAGAGGGCTACGAAGGCGCGCTGAAGCACTCCTCGAACTAACGGGGCGAGACGGGAAGGCCGACCATGGTTGCGAGTGAATCCAGCCTAACACTGGACATCAAGGGCATGACATGCGCGTCGTGCGTGCGACGCGTGGAACGTGCGCTGAGCAAGGTCGAAGGCGTGGAAACGGCCGCGGTGAACTTCGCCGCTGAGACGGCGCGCATCACGATGGCGGCGCCGGTGCCCGAAGCGCAGCTGATCGCAGCCGTCGAGAAGGCTGGGTACCACGCGGCGCCCGTCGCATCGCAGATTGACCGCCAGGCGGAACGCGCGGACGACGCCCGGCGCACGCTACGAACCCTGGCGTTCGGATCCGCCCTTGCCGTCCCCACGATTGTGATCGCCATGGCGATGGACATCGCCGACCTTTCCCTCTTCGGTAGCCGTACGTTCACGGGCTGGTTGATCTTTGCCCTCGCGACCCCGGTCCAGTTCGGCCTTGGGTGGCGCTTTTACCGTGGCGCCGCGATCAGCCTCCGCCACCTGAACCCGAACATGGATGTACTCGTGGCCTTGGGCACGTCCGTGGCGTACGCCTTCAGCACGTGGGTCGTGGCATCGGGGCGACACCAGCATATGTTCTTCGATGTCAGCGCTGCCGTGCTCGTCTTCATCACGATGGGCAAGTACTTCGAAGAGTCCTCCAAGGGCCGGGCGTCCTCGGCGATACGCGCCCTTCTCGGCCTCGCCGCCCGTTCCGCAACGGTCATTCGGGACGGCGTTGAGACCGAGGTCGCGGTGGAGCAGGTTTCGTTGGGCGAAATGGTGATGGTCCGGCCCGGCCAGCGCATCCCCGTCGATGGCATTATCCGCGACGGACAAAGCACCATCGACGAATCAATGCTCACTGGCGAATCCATCCCCGTCGAACGCCGCCTCGGCGACCGCGTCATCGGCGGGACGGTGAACCAGAACGGCGTCATGCGTGTCGAGGCGACAGCGATCGGCGCGGAGAGTGCGCTTGCGCAGATGGCCAGGCTCGTCGAAGACGCCCAGGGTTCGAAGGCGCCGATCCAGAAGCTCGTGGACCAGGTCGCGGCGATCTTCGTGCCGATCGTCGTTGTCCTCGCAATTGCAACCTTCCTTGCCTGGGGTGTCGTTGGTGGACGTTGGCTCGATGGTATGACTGCCGCCGTGGCTGTGCTCGTCGTCGCCTGCCCCTGCGCCCTCGGCCTGGCTACGCCCACCGCGATCATGGTTGGCACGGGGATGGGGGCGGAACGCGGTATCCTCATCCGCAACGCCGAGGTCCTCGAACAGTCGCGCAAGCTCGATGCAATCGTGCTCGACAAGACCGGGACGCTCACACAGGGTCGCCCCCAGGTCACGGAGACAGTACCGACGGGTTCGCTCAGCGAACAGCGCCTGCTCACCCTCGTGGCGGCGGCGGAGGCTTCGAGCGAGCATCCGCTCAGCCGGGCGATCGTCGATGCCGCAGTCGATTCGGGCTACGAACTCCCGCCCGCCACGGATTTCCTCGGCGTCACCGGCCGCGGCGTGGAAGCGACGGTCGAAGGTCAGCGCATCGTCGCCGGGAACCGGCGCATGCTGGAGGAGCGGAGCGTCGCCCTATCCGCGCGCGTCGTCGAAGAAGCGGACCGCCTCGAATCGTTGGGGCGGACGGTGATCTTCGCGGTCATCGACTCCGAGGTTGCGGGCGTGATCGGCATGTTCGACGAGGTGAAGCAGAACGCCCCCCGTGCTGTCCAGGCCCTTCGCAACCAGGGCCTGCGCGTGATCATGATGACCGGCGACAATCCACGCGCGGCCGCCGCCGTCGGCGAACGCGTGGGCATCACGGATGTGCGCGCCGGGGCGCTCCCGGAGGACAAGCTCGCCCTCGTCCGCGCGCTCCAGGCCGCGGGCCTGCACGTCGCCATGGTGGGCGACGGCGTGAACGACGCCCCCGCCCTCGCCCAGGCCGATGTGGGCGTCGCGATGTCCACCGGCACGGACGTTGCGATCGAGGCCGGCGCCATCACGTTGCTTAACGGCGATGTATCGAAAATCGCGGAGGCCATCGCTCTCAGCCGCGCGACGCTCGCGGGCATCCGCCAGAACCTCTTCTGGGCGTTCGGCTACAACGTTGTCGCCATTCCGCTTGCCGCTCTCGGGCTGCTGAACCCCATCATCGCGGGCGGCGCGATGGCGCTGAGTTCCCTGAGCGTGATGGCAAACAGCCTCCGCCTGCGCACGAAGTCGCGTTCCATCGCGGAAGCCAGTGGCAACACCTATGCGGCGCCGTCAGAGAACTTCCTGGCCGCGAACCGCGCGCCCTTACTCGCGATGGGTTCCGCCGTCGCCGTCCTCGTGCTGCCGTTGGTCATCTTCACCGCCATCGACCGGAGCCGTGGCGACGAAACAGACCCGCACGAGCAGGGCCACATCGGCGCTCCTTAAAGCAGCCGACGACGACACCTGATCGTCCACCGGGACGCGCGAGAGAACTCCGAGAGCGCCGGAGATCACACGCAAACTCCGACCGGTGTGCGCGCCGGACCCGCCGCTCCTCCCCGTCGCGGTACTGGAAGAGATGCGGGGCCGGGTGGACGGCGACCGACGGCGCCAGTCAGTACCGCGCGCGAGAGCAAGCGCCGCATCGACCGTGAGGTGTTGTCAGGAGTTGCGTTTGACACTCACTCCCTGTGAGCGCCCTTAACGCGCTTTGGCAGGGGCATTGGTACACTCGATCCATGAAACGAGCAGCTTCCCGACCCGTCCTCGCCGGCACCGTTACCATCGGTGGTGGTCATCCAATCGTCGTCCAATCAATGTGTGCGACGAGGACCCAGGATGTGGAGGCGACGGCTGCGCAGGCGAAGCTCCTGCACGATGCCGGCGCCGGTCTTGTCCGCATCGCCGTCGATAATCCGCGCGATGTCGAGTGCCTCGCCGAAGTGCGTGCGCGCGTCCCCGAGGCGAACCTCGTCGTGGATCTCCAGGAGAACTACCGGCTCGTGACCCTCGTGGCCCCGCACGTGAACAAGGTGCGCTACAACCCCGGCCATCTCTACCACCACGAGAAGACGAAATCCGCGAAGGACAAGGTCGCCTTCATCGTTGAGACCGCAGCGCGGCACGATTGCGCCATCCGCATCGGCGTGAACTGTGGGTCCGTCGATCCGGCGATGCAGGAGAAGTTCGACGGCGCCGACGAGCCACAACTCAAGGGTGTCAGCGCCATGGTCGAAAGCGCCCTGGAACACTGCCACTTTCTCGACGACCTCGGCTTCAGGCGCTACGTCGTTTCGCTCAAGGATAGTGACCCCCGCAAAGTCATCGAAGGCAATCGCCGCTTCGCGGAGGCCCGCCCGGATGTGCCGCTGCATCTCGGTGTGACCGAGGCGGGGCTCATGCCGGACGGCGTGATCAAGACGCGTATCGCCTTCGAGCAGCTCCTTTCGCGCGGTATCGGCGACACAATCCGCGTTTCGCTCACCCTTCCCTTCGCGGACAAGTGGAAGGAAGTCGAAGCGGGGAACCAGATCATTGCGGACATCGAGGCGGGACGGTTCCGCTCCGTGCCAGTGTTCCAGGACCACGGCTTGAACATCATCAGCTGCCCGAGCTGTAGCCGCGTTGAGAACGAGGCCTTCGTGGACCTCGCCTTCAGCGTCAAGGAGATGTCGGCCTACGCCAAGGAATACGACATAACAATCGCCGTGATGGGCTGCCGCGTAAACGGACCGGGCGAGACGGACGACGCGGACCTCGGCCTCTGGTGCGCGCCAAACTTCGTCAACCTCAAGCGCCGTGAAGAAGACCTCGGCGCCTTCCCCTACGACACTGTCCTCGACCGGTTGCGCATCGAACTGGACGCGCTCATCGCCTCGAAGCAGGCCGTCGTTACGCGGTAAGCGTTTTGGAAGCCGCAGCGCTTCTGTGTTGCTGATGGGCACGCGGCCGAGGCAGCGGAGTGTGCTCACCAATTCAAACGAGCTGCTTCCAGGACCCCCAAAATTCGTTCGCTCCCGAAGGCCAGAACAGAACGAAAGGGAACCGGCGGGCTGCTACCGCAAATCGCGCAAACGCTGGACGGCATTGTGTTTGTGCTCCGCGACTGTGACAGCGAGTGCGCACACTGACGAACCTGGGCGATTGCACTACGGGACGAACATCGACTAGCGTGTCACTGTGGGAACCGTCGATACGCGATTGATTCGCCATGCCTCCGAGGCCGGGGAATGGGAGACGGTGCTTCGCGCGCCAGACCCTCGGCTGCGCCCATATGTGACGCGTTACGCCGGGTGGGTGGAGCGAACGACCTTTGTAACACGTCGCGAACTGCCCTCGACGGCAGTCGTGGTGATCTTTTCGTTTCGACACGGACTGAAGATCACCCACAACGTCCTCGGAAGCGAAACGCTTCGTGTACAGCGAGCTTTCGTCGGTGGCATCTCGGACGCGTACGTAACGACGGCATCGGACGGCGAGACTGCCGGCTTGCAGGTGAACTTCACGCCGATTGGCGCGAGTCTCTTCTTCGGCATGCCCATGACCGAGGTCGCGAACCGCTCGGTTGAACTGGAAGACTTTATCGGCCCGCGCGCGTACCGTTTGCTGGCACAGATCGAGGATACGCCCGACTGGGAGACGCGCTTCTTGCTGCTTGAACGCGAAATCCTGCGGCGCCTCGCGATCGCGGAAGCGCCGCTCGCTGGCGTGGCGTGGGCCTGGCGGCGATTGCAGAGCGCAGGGGGAAACATCGCCGCCGGGCAGCTAGCCGAAGAGCTCGGCTGGAGTCGGCGGCACTTCATCGAGCGGTTCAAGGAGTGCGTCGGCCTGCCGCCAAAAATGGTCGGCCGTGTCATCCGTTTCGAACGCGCGGTGGAAATGATGAACGGTGGCGGGCAAGAGCTGGCAGATATCGCTGCCGAGTGTGGCTACTACGACCAGGCCCACTTCAACCGCGACTTCGTTGCGTTCGCCGGGAGCACGCCGACCGAGTATCTACGGCGTTTGCTGCCGGACAACGGCGGATTCGTCATCGAATACCGGTAACATGCGTCCAATACCGGCCCCCATGACTTCGGTATCCTTGGCGCATCAATGGAATCCTGGAGGAAGAACCATGTCGAAACCCAACATCTATCCATCGCTGTATTACCGCGACGCGAACGCCGCGATCGAGTGGCTGAATCGCGTCTTTGGCTTCACGACGCTGCTGAACGTGCCGGGCGAGAACGGCACGGTGGCCCACGCTGAGCTTCAACTGGGCAGTGGAGCGATCATGCTTGGAAGCGCCGGTAATGCCCCGGGGACGAAAAGCCCGCTCGACCTCGGCGGTGTGACCGGGGGCATCTGCGTCGTAGTCGATGACGTTCGCGCGCACTACGAACGAGCGAAAGCCGCCGGCGTCGAGATCATCAATGAATACGAAGAGAAGGACTACGGCGGAAGCGGCTATGGCTGCCGAGACCTCGAGGGACATGAGTGGAGTTTCGGGAGCTATATCCCGGAACTTCGATGAAACAAACCGGTCGACAGAATGAGAGCCGCAATTTGACAGCGCGACCAGCAAACACGCAACAGGTAATCCCGTTCCTCACATCACCTGATATCGCCGCGAGTCTCGCCTTCCTCGAACGTGCCTTCGGCATGGAAACGCGATTCATGCACCGGGAGGACGGCACGGTGGTGCACGGCCAGGCTGGTATCGGAGATGCCATAGTCATGCTCGGGATGCACCGCCCCGGCGCGAAGGACCAGGCAGCCGCGCTGGGTGGATCGGGGATCCTGGTCTACGTCGATGACGTTGACGCCCACTGTGGCCGCGCACGGGCAGCCGGTGCTACGATCGTCGCCGACCCGCAGGAGGGGTTCGCCGGGTCCGACCGTGGGTACATGGCCGCGGACCTGGACGGGAACCGCTGGTGTTTCGCCACTCACGTCCCGGAGGAATAGCCACGATCAGAAAGTTGATCGCGTTCATCGTCACGTCCGTGGATGGCTTTTAAGAAGGGCCCAACGGCGAATTCGACTGGCCGGTCGCTGACGACGAATTCAACGAGTTCGCGGAACGACAGATCAACGATGCCGGCGAACTCGTCTTCGGGCGCGTGACCTACGAGGGCATGGCGGAATATTGGCAGACTGCGGAATCTGCGGCAAGTGATCCCGCACATGCCCGATTGATGTACGCACTCCCGAAGATTGTGGTATCGACGACGCTCCGCAGCGCCGATTGGCCATCGTCTCGGTTGGTGAACACGAACGTCCGGGAGCAAGTCGAGCAGATCAAACGGGAAACTGGAAAGGATCTGCTCGTGTTGGGCAGCCCCAACCTCACGGTGAGCCTGATGAATCCCGGAGTTGTCGATGAACTTCGCATCATCGTTCATCCGGTTGCGCTTGGGAGCGGCAAGAGCGCCTTCCACTCCATGGAGGGACGGTTACGCCTGGAACTGCTGCGGTCCGAGGTGTTCGCCTCCGGAAGCGTGCCCCCGTGCTACCGGCCGGGGCCACCTCTCGCGTCCGAGACAAACTCTTCGTGATGACGTCCGAGCACCTGCCCTGGATTGCAAGCCAACGTTACCTCGTAGAAGATCGCAAGGATGAAACCGGACAGTCGAATCGTATGCGACGCGTGCGAAGGAGGATGTTAACGGATGCCGAACGCCACACCGCCTGAGGTCGATTGGCAATACTGGCTGGGGCGCTGGGATATCCAACAGGCGGGCTATATCCCGGAACGCGAAGAGCGCTTTCGGGTGATGTTCGCTGCCCTGGAGGCCTTGCTACCCGATGCGTTTGTCGCGCTGGATCTCGCCTGCGGACCGGGCTCGCTCAGCCAACGGTTGCTCGATCACTTCCCCGGCGCCCGTTGCGTCGCCGTGGATATTGACCCCGTGATGCTCGCGCTCGGACAAGGCGCGCTCGGCGCGAGGGATGGCCGCCTGCGCTGGGTCGATGCCGACATCGGGTCGCCGGGCTGGCTGGAGGCGTTAGGATGTGTCAGAAAATTATCGATGCATTTCCTGAATCTAACACAGGTTCGGACCCGGAAGCGGTTATTATCAGACAGTCCCTTAGGCGAAACACAGGTCGACGCGGCGCTCAGCACTACCGCCCTCCACTGGCTTCCGCCCGCCCAACTCGTCGCTCTCTATCGCGACCTCGGTCGACTGGTGCGGCCGGGCGGCCTGTTCTTCAACGGCGACAACATGGCCTTCGGGCCAGACTTGCCGACGTATCAGCGGCTGGCTCAGGACGCGACAGACCGCGACTGGTCCGACGAATCGTTCGCCGCGCGCGGTATCGAGACGTCCGAAGAGTGGTGGGAGGCCCTGAGCCTGGAGCCATCGTTGACGCGCCTGCTGGCCGAGCGGGAGCGGCGTTTCGCATCGAAGGAACGGCCGACGTCGCCGATCTTCGACGCACACGTCGCGGCGCTGCGAGAGGCTGGCTTCCGTGAAGTCGGAACGGTCTGGCAGACCGGAACCGACCGCATTCTGATGGCGGTGCGCTGAATCTGGGTGGCAGTTGAGCAGGGATTTGAACCCCGACCAAAGGCTCCAGAGATCATCGTTCGGAGCGCGCCAGCAAACTCGATGAGTGCGTCGCACAATTCTTGCCCGGCGGACAGGATGCGAGGTCCTTTGGTCAGCCTCTCCCGAGGAAGTTCGAAGGGCTATATCAGCGGTAAGTCACACCAACCCATGACCGGGGTGTGATGGAAGTCGCCGAATAGTTAGAGGGTAAGCATGGACGATTCGATGCTGAGTCGCTTGCGCGGGATATGCCTCGCGTTTCCCGAGGCGGAAGAGAGATCTTTCGGCGGTCACACGGCGCCTGCCTTTCGCGTACGCGAAAAGCTGTTCGTCATGAGCTCCGAATTCCCGCCGTTCACGTTGGTGTGTAAAGCTCCACCGGGCGCCCAGGCGGTGCTTGTCGGCTCGAATCCCGAACAGTTCTTTGTCCCGGCGTACGTCGGTTCGAAGGGTTGGATCGGCGTGAACCTCGACGCGGTCGAAGATTGGGACGAAATCGCCGGGCTGATCGCCGAGAGTTACCGCATGATCGCGCCGAAGAAGCTGGTGGCGATGATGAATGCGGCAGCAAACGCACGACGCCCGGTGTAGAATCCGCGGCATCCCGGGCGGCGAGGCGTGGCATGGCGTGGGCTGAGATCAACGGTATCCGGATGTTCTATGAATCGCAGGGACAGGGCGACACGATCGTCTTCGCCCACGGCGCTGGGGGGAACCACCTGTCCTGGTGGCAGCAGGTTCCGCTCTTCCGCGAGAAATATCGCTGCATCACCTTCGACCATCGCGGCTTCGGGCAGACAGTCGAGCCGGAAGGCGGACCCGGCGCCAACGCGTTCTCGGCGGACCTTGTGGCTCTCCTGGACCAGTTGGAGACCGAGCGTGCATTCCTCGTCGCGCAATCGATGGGCGGCGGGACGTGCATGGGGTTCACCGCTGCCTTCCCGGGTCGTGTCCGGGGCCTCGTCATGGCCGACACCATGCTTGCGATGGAAGACGAGGGCCTCGCAGTTCGAATGAAGGCGTTTCGTAGCCAGCAGACGCAGCCGTTCACGCTCCAGGGCCGCGCGTACGCGCCCATCCTCAAGGAGAAGCGTCCGGAGATGGCGTTCCTATATGACTCCGTGATGGCGTTGAATCCGCCACGCACCCAACCGAGCGGTGACCGCGACATGCGCTTCGTCGCGACGACGGAGAAGTTGGCCAAGTGGACCGTACCGACGCTCTTCATCGCGGGTGACCTCGATGTCATCTTCCCGCCCGACATCCTCGAATACGCTTCGACGCTCATCCCCGGCGCGAAGTTCGCGAAGGTGCCGGGTTGTGGCCACAGCGTGTATTTTGAGGATGCCGCCGCCTTCAACCGAATCGTCGCCGAGTTCCTGGCAGGCTGCGCCTAGGTGGACCGCTGGAAGTTCTTCGACGTTTCTCATCGCGACCACCTCATCTGTAATCCCACGAGCGAGCAGAAACTCGACGAGCTCGTCAGCTTGCTCGACCTACCGACAGGCGCTCGGGTGTTGGACATCGCCTGTGGGAAGGCGGAGCTGCTCGTTCGGCTTGCCGAAAGGTCCGGCGTGACCGGTGACGGGGTCGATCTCTCGACCTATTCGGTCCGGGACGCTCGCGCCCGAGCGGGGGGTCGTGTGCCGGGTGCCGCGCTCACCTTCCACGAACTGGACGGACGATGGTTCGAAGCCGCTCCTGGTTCATACGATCTCGCGATGTGTATCGGCGCGAGCTGGACGTTCGGCGGCCACGCGCCGACCCTCGCGGCCCTGCAGCGAGCGGTCCGCCCCGGCGGCCTGGTCGTCGTCGGCGAACCCTTTTGGCGCAAGACTCCAGAGGCGGACTTCCTCAGCGCGAGCGGGCACGAGGCGACATCATTCGGCACTCATCCCACTAACGTGTCGTCTGGCACAGACCTCGGGTTGGTGTTCCTTTATACGCTCGTCTCCAGCGAGGACGATTGGGACCGCTATGAGGGGCTCCAATGGCGCGCCGCCGAACGGTATGCAATGACGCACCCCGAGGATCCCGATGCCGCCGAGATTCTCACTCGCCAGCGAACGTATCGCGACATCTATTTGCGTTGGCAACGCGACACACTCGGTTGGGCGATCTACCTGTTCCAAGCGCAAGCATGAAGGATGCGCCCGTGAAGTCCAATGGTGAAATCGAAGCCGTAACGTCACTCTACCAACAAGTGCTCGACGCATGGAACCGGCGCGACGCGCACGCGTACGCCGCCGACTTTGCCGAAGGGAGTGATGTCGTCGGTTTCGATGGCAGTCAGATGACCGGACGAGAAGAGATCGCTTCGACGCTCGGCCAGATCTTCGCGAACCACCAGACGGCGACCTATGTCGCAAAGGTGCGCAGCGTGCGCGTGCTGGCGCCCGGTGTTGCGGTCCTCAACGCGGTGGCGGGGATGGTCCCTCCCGGTCAGGACGACATAAACCCTGCCGTGAACGCGATTCAAACCCTGATGGTCCAGCGTACACGGCGTGCCACCCCGTGCTCTCTACCGATGCGCGCGTCGCCTTGACCCTTCGCCTCCTCGGCGGACTCACCACGGATGAAATCGCCCGCGCATTTCTCGTATCGGAGACGACCATCGCCCAGCGCATCGTGCGCGCGAAGAAGACCCTGCGCGATGCGGGCGTGACGTTTGAAGCGCCAGAACGCCATGAGCTGTCCGCCCGGATGGCGTCCGTGCTCGAAGTCATCTACCTCGTCTTCAATGAAGGCTACACTGCGACGGAGGGAGACGAATGGATGCGGCCCGCGCTCTGCGACGACGCCTTGCGCCTCGGACGCATCCTCATGGGCCTTTCGCCGGACGAGCCAGCGGTTCACGGACTTGTCGCCCTCATGGAGATCCAGGCGTCCCGCGCGAAAGCCCGCGTGGGAGCGAATGGCGAACCCGTGTTGTTGCTCGAACAGAACCGCACACGCTGGGACCAGTTGCTTATTCGCCGTGGCCTGGCGGCCTTGGCCCGCGCGGAGAGCCTCGATGAAACGCGGGGGCCTTACACGATCCAGGCCGCCATCGCCGCCTGCCACGCCCGCGCCCGCACCGGCGACGCGACGGATTGGCGGCGGATCGCGCGTCTTTATGCGGACCTCGCCCGCGTGACACCGTCGCCGATCGTCGAACTGAACCGCGCGGTCGCCGTCTCCATGGCCGAGGGCCCGGCTGCGGGACTGGTGCTCATCGATGCGTTGGTCGCCGAGGCGTCACTTGCCGGGTACCACCTGCTGCCGAGCGTTCGCGGGGACTTCCTCGTGAAGCTGGGTCGCTACGAGGAGGCCCGCGCTGAATTCGAACGAGCGGCCGCTCTGACGCGAAACGCGAAGGAGCGGGAACTGCTCCTGGGCCGAGCCGCTTCCTCCGGCCGCGCCTCGTAGCTTACGAGCCGCGCACCTTCAAGTCGTCGAGGAAGATGGTGTTGAGGTTCGCAGGGGGCCGCGTCGCGAGGAAGCCATCGAAGCTGCCGGACTCCTTCAGTTGCGTCGCCGCGTTGACGAAGCCCGCCCAGGCAACCTGCGCGAGTCCGCCGCCGACACTAATGCGACGCACGCCCAGCGCTGCAAGGTCCGCGACCGATAGCCCGCCCGCCGAGCCAACGAGTACGTTCACGGGCTTCGGGGCGACCGCTTTGACCACGGCTGTGATCTGCTCCGCCGTGCGAATCCCGGGCGCGTAGAGGCAGTCCGCGCCCGCCTCGCTGTAAGCCTGCAAGCGCATGATTGCGTCTTCCAGGTCCGGCTTCCCCGCGAAGAAGTTCTCCGCGCGCCCAACGAGGATGACATCGGCTCCAGATTCGTCGATTGCCTGCCGAGCCGCGCGGATGCGTGCCGCCCCGAGTTCAAT
>DAOTTM010000154.1:0-13485 GCA_034437915.1 Dehalococcoidia bacterium | reverse complement strand
CCATCCCACTCAACGAGAACGCGCCGCACGCTGATCTCGCGTGGTTTGGCGGGCTCTGTCTGCTGGCGAGCGCCTTCATCGTGATCGGTTCGCGCCGCCTGCCGAGGCATGCGAAGTCGGGTAGCGCGATACTCATCGTGGGGGCTATCCCAATGAGCCTTGCGCTGATGGTGACGGTCGTTGTTCCAGGCGTGGCGGCGATTGTTGTGGGGTCAGAGGTTGTGCGCGGGGTGCGGGCGCGCAGGCGGCAGGCGGCAGGCAACCCGGTAGCAGGCGGTGGAGCGCGACGCCAATAGCCCAGGGTTGTTCATCGCCCGGCCCAGCCCGCTTGCTCCCGCGCGCGGCTCGGATTCGCGTTGTGGGGTTCGCGGCACTGACTGACCGGCCTGCTATGCGGCGCGGGTCTTTTCGGATTCGACGCTGGGCGCTGTTGGCTCGGGCGGAGCATCGGAAACGGATTGCTCGCTCGCATCGGTTTGGGCGAAGTAGTCGTGGGCGGGTTGCGGAGCAGTGGGGACAAATTCGGGCGCGGCGACAGTCGATTCCATAGCCAGGACTTCGACGGGCCGCTCCGCGGCACGGCGAACGGCGTCGAGGGCGAAGCGTTCGAAGCGGCCAGGATCGCCATGGAGGACGGCGCGGGTGATCGCATTCCACGGTTCAACCCACTTCGCATCGTGGCCGTCGCCTGTTCGGCCAGCGAAGAGCGCAAGAAGCGCCCGCCAGGGGCGCGTCAGGACTGTCATAACCTGTGGACAATAAAGGACGAACTCGACGGGGGCAACCCGAACAGATGTTTCCGCGAAGACGGCGTTACCTTTGTGAAGCGGTTTCGATGAACTCGCGGACGACCTCGTTCCATTCCTGGGCGCGTTCGAAATAGGCGGAATGGCCGGCGCCTTTGACCTCGTAGGACCGTGCGCCGGGGATCAGTCCCTGGGCTTCGCGGATCATTTCCGGGGAGGTAATGAGGTCGTGTTCGCCGACGACAAAGAGGACAGGTACGCCGGCATCGGAGATCGGTCCGTGCATGCTGCCGCGATAGGTTGCCGGTGGGCGGCCAAGGAAACCCTTCGGCCGCGGCGGATTGAGGGCGTTTACCTGGCGATAGAGCACAGCCATGGCGGGGTTGGCAGCTTCAAATTCGTCGGCGAGAGCGTATTCGCGCAGACTGACATCGCCGCGCACTTGCTTGAGTTCGTCTTGCAATTCGCGCACCCGGTCGTTGGTGGCGCCAGCCGTCGTGCCGCAGAGGATCAGCGAAGCGACCTTGCGCGGCGCCAGGCGCACGAGTCCGGCCACGGCACGGCCACCCATCGACTGGGCCACAACGTGGGCGCGGTCGATCTTGAGGTAGTCCAGCAGCGCAACGAGGTCCGTACCGAGGACGAAGCGGCCGATGGTGGTATCGCCGCGGCTGAGGCCCCAGCCACGGGCATCGAACACCGTGCAGCGGTAGTCGGCGCTGAAGGCAGCGAGCTGTTGCCACCAGGAGAGGTGGTTGCCGCCGGCGCCATGGAGGAAGACGAGGTCCGCGCCATGGCCGTGCTGTTCGTAGTAGAGCTGGGCGCCGTTGACATGTGCGTAAGGCATGGCGAAATTCCGAAGGGCGGACTGTTGGCGATTCTACGCCGCTGTTGCTGCGAGCGCTCCGACCTCCCCGGCGCGAAGGACTATTCGGCGGCCACGGATTCGAAGAACGCCCAGCTCACCTCGGCGGCGTTCAGCTCGGATGTCGTCGGCCCAAGGTCGCGGTTGGGGGTTGCGCCGGGCCAGGTATGCCCACCACCGTGGATCACGACGAACTCCGTCTTCGCATCACAGCCGCCGTAGACGAAGCGCATGACGTGGTCGCTCGTAGGCGCGTCCTCCGGGTTCGCGCCGCAATCATTCTGGGCAGCCCACGCGGCCATTGCCGCGGACGCACCGGGATAGGCCATCGTCCCACGCACGCGACCGGCCCGAAAGGGCACAATCGTGTCGTCGGTCCCGTGGAAAGCAATGACAGGCGTCGCACCTTTGCACGGCAGGGAAGGCCCGGCCGTCCCCGCCACCATCGCGATGGCGGCGACGCGGTTGCCGAGACGACAACCTGCAAGCGCGGCCATGAAAGCCCCGTTCGACATCCCGGCGATGAAGACCCTGCCCGTATCCAGGCAGTATTGCTGCTCGAGACGGCTGATCAGGTCGCCCAAGAACGCGACATCATCGACCGATGAGCCAGTCGTGGCGCCCGCCGACCAACCACGAATCGCGCCCGTGCCATCGGGACTGACAAGGAGAAAGCCTTCCCGGTCACTGGCCGGGAGGAACCCCGAATAGCGTTCCTGGTACTCGCCATTCGAATATCGACCGTGCAGATTGATAATGACGGGGGCCGGGCGCTGAACCGCCACGGGGACGTGGACGCGGTAAGACCGGTCGATGGGACCGCTCTTGAATGCCTGTACCGTGGTCCCGGCCGCGGCTTGCGGGGCGCCATTGGAACATCCCGCGCTCAGTCCGCGTGCTGCCTGGGTGTCGTCGAACTGCGCCGGTTCGGCGATGGAGACCCTCACCTGCGTCGGCTGCGTATCAGGAATTCCGGGGCTGAGAGCTGCCTCCGCCCCGTCTGAACGTCCCCACTGGAAGGCGAGCGCGGTTGCAGCGAGGAGGACGAGCAGAATCGCCGCCGTGGTAGCATGGCGTGGGCGCGGTCTTGGGGCGGGAGGCAGCGCCAACGGGTCACTCTCGCGGCTTCGGAATCTCCGGCATTGTACGGGGATAATCGGTTAGGACAACGTTTGAGCATAGACCGAATGCCTCGGGTCGAAAGGGCGCCCAAATGAACCGCGAAACACCGGCTCAAAGCGGGCGAAACGGCTTCCTCGATGTCGTCCGGACGGTCGCCATCCTTCGCGTGCTCGTCTGGCATGCCTACGGCACGGCCTGGATCTCCTTCTTCATCGCATCCATGCCCGCGATGTTCTTCGTCGCGGGGACGCTGATGGCGGGTTCGCTGGACCGGTCGGGCGGGCTAAAGGTGCTGCGGGACCGCTTCCAGCGGCTGCTTATCCCGCTTTGGGTGTTCAGCGTGCTCGTAATCGCCGTGATGGCAACATACGCCGCGCGGCGCCCGGACCCGGCCGGGGACCTGGACTGGGCGCGGCTGATCTTCTGGTTCTTCCCCGTGTGGGATCCGCAGGGGTCCGAATGGGGCGTGACCTGGTGGGCTGCGCTCTGGTATCTGCGATGCACCACCTGGCTGATCCTCCTGAGCCCGTTGTTGCTCTGGCTGATGCGGCGGATGTGGGCGCCGGTCCTGCTTGCGCCGCTCGCCGCGGTCTACTTGCTCGAACTGGCGAGCCGGCGCGGCTTCGAGGTGCGATGGCAATGGCAGGACCTGGCGCTGTACTCGTTCTTCTGGATGCTGGGCTTCGCCTTCCGGGATGGCCGCCTGGGGAGTTTGCCGCGCGTTGGGCGCGCGGGAATCGCACTGGTCGCCGCCGCCGCCGCCGCGGCCTGGGCGATCACGCAGGACGTGCCCGGGAACATCGTGAACTCGTCGTATCCGCTCCACTTGTTCGTCGGCCTGGCGTGGCTCTTCGGGGCGCTCACCTTCGAACGCGAGATTGCGAAGGTTGCAACCGTGCGCCTTGTGCGCCCGATCGTGTCGTGGGTGAACCAGCGGGCGCTTTCGATCTACCTGTGGCACGCCGCCGGACTGTTCGCGGCCTATCACCTGTTGTGGGGCGGTTCCTTTTCGGAACGGGAACGGCTCTGGTTGGCGCTGCCCGTTGTTGCGGCCGTGACGTTCACATGCGTTCTCGTCTTCGGATGGATCGAAGATGCGTCTGGACGGCGGCCGATGCGCATTTGGCCCGGGGGACTCGGGCCGACGGGGCGCTGGCGCGTGCGCAGAGCCGGGAGCGTCGCGGCCATCGGCGCGGCTTGCGTGGCGGGCTTTGGGGTTCTCTTGCTGACCGTGGCCAACGTGCGCGAGGAGGCGCCGGGGGCCCTTTCGGTGGCACGAGCGGCGCCACCATCTGGTGTTGGGCTGAAGCTTCGCACCGCCCGAGCGCTGATAAACGCTGATGCGCCGCAGCGCCAAGCGCCGATATCCACGGACCCGGTCACACGCGAAGAACTTGACGCCGTGCTGGCGTCGTGGTTGCAGACTTCCCGGATAACGGGGGCGAGCGTGGCGCTGCTGCGCGGCGATGGATCCGGTTGGTCCGGCGCGGCGGGAATCAATACAGCCACGGGCGAGCCGTCACGGACCAGCGACGTGAACCCCATCGCCAGCGTGACGAAGACGTTCACGGGCGCGCTGATCATGCAATTGGTGGACGAGGGCCGGCTTTCGCTGGATGACCGCCTGAAGCGTTTCGTCCCGGACTTCCCTCGCGCCGGCCAGATCACTATTCGGCAGCTCCTCCAGCATACAAGCGGCCTGATCAGCACCGACGGGGTGGCGCCGTTCGATGCGTTGCAGGCTGCGGCGAATCAGCCCCTTCTCTTCAAACCGGGGAAGGGGTTCGAGTACTCGTCGCCCGGTTACTTCCTGCTCGGGCTGGTGATAGAAGAGGTCACCGGGCAAAGCTACACCGCCGCGCTCCACAGCCGGATCCTCGATCCCCTCGAGCTGATAGACACGAAGATGGACGAGGAGCTTCATCCACTGGACTATTCAACGCACCCGTACCGTGGGGTACCCTCGACCAGTGAGTACGGGGGTGTCCTCTGGACTTCGGGCGGGCTGCACCTGTCCGCCGTTGCCAGCTCGGATTACCGCGGTGTCCTGTGGTCGGCGGGGGGCCTCCATTCAACGGTGGTGAATCTCGCTTACTGGGGGATTTTGTTGTGGGATAGCGGTGCCGTGATCTCCGCTGAAAGCCTGAACGCGATGACCACGTTCCGTGGCCCGGAGTTCCAGTACACGGGGCTCGCCACCTTTCCCTTCTGCCCGTGTTGGATATCCGACGGCCGCCTGCGCGGACAACGGTGGGGCCACCTCGGATCGACGGGCGTGCTGGAATATGACCCCGCGGACCGCGTGTCCATCTCGATCTACACGTACACCGAACAGTCGGCGTTGGACGAACGGCTCATCGTGGCCTTTGACGAACTTAGCCAGAAGCTGCGGGATGTGATCCGTGGCCGCGCCCTGCCGGATGCATCCAGGAGATGATCCGCGGGTGGTGGCGCCCGCGCGGACCGGAACAACGCGACGGCGCCGATGGCGTCCGTTTCCCGCTGCGAAGTGGCGACATCGCGATCGGATTGCTGCTCTCGTTCATGCTCGTGGTCACGCTTCTTTCCCGCACGAAGTTGAGGACGGAGGACACGGCCGAGTACGCGGACCCTGGTTGGGACCGCCACGTCTACGTTGCAATGGCGTCCGACGATCCGTTCGACTTCGGTCTCGCCCCGTTCAATCGGCGCCCTCTTATTCCCGCGCTTGCGAAGGCGGCCCCTGGCGGCCTGCAAACCGGATTCTTTGCTGTTTCGGCTTCTTTCGTGGTGATTGCCGGTATGGCGATGTTCGTGTTGGGGCGCTCGCGCGGATACAGCCGGGCCGTCGCGCTGGCTGTGACGCTCCTCTTCTTCTCGTTTGGTTGGGGGTTGAAGTACGCCCTCGCTGATTTCTGGATACCTGATGCGGCGGTCCTGGCGTGCATCGCCGTCGCCATGGTGTGTGCGCAAGCGAGGCGACCCCTGGCGTTCGCCCTCGTCGTGGCGGTGGGCGCGCTGGCGAAGGAGAGTGTTGTCTTCGCTATCCCGCTGTACTACACGTTGAACGCCGCGCGGCCGTTCGACCGGCGCCTGGCCCGCGAGGCTGCGCTGGTGGCCCTGCCAGCCGCGGCGGTCCTGGTAACGCTCCACCTCTTGATCGCTCAACGAAACGGCGATGCCGCGTATTTCGCCACCTTGCCCGAGATCATCCGGCGCTTTCCGGAGCTGTACGCGAGCTACGACTACTACGCGCTCCTCCGCGATATTGGCTACCACCAACGTTTCGCCGACCGCGACCTTGAATCGCTCCGCGCGATGACGACGAACCCTTTCGGGCTGGTGGCCCCGACGCTGGCGATGTTCGCGCTGCGGCGCCACGCTGTCCTCGCTGTGCGGCTTCTTCCCTTCGTGGCGCTCGTCTATCTGCAGCTGCTGTTCGCCACCGACACCGAACGGCTAGTGGAGGTGGCTGGTCCAGCTCTCTGTCTCATGGCCATGGCTGGGATCGAAGACCTGGGCCGGTGGCGGCCAGGCGCCGGTTGGGTGGCCGTCGCCACGTCGGCGATAGCGTTCGCTTTTGTCCTCCGCGAGCCGAACGCGTTCGCGGTTGACCTCCGTTTGCACGTCAGCCTGGTGATCGCAGCCACCGCCTTGTGCCTCGCAACCGCCCGGCGGCCTCGCCATCATCAGGTCGCGGAATGAAGGAAAGCCGGGCAGGTGGTCCTGCCCGGCTCTTGATGACGTGTTGGGCTTGCCCTGGGCTACCCGGTGATGATCGTCCACGTGATCGTGGTACTGCTGGCGATCCAGTAGGCGGTATCGCGGTTGAATGTGGTGAAGTCGTTGGCGCCGGGGACGCCCTCACCGGCGGGGAAGTACCCGAGCCAGGTCTGCGTGTTCGCGGCCCAGCGGAAGACGGCGGTGACGGTGGTGAAGACGTTGTTCGTTGCGGGGTTGTCAGGGCTCTCCTGGCCCTTCAAGGCGGCAGCGATGGAGGCGCCATCGACTCCTTTCCAAACGATCAGGCTCCAGCGGAAGTTGAGCGTGTAGCTGGTCGTCGTACCCGTACTGGTGAACGTGAAGCGCGCGTTGAGGCTCGACACGCTCGTCCCGGTTGTGGTGATGACGATGACATCGACGGTGCCCGTGCCCGAAGACGGGGCGTTCACACGGATGAGGCCGTCACTCACGAAGGAAAGTCCGGTTCCAGCGACCCCACCGAAGGTGACGGAATACACGTTCGTGAAGCCTGAACCGGTAATGGTGACCTGCGTCGCGGCCGGGCCGCTGGACGGGCTAACCGTGGTGACGACCGGGACGATGCCGCCGTAGGTGAAGTTATCGGCGCTGGTGTTCGCGCTCGTGCCGAGCGCCGTCGTGACGAGCACATCGACCACCCCCGCGATTCTCGCCGGGCTTGTGGCGGTAATCGTGGAATCGTTGACGACGAAGACGCTGGTCGCGTTCAACCCGCCGAAGGTGACGCTGGTGGTGTTGGTGAAACCGCCGCCGGTGATGGTGACGATCGTGCCGCCGCTAGTGGAGCCGCTGTTGGGGCTGACACCTGTTACAAACGGGCCGCCGCCATAGACGTAGGTGCTGCCGGCGGTCCCCGTGCTCGACCCGAGTGACGTCGTGACGACGATGTTCACGGTGCCAGCAAAGTGCGCGGGGGCGGTGGCAATAATCTGACCATCGCTGTACACCGTGAAGAAGGCAGCGCTGCCTCCGAAGAGCACGGATGTGGCGCCGGTGAAGCCGGAACCGGTGATCGTCACCTGCGTGCCGCCAGGTGTCGGTCCCGAGGTCGGCGAGATGAACGAAATTACGGGACCTCCCGTGCCACCGTAAGTAAAGACGGACGCGATATTTGCGACGCTTGAACCGAGGGCCGAGGTCACGACGATGTTCACGGCGCCAGCAAAGTGCGCGGGGGCGGTAGCAACGATCTGTGCGTTATTCTGGACGGTAAAGAACGCGGCGGCGCCGCCGAACGTGACTGACGTCGCCCCTGTGAAGCCGGAACCCGTAATCGTGACCTGCGTGCCGCCGGTGGTGGGCCCGACAGTCGGGAAGATGTTGGTGACGTTGGGGGCGGACGTGCCGCTGTAGGTGTAATTGTCGGCGAAGGTGTTCGGACTGGCGCCGGAGGCGGTCGTGACCACCACGTCAACCGTCGAGGCAAACCCGCGGAAGGGCGCCGCGGCGATGATCTGTGTATCGAAGGAGGGCGCCGTGAAGCTCGCCGCCGTGCCGCCGAAGGTGACGGACGTCGCGCCGAGGAAGCCCGAGCCGAAGATGGTGACCGTGGTGCCACCGCCCACTGGCCCGCTCGTGGGTGAGATACTCGTGATGACGGGGCCAGAGCCGGTATAGGTGTAGTTATCCGCGGCGGTATTGGCGTTGGTCCCGTTCGGAGTTATGACGATGATATCAACGAGGCCCGCGACGTGGGCGGGCGAGGTGGCATTGATCTGGGTCGCGTTGTTGAACGTGATGGTGGCTGAAGTCCCTCCGAAGGTGACGAGCGTGGCGCCAGTGAGGTTCGTGCCCGTGATAACAACGGAAGTGCCGCCGCCCACCGGTCCCGTTGTGGGACTGACGTTCGTGATCGTCGGCGTGGAACCGACGTATGTGAACTGGTCGCCCGCGACGATAGGACTCGACCCCGCCGCTGAGGCCACGCGGACATGCACCGTACCGGCTGCTTGAGCGGGCGATGTTGCCGCGATTTGTGTGTCATTGGTAATGGAATAGCTCGCGCCCGTGCTGCCGAACGAAACGGCGTTGGCGCTGAGGAATCCGCTGCCAAAGATCGTCACCGCTGTGCCCCCGCCTGTCGCTCCGCTCGTGGGCGAGATGCTGGTGACGATCGGTATGGTGGCGTTGTACGTGTAATTGCCGACAGCCGTGCTCGTGCCGTCAATAGTGGTGACCGTGACACTGACCAGGCCGGGCGCGCGCGCGGGGGCCGTCGCCGAAATCAGTGAAGGTACCGTCACGACGATCGAACTCGCCGGGGTGCCGCCAAACGAGACGGTGCTACCGGCGGTAAAGTTTGTGCCGGAAATCGTTACGTTTGTGCCGCCGGTCGCGGGGCCATTGTTCGGCGTGACCGAGGTGACCGTCGGCGGCAGTGCGAACGCCGAAGACCAGATGAGCAGCGTCATCAATGCGGCGAGGGCCAGGGCGGCGCCACGCCATGAGCGGCGCAGCGTTCGTTGCGAGGAGTGATTTGTATTCATCCGGCTAACCTCCATGTCTCGCCAAAAGCAAGACTGTCCTTGGTGATCCGTTCTCGCTCCCGCGGAGGAAGCGCCGGATCCGCTCCATACTGAATGGCTGACATGAGGCAGCCATGAGCGAACCCTATAGAAGTGTCATAACCACCGCAAGTAGGTAAGGTCGATGTCCTGACCTAACCATCCTCGTCCCCTGACGGATAGGAAGTGTTGCGGGGATGTAAAGAGGATGTCCTGCGGCTGGCAGACAGAGAATGGTCGCATAGGTCCAATTGTAGGGGACTCCCGGCCCATCGGTTACGGGCCGGGATCCTCGCAGGGCAGTTACGGTTTCTCCGTGCCCGCGACAGGGCGATCCGCGGGAGCGGAGGCGTATGCGCCGCGAAAATCGCGGAAGGGTCCGTCGCGCCATTCGAGGGCAGCTTTGAGGCCGCCGTCGCGGACGTGTTTGCCCCATTCACCGGCCTCGGGGCGGTGCTTGCTCATGGCTTCGACATCGGTGCCGGACATGAGGCCGGTGCGGATGCCCATTGCTTCGTATTGGCGGTTGACCGAGCGCTTCGAATACATCAGCTGGTTGTTATCGATGTGCCCCATACGGCGCGCGAAGCGTTCGGTGAAGGCGGCGAGCTCTGCCGAGGGTACGGCGTACGTTGCCCAGCCCATCTGCGCCATATCCTTGCCGGAAAACGAATCGCCGACGTAGGCGAACTCGCGCGCCTTCGTCATGGGCAGGTGCCATGGCGCCCACATGATGTCCATCGTGCCCATCGCGCGCACGGGCGGGTACCCGATCTGCGCGTCCTCGGCGACGATGCGGAAATCGCAGAAGCTCGCGAGTTCCGTGCCCCCGGCAAGGCAGTAGCCGTGCACCTGGGCAATCACGGGCTTGGAAAGCTCCCAGATCGTCCAATTCGCCATCAAGACATGGCGCGACCAGTCGTAGTGCGCAGGGTGCGTCGTGCCCGTATCCGGCAGCTTCGACCGCGGATGGACGTACTCTGAAGTGGGCGGCGCCGGCGTGAGGTCGTACCCGGCGCTGAATGCACGCCCGGCGGCCTTGAGGACGATGACGCCGACCTCGCGGTTCGCCTCTGCTTCCTTCATGGCGTGGAACATTTCGCCGCGGAGGTCATTGGAGAGGGCGTTGAGCTTTTCGGGCCGGTTCAGGGTGATGTAGGCGAGGCGGCCATCGGTTTCGAAGAGGATGTTTTCGTAGGTCATTGGGGAACTCCTTCTGGTTGTTGCATGCTGGGCCGACGCGGAATGCGCGATGATGGGTGGGCTTCGGGACCATCCCAGCGCTTCCTCACGGTCGCGCTACGGATATAGGGCTCATTGGAGCGAAGCGAGGAAAGACTCGACGGCGGCGTTGAAGGCGGCTGGTTGGTGGATGTTGGCAGCATGGCCAGCCTCCGGGATCGTGACGCGCACGGCGCCGGGGATCTTGGCGGACATGTAGTCGCTTGCGTTGAGGAAGGGAGCGTCGTCCGCGCCGACGAGGACGAGGGTGGGCACGGAGATCGTTTCTAGGGATTCGATGATGCGCGAATCGAATTGCGCCAGCATTCCGCGGGCGGCTCGCGCCAGTCCGTCGGCGGACTTGTGTGTGCTAACGCGTACCTCGTCGCTGCTGCCAAGGGCGGCCAGGCCCTTCGCTTCGAAGTTCGCTGCTCGCTTCATGGCGGTTTCGTTCCATCCGTCGCGTGCCTTGGGATTCTTGTATCCGGGGCCACAGTCGAAGAGCATGAGCGCTCGCACCATCTTCGGGTGAGCGACGTTGAAGGCCATCGACATGTATCCGCCGAGCGAAAGACCACCGATGACCGCCGATTCGATCGCAAGGTGGGTCAGGATGGCGGCCATATCGTCGACCGTCTTCGCCTCCGAATATTCGCCCTCGTCCACGGGGCTATCGCTTTCGCCGTGGCCGCGCATGTCCCAGGTGATGACGCGGTAACGGTCCTTCAGCGCGTCGACCTGGCCTTGCCACATCCGTGAGGTGGCGCTGTACCCGTGGCTGAGAAGCACGGCTGGCCCCGAGCCATGGTCTTCGTAATAGATAGATACGCCCCGGCGATCAATGTTCGGCATACGCGTCTTCCTTATAGAGGTGTTGGGCGCATTCTACGCGGCGCGGGAAAATGTGCGTACACCCGGCCACTCGGTCAGATCGTCGGCTTGACACGGGCACCGCGCCCCGTAGGCTTGTAGGTTCGCGGCAGACTGCGCGCGCCCGGGATCCCAATCTCGTGCGGCGCCAAGGCGAGGCAAGAAAGTAGAAGGACTCTATTTGATAACTTCTACTTCCTATTTCCTACCCAGGGGGGATTCATGGCAGTGACTGGTTGGGTTCTGATTCAGACGGGCGTCGGGAGCGCGCGCACGGTCGCGGATGCCTTCGCTGCTTTCACAGCCGAGGGAGTGCGCGTTCTCTCGTCCGACACCGTAACCGGGCCACACGACGTGATCGTCCACATCGAAGCCGAGGACCTCGATCGCCTTGGCGACTCCGTCGAAGAGGCCGTTCGCGACCTTACCGGCGTCACGAACACCCTCACCTGCCTCACGATCAACAAGCTTTAGGAGAACACCATGGACGTTTCAGCCTTCGCCGATATCGAAGCCGATTTCAACGCTCGTGTGAGCCGCATCGTCTGGTGCACGATCACGACTGTCGATGCGAAGGGCCGCCCACGCTCGCGCATCCTCCACCCCGTGTGGGAGGGATCGACCGGCTGGATCATGACCGGCCGCCAGAGCTTCAAAGCGAAGCACCTCGCGAAGAACGCGAACGTCGCCGTGAGTTACTGGGACCAGCAGCACGACAACGTCTACGCCGAATGCGAGGCGACCTGGGCGGACGATGCCGCGACGAAGCAGCACGTCTGGGATCTCTTCAAGGCGACGCCCGAGCCCTATGGCTACGACCCGAAGATGTTCTTCCCCGCCGCCGATAACCCCGCGTTCGGCGTCCTCAAGTTGACCCCGCGCCGTATCGAACTGTCGTCGCTCTCCGACCTCCCGGCACAGCGCCCTCCGCGAGTCTGGCGCGCATAGCGGAACTCGCGTGACCCGGCGGTGCGTCAAACCGCAATCCGTAGCCCGACCGTTAGGGAGGGTTCGCCCCCGAGCCGCGCCTGATGCCCAGGCGCAATCCTCGGGCAGCGATTCACGCGCATTGCAAACTGACCCCATACCCCTTATAACTCCGCCTCAACCGACGGAGGTGGCGTATGACGGCCTGGAGCGACGAACTGTATCGTGGGCGTGCGGCGCTTAAGCTGAGCCAGCGTGAGGCGGCGAAGCGCGCGGACGTTTCCGAACCCTCGTACGCACGGTACGAAGGCGGAGCGGTCACGCCCAAGCGAGAGGTGCTGTTGCGGGTTTGCCGCGCCCTCAAGCTCGGCGAGGCGGCGACGAACGAGGTGCTCGCGAACGCGGGATATGCGCCGGAGCTCACGGGACCCATCAAGCTGCTGGAGAAGCGCACGGCGGGAGTGGCATCGACGCGCGAGGCCCTCGATTCGTACCCCTGGGTGTGCCAGCTTTCGAACGAGTTCTTCGAGATCCGCGCCTGGAACGCGCCCGCGCTGCAGGTCGCGGAGATGGATTTGGCCCAATTCGAGCGCCCCGACCAGCGCCACTTCCTCCGCCTCGCGGCCCTGCCGCACTTTCGCCAGCGGCTGACAAACTGGGACAGCCTCATCGGCAACATGATCGGATTCTGGAAACAGTCGTTCGACGATGCGGCGGACGCGACCGAGGCCTCGGCGTATTTCAACCGCCTGGTGACCGAATTAAGCCGTGATGCGCCGGAAGTTCTGATGAAAGTGGGGGCGCTCTGGGCGACAGTCCCGGCCTTCAACACTTCGTGGCGCAACGCACATGAAGTGGAGTGGCGAGTGGCGGACGGGACGAACCTCCAATTCGATGCGGTCTTCCGCTCCTGGAACGACTTTGAGGGGCTGTCGTCATTCGACTGGCACCCGGCGGATGCCGCGACGTGGCGGTGGCTCACACAGCAAACGGCCTACCGGGACGGTGTGTCCGCGACCGACGCGGAGGACCCCGGCGATGAATCAGCCCCGTGGCATGAATTGCTGAGGGCGGCGCGGCTCCGCAACGGCAAGAGCTGGAAGACGATCGCCGAGAACACGAGGATCCCGCTGAACACGGTGTACAGCTTCTCCTCTGGCAAGCGGCGGCCGACGCGCGAGGACGTGGTCGACATCAGCGTGGAGTGCGAAGCCGACGGCGTCACAACGAACGCCATCCTCCGGCAGCTGGGCATGAGCCCGGAGCCCTCGGGGTTTGCCCGCTGGATGTGCGGCCTACCGCAGCGGACGAACTGGGGCCACGACCAGTTTCCGATGCGCGCGTTCGACCGGGCCGCGTTCAACGTCGCGTTTGAGCGGTTGCGTTGGCCGTGCCTCGTGCTGGACGAAAACTGCCGCTTTGTGGCGGCGAACGGGGTGGCCCAGGATGCGCTCGGCCTGCGCGACGAGCGGCTGCGCGGGTTGTTCCG
>DAOTTM010000153.1:0-5561 GCA_034437915.1 Dehalococcoidia bacterium | reverse complement strand
CGCTCTACCCGTTTGAGAACCTGACGTACCTCGCGCAGACTCCGTCCGGCTCGCACTATAGCCGCCTCCTGCGCGGCGTAGCGAACGCCAAAGTGGCGGTCGAGGATAAGACCGTCCTTGAAGGCGACATTATCTCCAAGTGGGAACAGGTCGATCCGACCAACTACACCTTCACGATGAAGCCGAACGTGAAGTGGCAGAACAAGGCCCCGATGAACGGTCGCGCCGCCACCGCCACGGACTTCCTCAAGACCTGGGAGGTATTCTCGAAGGTCTCGCCGAACGCCGCCAAGTACAACGGAATCATCGATAAGGTCCAGGCGCCTGACGACAAGACAATCAAGATCAGCTTGAAGCAGCCCTTCGCGCCCTTCCTCCACGCGATCGCGGCCTCCGCCGAAGGCATCTGGTTCATTCCCGTCGAGACGATAGACAGTGGCCAGGTTAAGCAGGACCCCGTTGGCACGGGGCCGTATATCTTCCGGAGCTACTCCCCCGGCGTTTCGATTAAGTGGGATCGCAACCCAGATTACTACGATGCACCTTTCCCGAACTTCGACAAGCTCGAGGCTGGCCTAACGAACGACGCGCAGCGCATCATCGCGGCCCTCCAGACAGGCGAACTCGATACCTCAGGCCTGAATGGCCCGATCTTTAAGGAGTCGCGCTCCAAATTGGACCCGAAGGGCCAGGATACCTTCATCCAGAATTCCGTCGAAGGCGGAATGTACTTCAACTTCGACAACAAGCCGTTCAACGACAAGCGCGTTCGCCAAGCGCTGTCAATGATCATGGACCGCGACGGCATGCTGAAGGTGCAGGACGGCACGGGCAAAGGCGGGTATATGGCCCACCAGCCGCCGGGGCAGGCGCCGTTCTTCATTGACCCGCGCGACGCTAAGTTCGGTCCCAACTCGAAGTACTACAAGCGCGACCTCGCGGAAGCGAAGAAGCTTCTGTCAGCGGCCGGCGCTGAAGGCCTCTCTTTCAAGCTCATTGGCAACGTCGATCGCTACGGTCCGGAGGCCAAGCAGCTTTGGGAACTCGTCACGGCGTCGCTCCAGGAGGCCGGTCTCAAGCCTGAACTCGTCTTCCAGGAGTACGCGACATATATCCAAACCGTCTTCCTCGGAAAGATGGCCGAGAATACTTGCGCAATCGGGCCTTTCATCGGTTCGGCAAACGACCCGGACGACATCTTCGCGGCCCTCTACTGGTCGAAATCCGCCCGCCACAACTGGGGCGGGACGCCGATCGCCGAGCAACCCGAGATCGACACCCGCATCGAAAAGCAGCGCACCATCCTCAACCTCGAGGAGCGCATCGAGTACATCAAGGAGATGCAGCGTTTCATGGCCGAGTCGATGCTCACGGTCCCCTATCACGCCAGCGCCGGCTACCTGTACGCGCAGCCGTGGCTGAAGAACTTCTACTACAAGTCTGGATACTCGTTCATCGCCGATGGCTACATGAGGGCTGGTTTCGACGATGCCCGCCTGAAGAAAGGCTAATCGATCGATGGCAAGCGAATACTGGACAAAACTGCAGACCATGAGGTCTTCTCGGCGCCGATTCATGGGATCGGCCAGCGCGGTTGGCGTAGGCGCGGCGGGCCTCGCGCTCGTCGGCTGCGGGGATGATGACGACGGCGGGACCACGCCCGCGCCCGCCGGGACGACCCCGGCGGCCGGCGCAACCGCCGCGGCGCCGACGGTCAACCGCGGGGGGACGCTGAAGCTCCCGATGAGCGGCCTCTCTTCCGGCGACCCGCCGACGCTCTATCCGTTCGAGAACCTCACCTACTTGGCGCAGACCCCATCGACATACCACTACAGCCGCCTGCTGCGCGGAACCGCCAACGCCACCGTCGCCGTCGAAGACAAGACCGTCCTCGAAGGTGACATCATCGCCAAGTGGGAAGTGGTGGACCCAACCCACTACACCTTCACGATGAAGCCCAACGTCAAATGGCATAACAAGGCCCCGATGAACGGCCGCGCCGCCACCGCCACGGATTTTCTCAAGACCTGGGAAGTCTTCTCGAAAGCTTCGCCGAACGGCGCCAAGTTCAACGGTGTTATCGACAAGGTCGAGGCGCCGGACGAGAAGACCATCAAGATCACCCTGAAGCAGCCGTATGCGCCCTTCCTCCACTCCACGGCGGCCTCGGCCGAGGGCATATGGTTCATCCCCGTCGAGACGATCGACAGCGGTCAGGCCAAGCAGGATCCGGTTGGTACCGGCCCGTACATGTTCCGCTCGTACGCCCCCGGCGTATCGATCAAGTGGGACCGCAACCCGGACTACCATGACGCGCCGTGGCCAAACTTCGACAAGGTCGAAGCAGGGCTGACGAACGATGCCCAGCGCATCGTCGCCGCCCTGCAGGCGGGCGAGCTCGACCTCTCGGCCCTCAACGGGGCAATCTTCAAGGAGTCGCGCGCCAAGCTGGACGCCAAGGGTGGCGACACCTTCGTGCAGACCACCACCCAAGGTGGCATGTACTTCAACTTCGACAACAAGCCTTTCGACGACAAGCGCGTACGCCAGGCGCTCTCCATGATCATGGACCGCGACGGCATGCTCAAGGTCCAGGACGGCACGGGCAAGGGCGGCTACATGTCCCACCTGCCGCCGGGCCACGCCCCCTTCTTCCTGGACCCGAGGGACGCGAAGTTCGGGCCGAACGCCAAGTACTATAAGCGCGACATCGCCGAGGCAAAGAAGCTCCTCAGCGCCGCCGGCGCCGAAGGCTTGAGCTTCAAGCTGATCGGCAACGTCGATCGCTATGGCCCCGAAGCGAAGCAGATCTACGAACTGGTCACCGCCTCGTTCCAGGAAGCCGGGCTCAAGCCGGAACTCGTCTTCCAAGAGTACGCGACCTACATCCAAACCATCTTCCTGGGCAAGATGCCAGCCAACACCGCGGCGATCGGTCCCTTGCAGGCCGGGGGGAACGACGCGGACGACGTCTTCGCCTCGTCCAACTGGTCAAAGTCGGCGCGCAAAAACTGGGGCGGGACGCCGATCCCCGAGCAGGCCGAGATCGATACCCGCATCGAGAAGCAGCGCACGATCCTGAATCTCAAGGAGCGCATCGAGTACATCCATGAGATGCAGCGGTTCATGGCGGAGTCGATGCCCGCCATCCCGTACCAGGCCAACGCGGGGTACGTCTACGCCCAGCCGTGGGTGAAGAACTTCTTCCACAAGTCCGGGTTCGCGTACATGGCCGATGGACTCATGAAGGCCGGTTTCGACGACGCCCGCCTGAAGAAGGGCTAGTTCGCCCGCGTGTTCAACCGCCGAGCGGACTGCGCCCCCGGGGTCCGCTCGGCACACTCTTGGAGCTTGATTCGATGACTCAGTACATCATCCGACGCCTCTTGCTCACTATCCCGACCCTGTTGGGCGTTTCGCTCCTGGTGACGGCGTTCGTGCGGATGCTGCCCGGCGACGCGGTCGACATTCTCACCGACAACAGCGCGCTCCAGAACCGGGATGAGGTCCTCAAGACATATATCGCGGAGGGGCTCGCAAAGGAAGGCAAGGATCCCCTCACCGCCGCGTTCCAGGACAAGAAACGGATCGAAGACGGACTCGTCAACACTCAACTGCAAAAGGAAGGGTTGGACCCGGCCGCCGCCACGCCCGCACAACGCGACGCGGCGAAAAACACTTTCGCGTTCAACGCATATAAGGATGAGATCCGCGTCCGGCTGGGGCTGGACAAAAACTACATCCACCAGTGGTGGAGCTGGGTGACGAACGCGGCCCAGGGGGACCTCGGGGTGACGCTTGCGGGTGGGCGCCCGATCGGCCCGGAGCTTCGCGAACGCATCCCCACGAGTATCGAACTGGGCCTGCTTGGGATGCTCGTTTCAGTCCTGATTGCGCTCCCCATCGGTGTGATCTCGGCCGTCAAGCAGGACGGTGCGGTCGATTATATCGCGCGCAGCTCGGCGATCGGGATGCTCGCCATCCCCTCGTTCTTCTTCGCCACAATCGTCATCATCATCGCTTCTCGCTGGTTCAACTACTCGTTCCCCTTCTTTTTCACGAAGGTCTGGGACGACCCGATGAAGAACCTGGAGCTCATCTGGATGCCCGCCGTCATCCTCGGCATCGGCCTTTCTGGCACGATCATGCGCCTCACCCGCGCGCAGATGCTCGAGGTCCTGCGGCAGGATTACATCCGCACCGCGAGATCCAAGGGCCTCACCGACCGTACGACCGTCATCCGCCATGGCGTGCGCAATGCGATGATCCCGATCGTCACGATCATCGGCCTCCAGATCCCGGTGCTCGTGGGCGGTTCACTCGTGCTTGAACAGATCTTCGGCATCCCCGGGGTAGCCCGCTACCTGTTCACGGCGATCCTCAACCGCGATTTCCCCGTGATTATCGCCGTGAACATGGTGTTCGCGGTCGTCATCGTCTTCTCCAACCTCGCCGTCGACCTGACGTATGCCGTGCTCGACCCCCGCATCAAGTTCTCCTAGGACGAATTGCCCATGACCGCCGCCAAGATGGAATCCACGCCCCAAGTCGAACAGTTCTTCCGCCCACGGGCGGCGGCGCCTCGGCGCATCACGCTCGGAGTCGTCGGGTTCGTGCAACGCAAGCCGCTGGGCGCGTTCGGTGCGCTGATGCTGATCGGGATCGTCGTGATCGGCGTGTTCTCACCCTGGATTGCGCGGGATCCTCTCAGTGCCCAACACCTCAGCGATGCCCTCCAGGGGCCCAGCTCGCGGTATTGGTTTGGCACCGACGAAAACGGGCGCGACCTGTATTCACGGATGGTCTATGCCTGCCAGGTGACGGCCCTCGTCGGGATCGGCACGGTGATCTTCGTATCAATCCTCTCGCTCGTCGTGGGCGTCAGTTCGGGCTACTTCGGTGGCAAGATCGACTTCACGATCCAACGCCTCGTCGATATCTGGCTCAGCTTCCCGGCCATCTTCCTCATCTTGACGTTGCTCACCGTCTTGAACGTGCGCCCGGGCATCTCGGGCTTCTTCGGCCTCGGCCGGGGACCCGATTGGGGGCCGCAACCGGGCGGGAGCCTCTGGTTCTGGCACACCTTCCCGCGCACCACGATCATCATTCTCACGCTCGGCGTCGTCCTCGCCGGGGGCGCGTCCCGCGTCGTGCGCGCGTCCGTGCTGGCGACGAAGGCGAACCCCTATGTGGAGGCCGCGACCGTCATCGGCGCAACGTCCACGCGCACCATCATGAAGCACATCATCCCGAACATCATGCCCACGGTGATCGTGCTCGCGTCGCTGCAACTCGGCACGGCCATCCTCGTGGAAGCGACGATCAGCTTCCTCGGCCAGGGCGTCACCAACTTCCCCACGTGGGGGCAGATGCTCTCCGGCCAGACGCGGACGTTCGCCGAAAATCACATATACCTCGCGCTCTTCCCCGGCACGGCCATCTTCCTCGCCGTCTTCGGCTTCAACATGCTCGGCGATGCCCTCCGCGATGTGCTCGACCCGCGGCTGCGCGGTTCGCGGTAGGCGGCGGGTCGGCAAACAACGGAATCGGAGCCGCGCACG
>DAOTTM010000152.1:0-2539 GCA_034437915.1 Dehalococcoidia bacterium | reverse complement strand
AACATCGTCTTGGGCCTCGTTGCCGCAGCGGACGACACGATCGTTGTGACCGGCAGCGGCGCCGCGAAACTCCAGGTCGGTGCGAACACCACTATCTACGACACGACGAGCATCGCATTTAGCGATGTTCAGGCAACTTCGGCGACAGGGCTGAACCTGATCGCCGGTTGGGGGGGTGGCGCCGCAGGCGTCGTTGCCAGCAACACCGCATCGCAAGCGCTCATCAACCAGGTGGACGCCGCCATTACGACGATGAACACCCGCCGCGCCGACCTTGGCGCATCGCAGAACCGCCTCGAGCACACCATCAACAGCCTCGGCGTCGCCGTCGAGAACCTCACGGCAAGCGAGAGTCGCATCCGCGATGCGGACATCGCCGCCCTCTCCAGCCAGATGGTCAGCAACCAGATCCTGCAACAGGCCGGTACGGCTGTCTTGGCGCAGGCCAACCAGTCGTCTCAGTCGGTCCTCAAACTCCTCCAGTAGCCCGTCGAGGTTCCACCAGCGAGCAACGGGTTCGGCCAGGCAACTGGCCGGACCCGTTTCGGTTTCCCCGCGGCAACCGCAAATCGACGAACCGCCATCAAGAATCGGCGCAATGCTGACGATGATTAGGTAGGTTTCCGGTAGGAGGCGTCCCGTGCCCGACCTTAAGATTGGAAGAATCGAACCGGCTCGCGTCTCCCCCGGGAGGACCGAATGGAACAAGGATCGCCGCCAATCCAGGCAGGATGCCCGACAGGGGCGGTCGTCGTCGTACCACGCGTTGCTCGCGTCGATTTTGCCGGGGCGCGATCCGGACACTTGCGAAATCGACTACGCCGTCAACGAACAGGGCGATCTTGTTGCGGTGATCGTCCGAGATACGCGGTCAGGCGCCGTGATTGCGCGTGTTCCCGCCGGAATCCTCGCCAACCTTGGCGCCCGGCAATCCGCCGCGGGCCTGCTCTTCGAACGGAGGGGATGATCCATGGTTGATCCCGTCCGCATCGGTGGCTTCTTCGCGACCTTCGATACCGAAGCGGTCATTGCCCAGTTGACGTTTGCCCGCCAAAGCGGCATCCGCAAGCTGGGCATTCAACAGACAAAGGCGAACGGTCAGCGCAATGCCATCGGCGCGATCCAGGTAGCCCTTGCCGCCTTGCTGGCGAAGTCCACGAGCCTGTTTGGCGCGGCATCCGTCACTGGCAAGACGGCCACCGTCATCAACCCCACGGCCGCCGCGAATGCCGTTTCGGCGGCCGCCTCGCCCACCGCGATACCGGGGACGTTCACTGTCGATGTGCTCCAGCTGGCGACCGCATCGAATATAGCGGGCACGGCAATCTCCGCGGGGATTGATGCGACCTTGCCAATCAGCCTCTCCAACTTCGGGATTGCGCCGACGAACGGAAAGTTCACCATGTCCACGGCGACTGGCGGCTCACAGGTTTTCACAATTGGTGCGCGCGTGGCGGATGCGGGCTCGTTGCTGAACGCCTCCAATCTTTCCACCGCCGTTACCGCCGGGACCTTCACGATCGGTTCGGCGCTCGGGACGCAGGTCATCACCGTCGACCCGGCCACGCAATCACTCAACGATGTCGTCGCGGCGATCAACGCCCAGGGCGCTGGTATCGGCGTGACCGCGAGCATCTCCAACGACGCCAACGGACGCGCCAACAAGATCACGCTCACGACTGCAAGCGGACCGCTCGCGCTCGGTGGGGTCGGCGACACGTCAAACTTTCTCGCGGCGACCAACCTTTCCGGGACGGGTGGCGGCGCGACAGCGGTCAGCACCGCCGCCTTTACCAAACAAATGTCGTTGAACGATGTCCTGGCGGACATCAACGCGAGCGCGATCGGGGTGACGGCGACGGTCACCAACGACACGAACGGGCGCCCCAACCTGATTTCGTTGGCCTCCACGCAGGGGGCGATTGCTCTCGGAAACGCGACCGACACCTCCAACTTCCTCAGCGCCGCGAACCTCCTTGCGTCTCCGCTCGGCGCCAGCCGGGTGAGCACGAATTCCATCGCCAGATTGAGTCTGAGCGCAAAGCTGGACGCGACGACGTTCCAGGGCGGCCCACCGGCGGCTGGCGCCCATTCGTTCACCATCAACGGCACGACGATCAGCTACAACGCGGCCAGCGATTCGCTGACGGACATCATCAACCGCATCACCTCCAGCCCGGCGGGGGTGACGGCGCGGTATGATCCGATCTCGGACACGATCAAGCTCCAACAGGCGAAGACGGGTTCGCTCGAGATCACAATCGCTGATGATGGCGCCGGTGGAGACCTTCTCGCGAAGCTCGGGCTCATCGGTGGGACCCAATCGCTCGGTGTCAGTGCGCAGTACAAGGTCGATGGGGGCGCCACGCAATCCGCCGCGACAAATACCGTGACGACGGGCACGGGCGTCACGCTCACCCTGAACGCTCTCACTGGTCCAGGCACCCCGGCGACCGTCACCGTCGCCCCGGATAGCGCCGCCGCCCTTTCATCAGTGAAGGCCTTCGTCACCGAGTTCAACAAGGTTTTCGCAGCGATG